>CAZIXP010000008.1:55002-56479 GCA_964543245.1 uncultured Starkeya sp.
GCCGCGCCGGTCTGAGGCCGGGCTCTCCCGGCCGGCGTGCCGCCCGGCAGGCGCCGCGGCGGCGCACCGGCCAGACGGTCGCACTGCGGCGCGGCTGCATCACCCCGTGAAATCCTTTGGCGGCAAGCCCGGGCGCGGTTGCAGAGGGCGGGGAATGGCCTAGAAGGCGTGCGGTAACGCGCAACGGCCGCCGGCTGCGGCGCCGGTTCCGTGCTGCCGCCCTCTCCCGCCCCGTTCGTTGCCACCCCGCCCCAAGGAATACCTCATGAGCCTTCCCCGCGTTCTGGTCACCGGCGGCGGTCGTGGCGTCGGCGCGGCGATCGTGAAGACGCTGGCGCTCGCCGGCTTTCACGTCGTCTTCACCGTGCGCACCGCCACCGCCGAGGCGGAGGCGCTGGCCGCCGCCATCGCCGCGGAGAAGCCCGACGCCACTCTCGAGGTGCGCCCGCTCGATCTCGCCGACAAGGCCGCGGTCGCCGCCTTCGCCGCGGCGCTGGCGGAGGAGCCGGCCTATTTCGGCTTCGTCCACAATGCCGGCATGAGCTACGACACCCTCGCCGCCATGGTCGACCAGGACAAGGCGGAAGAGCTGATGCAGGTGAACTACTGGTCCTTCGTGCGCATCGCCGGCGCGCTGGTGCGGCCGATGACCCGGGCGCGGGCCGGGCGCATCGTCGCGGTGGGCTCCATCGCGGGCGAGGTCGCCAATCCCGGCAACGGCGTCTATTCCGGCTCCAAGGCGGCGCTGGCCGCCTATTGCCGCACGCTGGCGATCGAAAGCGCGCGGCGCGGCATCACCGTCAACACGGTGGCGCCCGGCTTCGTCGACACCGCCATGCTGGAGCGCTACGCCGCCTACCGCGCCAATGTGGAGAAGCAGGTGCCGCTCGGCCGCTTCGCCCGGCCGGAGGACGTGGCGGCGCTGGTCGGCTTCCTGCTCTCGCCGGGGGCCGGCTACATCACCGGCGCCACCATCCCGGTCGATGGCGGGCTGACCGCCGCACTAGCCATCCAGCGCTGATTTCGTTATCCAGCGCACGTCCTTGAGTTCGCGCCGCGTGGGCGCGCGCTTTCCGGCCGCCCCCGTCCCGCGGGCCGTGGCGGCCGCCAGTCCCCTTCCCCACCCGGGTGGCGGTGCTGGATCGCCGGAACGCTTCCGGCGGTGAGGCACCCCGCCCGCGCCGCCTGCCGCCCGGAGCCCCCATGCGCGCCCTTCAACTCGTCGCCGACCGCAACCTGACCCTCACCGAGCTGCCGGAGCCCGGCGCGCCGGAGGCGGGCGAGGTGCAGGTCGCCATCAAGGCGCTCGCGCTCAACCATATCGACGTGTGGGGCTGGCGCGGCATGGCCTTCGCCAAGCGCAAGATGCCCCTCGTGGTCGGCGCCGAGGCGGTGGGCGAGGTCATCGCCACCGGAGAAGGCGTCACCCGCTTCAGCAAGGGCTCGAAGGTCGCGATGTATGGCGCGCTGACCTGCG
>CAZIXP010000009.1:0-35626 GCA_964543245.1 uncultured Starkeya sp.
CAGCATCGCCGCGGTGTCGACCGGCCGCGAGGCGCCGAAGCGCGGCAGGGTGGTGCGGAAGGCGCGAATGAGGAAAATCGCCTCGATCAGGTCGCCCCGCGCCTGCTTCACCGCCAGCGCCGCCAGTTCCGGGTCGAAAAGCGAGCCTTCCGCCATCACACGGTCCACCGCGAGGGTGAGCTGCTGGGCGATCTGCGCCAGCGTGATGTCGGGCAGATTCCGGTTTCCCCTCCGGCGCTTTGCCAGCAGGCGGTGGGCGTTGCGGATGGCCTTCTCGCCACCCTTTGCCGCGACATACATGGGCTCAGCCCTCCCTCGCCACGACGGAACGGGGCAGCCCCGCCACCGCGCCGGGCGCCGTGAGAATGAGATCGACCCCACGCGGAAACAGCGCGCGGTTGGCGGCGAGGCGCACCGCGATATCAGCGGGCAGCGGCCCGGCGGCGAAATCCAGCGCCCCCTCCACCCCTGGCCCCTCCAGCCGGAGGGCGCGGGCCGCCGGAGCGTCCGGGGTGAAGCCGGCGAGCTGCAGCACCAGCGTCGCCGAGGCATCGGGATAGTCCGGGCTGCCGGCCGCGAAGCTGGAGAACGCTAGCATATCCAATGGGCTGGAGATGACGGCGAAGCGCGCCGCCGCCGGCTCGGCGACAAGGGGCGCGCCGGTGTGGAAGCGCAGGAAGGCCGCCACCTCCGGCGCCGCCGCCAGAGCCGGGTCGAGCCAGAGCGGGGTTTCGTGGTCGCACAGCGCCAGCACCACCGCCGCCGCTTCCGCCGACAGCGGCGGCGGCGGGACGAGGTCCACCGGCAGGGGCTCCGGCCGGCCGGGGCGGGCGAGCGCCCACATCACCGCACGGAACGCCGCCTGCGCGCCGAACACCGGATCGCCGAAGCCCGGCCCCGGCACATAGGAAGCCGTTGGGATGGCAGAAGAAAACGCCGACACGCTCAGTCCTCCCCGCGCACGAGGGTGAAGAAGTCGACCCGGGTGGCCGCCGTCTCGGCGCGCACCCCTGCCTCTTCCGCCGCCAGCCGGGCCCGCACCGGCGCCAGCGCCGCCTCGACCGCCGCGCGCCGCGCCGCGTCCTGCCACAGCGCGTCAAGAACCGCCGCCGCCCGCGCCGCCGCCACGCTGCGGCCGAGCCGGTAGGCAAAGCCCGCCGCGCCGCCCTCGAGCCGCACCGCCGCGCGGCTCACCGTGGCCTCGCCAAGATTGAAGGGCGCGCCGTCGCCACCGATACGCCCGCGCACCATGACCAGCCCGATCTCGGGCGCCCTCAGGTCGCGAATGCCGGGGAGCGGGGAAAGCGCGGCGAGAACCGCGTCGAGTTCGCCCGGCTCGGCCCGGGCCAGCACCGCCATCAGGGCGGGGCGATCCGGCGCGGCGGGCGCCGCATCGAAGGAGGAAGGCTGCATCTCGGCCTCGGCTGTCCCGACTGGACGACGGCGACTTTGTATATTAATCTATACAAATAGCAAGCGGCTTGGCCTCAGATCAGCACCGGATTCCACCATGGACGAGTTCGACAACGACCCGGTGACGCCCCCCTCCCCCGCCGCAACCATTGAGCGCGGCTCAGGAATTTCGCTCTGGAAGCAGATCGCCGAGCAGCTCGCCGCGGAGATCGCGGACGGGCGGCTGCGGCCCGGCGCGCGGCTGCCCACCGAGGCGGAACTGGCAGAGCGCTTCGGCGTGAACCGGCACACGCTGCGCCGGGCGCTGGCCGCGCTGACCGAGGAAGGCGTCATCGAGGCGACGCCCGGCCGCGGCACCTTCGTGAAGGAGCCGCCGATCCGCTACCCCATCAGCGCCCGCACCCGCTTCTCCGAGATCGTCTCGGGCGAGGGTCGGGCGCCCGGCGGGCGCTTTCTGTCGGCGCGGCGCGAGCCGGCGACTGCCGAACTTGCCGCGGCCCTGAAGATTCCGCCGGGCACCGAGCTGCTGCGCATCGAGATGGTGCGCGAGGCCGATGGCGTGCCGATCGTCTGCGGCACCCACTGGTACAGCGCGGAACGCTGCCGCGACCTCGAATTCCTGGTCGCCGCCACCGGCTCGGTGACGCGGGCGCTGGAGGCGCTCGGACTCGGCGACTACCGCCGGCTCGAAACCCGCATCACTGCCCGGCCCGCCGACGAGCAGGAGCGCAGCCTGCTTGCGCTGCCGGCGGGGCGTGTGGTCATGGTGGTGGAGAGCGTCAATGGCGACGCCCGGCGCACGCCCATCCAGTTCACCCGCTCGCGCTTCGCCGCCGACCGCGTCCAGCTCCTCGTCAAGAATTAAGGCAACGCCCCATGGCCCGCATCACCCGCCTCGACGACCTCCGCGCGCTCTATGGCGAGGCGCGCGAGCGCAGCCGCCGCAAGGTGCTGCCGGAACTCGACGCGCATTGCCGGCACTTCGTGGTGCTGTCCCCGCTGGTGATGCTGGCGACCTATGGCGCGGATGGCCGCGCCGACGTCACGCCCCGGGGCGAATCCCCCGGCTTCGTGCGGGTCGAGGAGGCCGGGACGCTGCTGCTTCCGGACCGGCCGGGCAACAACCGGCTGGACAGCCTCACCAATCTGATCGCCAACCCCGCTGTCGGCCTGCTCTTCCTGGTGCCCGGCGTCGACGAGACGCTGCGCATCAACGGCACCGCGGAAATCCGCGACGATGCCGAGCTGCGCGCGAGCTACGCCATCGGCGAGCGCGAGCCGCGCACCGTGCTGCGCATTCACGTGCAGGAGGCCTATCTCCACTGCGCCAAGGCGTTCATGCGCTCTCGTGCCTGGGACCCCGCGAGTTTCGTTGCCCGCGACACCCTGCCCAGCATGGGCGAGATGCTGCGCGACCAGCTCGGCCTCGCCACCGCCGAGACCCAGGCGGAGATGCTCGTGCGCTACCGCGAGACGCTCTACTGAGCCGGGCCATCCGGCCACAGAACCTGCGGGCCGATGTCGGCGAGGGTGCGGCAGCCCGTCAGCACCATCGCCATCTCGAATTCGCAGCGCAGCAGGTGCAGCACGTGGGCGACGCCGGCCGGGCCGGCCACCGCCAGGCCGAACAGGCAGGGCCGCCCGACCAGCACCGCGCGGGCGCCGAGCGCGAGCGCCTTCAACACGTCGGTGCCGCGGCGGATGCCGCCGTCCATCAGCACCGGCACCCGCCCCGCCACCGCCCGCACCACCGCCGGCAGCGCCTCGAGGCTGGCCGGCTGCCCGTCGAGAACCCGGCCGCCATGGTTGGAGACGACGATGCCGTCGGCGCCTTCCGCCAGCGCCCGCGCCGCGTCCTCCGGTGTCATGATGCCCTTGAGGATGAGGGGCAGTCGCGTGAGCGCGCGCAGCCGGGCAATGTCCTCCCAGCGCGGCACCACATCGAGAAAGCCGCCGAACATGAGGCTTTCGCCGAGCTCGGCATGGGCGACGTGGCTTGTGTGCAGCCCGCGCAGATTGGCGAATTCCGAGAGCTTGGGCCCGCGGTAGAAGGCGCGCTGCTCGCGGTTGCGGGCGCCGAACACCGGGGCGTCGACCGTCACCACCAGCGCGCGGTATCCCGCCGCCTCCGCCCGCCGCACCAGATCGGCGGTGAAGCCGCGGTCGTGCTGGATGTAGAGCTGGAACCACAGCGGGGTGCGCGCCGCCGTGGCGACCTCCTCCAGCGTGAGGTCGGCCTCGGTGCTCACCACCATCGCCGCCCGGGCGCCGCCCGCCCCAACGACGGTGGCGCGCTCGCCATCCGGGTCGGCAAGGCGGTGCCGGCCAGTGGGCGCGACCAGAATGGGGTGGTCGAGCGCGGTGCCGAACAGCTGCAGTGCGGTGCCGCCGCCTCTGAGGTCGGCCAGCACCCGGCTGCGCAGCCGGATGTCCTCGAAGGCGGCCCTGTTGCGTCGCAGCGTGCTCTCGTCGGCCGCGCCGCCGGCGATATAGGCGAAGGCGTCGGCGGGCAGGCGCTCCCGGGCCAGCGCCTCGTAATCCTCCAGCGCGACGGCGCCGGGCGGAATCTTGTAGGAACGGGCCATTGCCCTCAGGCCGCCGGCACGCGCGGCGGGGCGGAGAGCACCCGAATGGTGCGCCGCGCCACGGTGGGATCGCCGGGGGCGAAGCCCCGCGCCTCCATCTCGCAGCGCCAGGCGTTCCCCTCCTGTCGCTCGATGCGGTAGAGGTGATAGCCCCCCGGCCAGCGGCGATCCTCCGGGCCCGCCGCCGCGGAAGGCGCCTCGACCACCGGGATCAGGCCCTGCGGACCGGGAAGCTGCTCCACCATCGGGCGATGATCGTGGCCGCAGATCACCAGCTCGGCGCCGTGGCGGGCAAGGCAGGCGCGGAAGCCTTCGGCATCGAGCAGGCGCTTGTGCGCCGCGCGGTGGCCGCAGGGCGGGTGGTGGATCATCACGACCCGGAACAGCCCCTCGCGGCCGAGCTGGTCGAGCACGCTCGCCAGCCGCGCCAGCTGGGCCCGCCCGACCCGCCCGGTCGCCATGAAGGGGTTGGTGGGAATCGCGCTCGACACCCCCACCAGCGCCACCTCGCCCCGCCGGCGCACGAAGGGAAACGCTTCCTGGTCGGCGGCGCGGTCGGCCTCGGCGGCGTCGCCGCGCATGTAGTCGCCCCAGTTCAGCAAGGCGTGATGTGCGGTGGAGCGCACATAGGCGTCATGATTGCCGGGAATGACCGTAACCCTGTCCCCGGCGCCCAGCGAGCGCAGGAAGGCGAGGCCGGTCTGGTATTCCGCCGGCAGGCCGACATTCACGAGATCGCCCGTCACCGCGATATGATCGGGCGCAACCGCCTTGATGTCGTCGACGAGAAGCTCGATCGTACCCGGCGCGAAGCGCTTGCGTCGGCCGCGCCGCCAGTTGAGGAAACCGAGCGCGCGTTTGCTCGCCAGCTCCCTCAGCCTCACGGGCGGGAGCGGGCCGAGATGGGGATCGGTGAGATGGGCGAGAACGAACACGGCCGTTTCCATATCAGCCCGCATCGGGTGAAGGAAGGTGGCAACCGCTCGCCGGTCGCCGCGCTCATAACGCCGACACGCCGCAAAAAGCTGCCGGGTTTCGTTCATTTCTGGAGCCGCCTGACGCGCGGGCTCACGCTCGGCGTGCGCGGGGTGGTGCTGGGGCCGGCGCGGCAGGTGCTGCTGGTGCGCCACACCTATGTCGCGGGCTGGCACCTGCCCGGCGGCGGGGTGGAGCCGGGCGAAACCGTGCGCGAGGCGCTGGCCCGCGAGCTCGAGGAGGAGGCCGGCATCACGTTTCTCGGCGACCCCCGGCTGCATGGGGTGTTCTTCAATTCCTTCCTGTCGCGGCGCGACCATGTCGTGGTGTTCGTGGTGGAGCGCTTCCGCACAGGGCCGGTCGAGCTTCCCTCCCGGGAGATCGCCGAGGCGCGGTTCTTTCCGCTGGACGCCCTACCCTCCGAGACCACGCCGGGCACGCGGCGCCGGCTGCACGAGATCGTGGAAAAGCTGCCCCCCGCCCCGCGCTGGTGAGCCCGCGGGCGACGGGGGCGACGGCACGCTCCGGCGGGGCCGCCGCGACGGGCGGGCGGAGCGGCGGCGAAGCCGGCCGCGCCTGCGGGCGGCCATGCCCGGCGATCGAGGTGAGCGGCGCGCGGGGCGTGCTTGAAGTGGACGGCGCGCGGGCGCGCTTGACACGCGAAGGCCGGCTTCCTTATATCCCGCCACCTCGACGCGGCCGCGGCGCTTCGCGCCTTCGGCCGTCTGGGGCGGAGTAGCTCAGCTGGTTAGAGCACGGGAATCATAATCCTGGGGTCGGGGGTTCGAGTCCCTCCTCCGCTACCAATGCCGGCCAACGATGCGGTCGGCCCGTAATCCCCGCAGAATTTCCCATAGGTCCGTTGAAGCGGCGGAAGCTGCGTGTCATGACGTCCTTCATCAGGGGATCCCGACAGGGCGTCGGAGGGGTCCTCGCCCTGTACCGAAGGATTGCGCCGCGCAATGGCCCATGGCCTCGACCTGCCCGACAGCCCCCTGCGTCCCGACGCCCTGCGGGACGCCACGCCGTCATCGCCGCCGCCCCCCGACCCGGACCGGCTGCTGGAGGGTGGAACCCGTTTCCTGCTCGCGCGCCCGCGCGCCGGCCTCAATGACGCGCTGATGCAGCTCGAACGCTGCCGCCGCTACGCGGTCGCCTATGACCGCACCCTCGTGGTGGACCTCACCCGCGGCGGCATGCGGCTGCCGTTTGGCGAGCTGTTCCGGGCGGGGCCGGCATTCGGCTGCCCGGTGCTGGACGCCAGCCCCGAGGTCATCGCCGCGCTGGACCGGCTCGACAGCGTGGAGCCCGCCGGCGTTGCCGGGCGGCTCGGCCGCTATGACCCGGTCTGGCACGAACAGGGCCTGATGTTCGCCTGCCGCGACACCGGCGCGCCGCTGCGCTTCGACATGAGCCGCGACCACGCCGCCCGCTGTCTGGTGCATGAGCAGGCCGGCGGCGGGCTCACCGGCGTGTGGCCGCTGCGCGGCCTCGCCCTGGCGCCCGATCTCGCCGCCGAGATCGTGACGCGCCTCGCCCGGCTGGGGCCGGACTACGACGCGCTGCATGTGCGCCACACCGACTACCAGACCGATTTCCGCAAGCTGTTCGAGCGCACCAAGCCGCTCTTCGTCGGCCGCCGCCTGCTGGTCTGCACCGACAGCGCCGAGGTGCAGCGCTTCGCGCGCGCCTATTTCGCCCCCGAGGTGGACGTGCTGTTCAGCTCCGACATCCCCGATCTCGGCGGCCAGCCGATCCATGAAACCCGCATCGTCGACGCCCGCGTCGCCGCGGTGGACCAGTTCTGCGACCTCATCGCCATGGCGCGGGCGCGGCGCTACCTGTTCTCGACGCTGTCGAGCCTCGGCCAGAGCGGCCGGCCTATGATCTCCGGCTATTCCATTCTCGTGGAAGGGCTGCGCACCCTGCCGGCGGTCGCCGAGGGGCTGCTGGCGCTGGCGCCGAACCGGGAGATGCTGGCGCGCCCCGCACCACAGGCCCGCGGCCCCGGCCTCACCTTCGGCCAGCACGTCGCACGGCTGCGGGCGGAGCTGGAGAGCCTGGTGTGGAATCGCCGTGTGCAGCGCAAGCGGCTGCAGGTGCGCCGCGCCGTGCTGGGCCGGGTGCCGAAGCTGCGCTGAGTCAGCCGGTCTCGGCGTCGCCGGGCTGCGGCGGGGCGAGCGGCACGAACAGCGTGCGGTCCGGCTTGATGTCGAGCAGCGGCGTGCCGTCGAGGCAGTCGAGCCCGCGCACCCGCAGCACGCCGTCTTCCTCCGGGCCGAGGCGGGCGACGATGGCGGTGCCGATCGGGTTCGGCCGCACCGGGGAGCGCAGCGAGAAGGTGCCGCGCACCGCGCCGTCATTGCGCGGACTCTGCAGCACGAGGTCGCGGCGCGCGCGGTGCAGCCAGTACAGCACCTCCAGCCGCTCATAGAGATCGACCCCGGCCAGCGCCGCCCGCCACGGCGGGTCGATCTCCAGCCGGCACACCGGGCCGTCCAGCCGGCCCTGACGCGGGCAGAGCAGCCGCTCGGTCCACGGCGTGCGGATGCGGCCGATGAAGACGAGGCCGGCGTCCACCGGCTCCGGCCATTCCACCGCGCGCTCCGCGGCGCGGATCTCGTCCTCGCGGACCATCGCGCTTTCCCTGGTCCTGCGGCGCTCTGGCCGGCGCCCGGCAAACCTATATACTGCACGCTACAGCATCGCGCGACCGCGCCCAACCCACCGGCGAAGATGGCCCCACCCCCTCCCCGCATCATCGCCCTGCAGGGCGCGCCGAGCCCGGCGATCCAGCAGGCGCTGGCCGGCTTCGCCGCGCGACGGCGCGCTTCCGGCTGGCGGGTGGCCGGGCTGGTGGAGGAGCAGGTCGGGCCGCCGGGCAGCGGCTGCACCGGCCAGGGCCTGCGCGACCTGACGAGCGGCGCCGTCTTTCCCATCGACCAGGACCTCGGCCGGGCGTCCACCGCCTGCCACCTCGATTCGTCGGGGGTGGCGGCGGCCTGCGTGGCGGTGCTGGCGGCGATCGAGGCGGGCTGCGACCTTGTGGTGCTCAGCAAGTTCGGCAAGCTGGAGGCGGCGCGCGGCGGGCTGATCGACGCCTTCCGCGCCGCGGTGGAGCGCGACGTGCCGGTGCTGACCGCGGTGGCGCCGGCGCTGGCGGCATATTGGGACGCCTTTACCGGGGACATGGCGGCGACCGTGCCGCCGGATGCGGCCACGCTCGAAGTGTGGTGGCGGGCGGTGCAGCCGGCGGGGACAGAGGCTTTGCCGGTCTTCGGCCTGTCACGGAGTTGACGGATGCCCAGCTTCGATTGACTCTAGATTGACAAGCGTCCCCGCAGCCGGAAGCCATGCCCCGTCTCAGCATCCGCATCGATCTCGATCCGCAGGGCCGCGTCGGTCCCGGCAAGATCGAGCTGCTCGAATGCATCGCCCGCACGGGATCGATCTCGGCCGGCGGGCGCGCCATGACCATGTCCTATCGCCGGGCGTGGGAGCTGGTGGACAGCCTCGGCCAGCTGTTCGGCCAGCCGGTGGTGCTGTCGCAGACCGGCGGCCGGCATGGCGGCGGTGCCCGGCTCACCCCCTTCGGCGAGGAACTCGTGGCGCGCTATCGCCAGATCGAGCGCGTCGCGGAAGAGGCGGCGGCCGTCCATCTGCAGGCGCTGCACAACGCGATGCGGCGCCCCGCCGTGGCGGCCCCGGCCATGGCAACACTGGCCACCGCGGCCCCGGCCATAGCAGCGAGCCCGACGCCGGGCGCAAGCTCCACCGACATGCCGGAGGTCGCGGCCGATGCGGCGCCGACGGAAAGCCGCCGGCCGCGGGAGGCCGGAAAGGCGGCCGGCGCCGGCCGCCGGGTGCCCGGAGTCAGCGCCGCCACCGTGGAGTGACCGCGCGGCCGGCCGCCGGCGGCGGTTGCGCCTTTCGGCGCCCGCGGCTCCCCCGGCCCCCGGAAAAAGATCGCGTGGGACAGCGTCGCGCTCACCGGCGCCGGGCGCGCTTCAGTGCTGGCACCGCTGGCCCAGCCCGACGCGTGGGTGCTGCATTGGCCGGGCGACAGCGTCGAGCTGCCCCGCCAGGCGGTGCGGCTGGCGCAGGACCGCTTCGACGACACCGGGGCTTTCGCCGTCGGCCGCGCCGGGCTCGGGCTGCAGCTCCATCTGGAAGCCGGCCCGCGGGAGCTGGAGGAGTGGTATGTCGGGCACCACAGCCAGCTGGTGGCGGCCGGCATCGACATCCCGGCGCTGCGGCAGGAGAGCCATGCCCGGGGACGGCGCAGCGCGGAGCTGGCGGCACGGGTGTTCGGCGGGTGGCTGGCCCGGGCTTTCCCGCGGCCCGTCGCGCTGCCGCCGCGCATGACCGGCGAAGCGGCGTCGGCAACCCCGCCGGGCTGACCGCGCCTCCCGACCGGCCGGCCACCCCGGAGGGCGCCGTCGCAACGGATTGGCGACGCGTGGGCAGGGCGCAGCGGTTCAGGCCGCGCGCGAGGGCGGCCCGGCCGCCTCCAGCGTTGCCAGTTCGGCATCGGTGAACAGCCGGCTGCGGGTCAGGAACCGCACCCCTTCGGGGGCCTCCAGCGAGAAGCCGGAGCCGCGGCCGGGCACCACGTCGATGATGAGCTGGGTGTGCTGCCAATATTCGAACTGGGCGGCGCCGATATAGAACGGGCAGCCGGCGATGGTGCCGAGCCGGACGTCCTGCGGCCCCACCCGGAAGTCGCCGGCGGGGTAGCACATCGGCGCCGAGCCGTCGCAGCAGCCGCCGGACTGGTGGAACATCAGCGGCCCGTGCTGGGCCTCCAGCCGCGCGACGAGGTCGGCGGCAGCTGGCGTGATCTCGACACGGTCGACCATGACCCCTCCCCTCTGCGGCGCAGGCCGGCACGGGAGAACCCCGTGCCGGCCCGTCGCGTCGATCGCGCGGCTCAGAAGAAGCCGAGCGCCTTGGTGGAGTAGCTCACCAGCATGTTCTTGGTCTGCTGGTAGTGGTCGAGCATCATCTTGTGGTTCTCGCGGCCGATGCCGGACTGCTTGTAGCCGCCGAAGGCCGCGTGGGCGGGATAGGCGTGGTAGCAGTTGGTCCACACCCGGCCGGCCTGGATGGCGCGGCCGAAGCGGTAGGCGCGGTTGCCGTCACGGGTCCACACGCCGGCGCCAAGGCCGTACAGCGTGTCGTTGGCGATGGCGAGGGCCTCTTCCTCGTCCTTGAAGGTCGTGACCGAGACCACCGGGCCGAAGATCTCCTCCTGGAAGATCCGCATCTTGTTGTGGCCCTCGAAGATGGTCGGCTCGACATAGTAGCCGCCGGCCAGTTCGCCCTCGAGCTCGGCCCGCTTGCCGCCGGTCAGCACCTTCGCGCCTTCCTGCCGGCCGATGTCGAGATAGGAGAGGATCTTCTCGAGCTGGTCGTTGGAGGCCTGCGCGCCGATCATGGTGGAGGCATCGAGCGGGTGGCCCTGCTTGATCTTCTGCACCCGCGCCACCGCGCGCTCGATGAAGCGGTCATAGATGCTCTGCTGCACCAGCACGCGGCTGGGGCAGGTGCAGACCTCGCCCTGGTTCAGCGCGAACATGGCGAAGCCTTCGAGCGCCTTGTCGAAATAGTCGTCGTCGGCCGCCAGCACGTCGGCGAAGAAGATGTTCGGCGACTTGCCGCCCAGCTCCAGCGTCACCGGGATGAGGTTGTCGGAGGCGTACTGCATGATCAGCCGCCCGGTGGAGGTCTCGCCGGTGAAGGCGATCTTGGCGATGCGCTTGGACTGCGCCAGCGGCTTGCCGGCCTCGACGCCGAAGCCGTTCACCACGTTCACCACGCCGGCCGGCAGCAGGTCGCCGATCAGCTCCATCACCGCGAGGATGCTGAGCGGGGTCTGCTCGGCGGGCTTCAGCACGATGCAGTTGCCGGCGGCGAGCGCGGGCGCCAGCTTCCACACCGCCATCAGGATCGGGAAGTTCCACGGGATGATCTGCCCGACCACGCCGAGCGGCTCATGGAAGTGATAGGCCACGGTGTCGTGGTCGATCTCGGAGATGCCGCCTTCCTGCGCCCGCACCGCGCCGGCGAAATAGCGGAAATGGTCGATGGCGAGCGGCAGGTCGGCGTGGGTCGTCTCGCGGATCGGCTTGCCGTTGTCGAGGGTCTCGACCATGGCAATGAGATCGAGATTGGCCTCCAGCTTGTCGGCGATCCGGTTGAGGATCAGCGCGCGCTCGGCGGCGGAAGTGCGGCCCCAGGCGTCCTTCGCCTTGTGCGCGGCGTCGAGCGCAAGCTCGATGTCCGCGGCGGTGGAGCGCGGAACCTCGCACAGCTTGCGGCCGGTGACCGGGCTGGGGTTGTCGAAATAGCGGCCCTCGACGGGCGCGACCCACGTGCCGCCGATGAAGTTGTCATAGCGGTCGCGGATGAGGAGCTTGCTGGAGATCTTCTCCAGGGCCTGCTGGAACATGTCTTTCCTCCTAGGATGAATCGCCCCTGAAAAGGCGTCCTTGCCGCGTGTCGTCCTCGCCCTTGCCGGGAGAGGTCGCCGCGATTCTCATATCGGGTGCCTGCCGGAGGTTGGTCCCCCGTGCCGGCCCTTGGCGTCCGTGGCGGGAGACTGCGCCCGCTTGCGCGCGGGCGTCAACGCCGTATTCAGTCGAACACAACGACGTGCGGCGTTTGTGATCGACGCCGCGCAAAGCGGCGCCGCCAGAGGGTTCCCGGGCTGCCGCGGGCACAGGCGGCCGGAACGGCCGGACGACATGTCGCACCCTCGCTCCGGCCTCCAGCGGCGCCTGCCGGGCCGCCACAACCCCGCCCGGCGGGAGCCGCGGCCTTGCGCGGCGGGAGCCGCGGCGTTCGGGCGGCGGCAGCCGCAATGGCCGAGCCTCCGGGCGCCCCCGGCCCGCGCGGCGCCGCGGCCCGGCTCTTGCACGCACATGCCCCGCCGGTGCCATCATCCGGCACATAAGATCGCCCCACCCCCGCGCCGACGGCGTTCGCCAAAGGCTGTTTCCCGAACGTCGACCGTCGAACGGCGCCCCGCCGCGACCTGCCGCAGAAACTGCCGGAGCCTGCCATGAGCCAGACCACGCCCGATTTCTCCCGCGGCGCCGCCTATGTAAACGGCACCTTCGTGCCCATGGCGGAGGCGAAGATTCCGCTGGGCGACTGGGGGTTCACCCGCTCCGACGTCACCTACGACGTGGCGCATGTGAAACATGGCAGCTTCTTCCGGCTCGACGACCATCTCGACCGGTTCGAGACGTCGCTGGCCGGCTATCGGCTGACGCCGCCGGTGAACCGGGCGCAGATCCGCGAGATCCTCGGGCGGTGCGTCGCGCTCTCCGGGCTGCGGGAGGCGTTCGTCGCCATGCTCTCCACCCGCGGGGTGCCGCGGGTGTTCGGCTCGCGCAACCCGAACGACTGCGACAACACCTTCTATGCCTATGCCATTCCCTGGCTCGACGTGATCAAGCCGGACGTGCAGGCGCGCGGCGCGCATCTGCTGGTCGCGTCCGTGCCGCGCTTCTCCAGCCGCTCGCTGGACCCGACGCTGAAGAACTACAACTGGCGGGACCTCAGCCGCGGCGTGTTCGAGGCGCTGGACGGCGGCTACGACACCGCCCTGCTGCTCGACGACGACGGCTTCGTCACCGAAGGGCCGGGCTTCAACGTGTTCATCGTGAAGGGCAGCGTCGTCACCACGCCGGACCGCGGCGCGCTGCTCGGCATCACCCGCCGCTCCGTGCTGGAGCTGTGCCCGGAACTGGGGCTCGAGCCCCGCATCGCGCCGGTGACCTTCGAGGATCTGATGGAGGCGGACGAGGTGTTCACCACCACCACCGCGGGTGGCGTGATGCCCTGTGCCCGCGTCAACGACCGGATCTACGGAAACGACCGGCCCGGCGAGATCAGCTTGAAGCTGAAGGCGCTTTACTGGCAGAAGCACGCCGAAGGCTGGCACATGACTCCGGTCAATTATGACGAGCCCGGACGTCCCTTTGCGTTCGCCCCAGTGGGCGCGGCGACGGCGGCCACCTAATATTTCGAAATTATGATTATCAACTGTGTTTTTTCCGCAGCGCGCCGATTTATCTCGATTATCGGGACGATTTTCACGCGTTTCGGACTTTTTCGCACCGCAACATCCCCCTACCATATTACGGGGTGACGAATCCGTGGGGCGCCGGTGGGTCTTGTGCGCGTTCTTTCGCTGGTCGGCGTGTGGGCGTTCACAGCCCCGCTCACACTTGCGTGGATGGTTCCCTTTCACGAGCCGGCGGCGGGGCAGGAACTCGCCACGCGCGAGCGCATGCCCGCGCCCGTCTCCACGATGGCCCCCGCCTTCGCGCCCCCGCCAACACCGCGGCCGGACGGCGATCTTTTCATGAATCTGGCCAGCCGGCGCGGCAATGTGCTGGCGGCGCAGTTTCCCCTCCACGCCCCGCGGCAGCAGATGACCACGGAGCTGCGGCTGTTCTCCAACGCGCTGCTGTGTCTCGCCGTTGCCCGGGCGATCAGGGACAATCCCGGCGCCCTGCCCGATGTCGAGACGGTCGCCCTGCTGGCGCAGCGCTTCCTTCATCCCGAGCAGATCCGGCAACTGCTGGGCGCCATCCGCGACGCCGACGGGTCGCCCCGCTCCGGCCCGGATGAATCGCCGGCACGGAACGAGGACGCCATCCGGCGCAGGCTCTACGCCGCCGATGAACGGCAGCGGCTCGTGGTGCTGAACGATTTCGCCCGGCAATGGATGCCGGTCATCGCCGCCGCCGCGCCGGCCCTGCCGCTGGATCTCGTCATTCCCACGCAGGCGAGCCTCGGCTACTACGCCGCCAATCGCGGCGGGGTCGTGCTGGTGGAATGGCCGGTGCGCTTTTCGGTCGAGGCCGATATTCCGGTGGACGGCACGATCGAGATCGACAACCGCATCATCCCGATGCCGCCCGACGCGCTACCGCGGCTGCGGCAGCAGCCCGGCAGCACCGTGACGCTCGCCGCCTTCGCCCGGCTGACCGACATCGGCCCCAGCACCTGGATCAGCGGCGATCTGCTCGGCACGCCGGTCTACGCGCTGGAGCAGGTGGCCGGATTGCGGCTTTATCTCACGCTGAAGCGCGTCGCCGCCTATGCCGACCGTGGGCTTTCCGAGTTCATGGCCTATCTGCCCATTCCCGGCATGGTGGCGGACGGCACCGACCCGGCCGGTCCCACACCGCGCGCCCTTGTCGCCATCCGGTCGACCCAGATGCCGCTGGTCCGCCTCGATGCGCCGGACCTCGAAGACCGCACAGCCTACCCGCCGGAGGATGGGGGACCCGGTTCCGAGCTGGAAACCCCGTCCACCCCGGCGGCTCCCGCGGACGGGCCGGCGACGCTCGCCCCAGGCTCCGCGGCACGCCCGCCCCTGCGCCGGCCGGGGCCGCCCTACGACGTTGCCGGGCTCTCGCTCGACATGACGGCGGGCGAGGCCGCGCAGATCCTGCGGCACGACCAGATCGAGCCGCGGCTGAGCTTCACGCCCTACCGCATCGCGCCGGCGCTGGGCTTCAACCACGCCCGCATCTTCATGAGCCGCGACAACCGGGAGACGGTCGCGCTGGTGGCCGATCCCGACCGGGATGACGGCCGCCTGCTCGGCATCGGGCGTTATGTTCTCGCGGCCGAGCCCTATGACCGCGCCGATCTGGTGCGGGCAATGATCGCCAAATATGGCGAGCCCCGCGCCGTGAACGGTCCTTTCCTGGTCTGGGGCGGGCTGCCCGGGCGTGGCGAGGCCCGCGGCGCCTGCTTCGTGCGGCTGGACCGGCCCTCCCGCGGCCGCTGGGTCGATGCCGACGGCATCGCGCCGGACTGGCAGGACCTCATGCCCTCGCGCGCGCTGCAGGGCGCTCCTGGCCCCCGCGCCATGCCCTGGCCCAGCCTGCGCTCGGCCGACGCCCAGCCGGACGATATCGAGAGCTGCGGCCCCGCCGTCACCGCCTGGGTGCCGCTGGCGCGTGGCGCACGGGACTATGCGGTCTGGCTCACCGACGTGCGGGCCTACCCCGCCCGCATCAGCGGCGCCGCGTCCTCGCTCGCCATCCCCTTGCGGCCGCGGCTCTAGCCTCCGGCCCGCGGCGGTCAAATCGCCGGCCTGCGCTGTCCGGCCCTCCGTCGCCACCGCGCGGCCGGTCGAGGCGCCCTATCCGACCATGGCACGAGGCGGTGAAGGTGCCATCGGCACCTGTGCTGGTCCACCAGCACAGCCGGCCCGTTTCCTGCATGTCCTTCAGAGCATGACGCCGCGACGCGGCGCCCGAACGGGAGGCGGACATGGCGGAGCCGGACATGGTGGAGCCGGACATGGCGCAGACGCCGTCGCAGCAGCCGGAGCCGGCGGGGGCGGAAGAGGCCGCGGCTCCCCCGGCCGAGACCGGGCAGAACCCGCCGGCCGCCGGCGGGCTGGACTGGACCCAGTCCGCCCAGGCCCTTGCCGCGGTGGCGGGGCTCGACATCGCGGTGCGGGTCAAGGCGCTGGAAGAACTTCTCACCCGCAAGGGCCTGGTCGACCCGCAGGCGCTCGACGCCGTGGTCGACCTCTACGAGAACCGCATCGGCCCGCGGAACGGCGCCCGGGTGGTGGCGCGGGCCTGGACCGACCCGGCCTATCGCGCCCGCCTGCTGGCCGATGCCGACGCCGCGATCGGCGAGCTCGGCTTCACCGGCGCCCAGGGCGAGAACATGGTGGTGCTCGAAAATACGGCAGAGGTCCACAATGTGGTCGTCTGCACCCTGTGCTCCTGCTACCCGTGGCCGGTGCTCGGCCTGCCGCCGAACTGGTACAAGAGCATGCCCTACCGCGCCCGTATCGTCCGCGAGCCGCGCGCGGTGCTGGCGGAATTCGGCACGGTGCTGCCGGACTCCACCGAGGTGCGGGTGTGGGACAGCAATTCCGAGCTGCGCTACATGGTGCTGCCGCGCCGGCCCGCCGGCACGGAAGGGCTCGACACGGAGGCCCTCGCCGCGCTGGTCACCCGCGACAGCATGATCGGCGTGGCCGAGGTCACCCTGCCGGAGCGCGCGGCATGAACACGGTGCATGATTGCGGCGGCATGGACGGCTTCGGCCCGGTGGTGCCGCCGGGCTATGACGGGACCGAGCCGGTCTTCAAGCAGGACTGGGAAGGGCGGATGTTCGCCGTGTTCATGGCGACCATCATCGGCGGCCTCTTCACCGACGAGGCGTTCCGCCAGTCGCGCGAGCGGCTCGACCCCGCGCTGTACATCACCCGGCCCTATTACGAGCAATGGTGGTTCGCCGTCGCCCGGCTGTTGCTGGAGAGCGGCGCCATTGCCCCGGCGGAATTCGCCGCCGCCCTCGCGATGGCCGCAGCGCCGGGCTCGGCGGTGGCGGCGGAGGGCGGACGATGAGCTTCGGTCCCGAGGAGATCGTCGCGCTGGTCCGCCAGGGCGCCACCACGCGCGTCACCGAGCCGGCCGCGCCGCCCCGCTTCCAGCCGGGCGACCGGGTGCTGACCCGCAACCTTAACCCGCCGACCCACACCCGCCTGCCGCGTTACTGCCGGGGCAAGCGGGGCGAGGTGGTGCGGGTGCATGGCGTCTACGCCTATCCCGATGCCCGGGCGCTGGGCGACGACGCGGCGCGGGAATATTGCTACGCCGTGCGGTTCACGCTGCGCGAACTCTGGGGAGACGACGCGCCCGCCGGCGACAGCCTCACCATCGACATGCACGACAGCTACCTGCTGCCGGACGCGCCGGCAGGAGAGGTCCCGGCATGAGCGGCCCCGGCACGAGCCCCATGGGCGTGAGCACGGCGCCTCCCGCTGCCGAGAGCCTGCCGGGGCTCGACCGGCCGGAGACCTTCGCCGCGCCCTGGGAGGCCAAGGCCTTTGCCCTGGTGGTGGCGCTGCACGAGGCCGGCCTGTTCGCCTGGGGAGAATTCGCCCAGAGGCTCAGCGCGGAAATCCACGCCAGCCCGAATGAGCCCTATTACCGCTGCTGGTTCGCCGCGGCGGTGCGCCTGCTCGCCGACAAGGCGGTCATTGACCCGCGCGTGCTGGCGGTACAGGCGCAGGCCGTCGCCGCCTTCCGCCGGGCCGACCACCAGCACGTCGCCCGCACCGGGCCGATCGCGGTGGTGCCGGGCCGGCGGGATGCAGCGGTCAGCCCTGAAACGCTCACCCCTTGAGGTGGCTTTCCGCCTGGTCGAGCGCCTTGCCGCAGGCCTGGGCGTCGCCACGGGCATCGGCGTCGCGGGCGACCCGCAGCGCGTCGCTCACCTCGCGCTGATGGACCATGGGCTGGCCCTGGCCGTTGCCCTGTGCGGTCTGGGCGGCGGTCGGCTGGCCTTCGGTCTGGGCGCGGACATCCGCCGGCGAAGCCGCGCGGTTGCCCAGCGTCGCATTCATCCCCGGCGTGCCGCCGGTGCCGGGGGTTTCGCCGGCCTTCGGCACCTGGCGCGGCGTCGTCGCCACGGTGCCGCCCTCAGTGCCGCCGCCGGTGGTGGAGGCGGTCGGGCCGGAGCCGGCATCGCTGGCGCTGAGGCTCTTCTCGATCTGGGCGATGCGCCCGCTGCAGGGGCCGGCGAGAGCCGGGCCGGCCATCACGAGCAGGGCGCCGGCAAGGCCGGCGGCGAGGGTGTGTCGGGTGTGCATGCGTTCCTCCATCTCCGGCTTATGCGCCGGTTGGGCGGCCGCGAAGCGCGGTCAGGGGCTCAACACCCATGTCAAGTGCTTGTTCCGCTTGAGGTAACCGGCACCGGGCCGGCGGCTTCGAGCAACGCCGCGCTGGTCACGGTCTCGATCTGCTCGGCAAAGCGGCCGCGGTAGAGCGACATCAGCGCGTCGTGGCCGGCGTCGGAGGAGGAGCACACCGCGTCCTCCACGAGGATGACGCGATAGCCGCGGTCCACCGCGCCCAGCACGCTCGCCAGCACGCACATGTCGGTCTCGGCGCCGGAGATCACCAGCGTGTCGACGCGCCAGCCGCCAAGCACCTCCCCCAGACGCGGCGCCGCGAAAGCGGAGAAGCGCGGCCGGTCGACCACCGGCGCCGGCGGGACGAAGCGGGCGAGCGCGGGCACCAGCTCCAGCATGTCGGCTGGCAGGCGTTCCCGCGTCACCGCCTGCCAGCGGCGATAAAAGCCGCGCCACGCCCCGACCTCGTCCTCGGCGCGAACGGGCGGGATGAAACGGGTGAAGACGTTGCGGCCCGCAAACCGCTCGGCGAGGTGTGCCACGACAGGCAGCACCCGCTCCATCCACGGCGTCGGCCACGGCCCCTGCGGGCCGAACAGCTTCTGCATGTCGACGCACAGATGCGCCGTTCCCGCCGAAAGCGGCCCATGGATGAGTGCGTCGCCGGCGCGCGCCATGTCGTTTCCCGCTCGTCCTCGTGGCATATGTCGGGGCAACCCCGGGGCGGCGGCACGGGTTCCGGGGGAGATCGCGGCCGCGGACGCTGGGTAAGGCGTGGCGATGTCGTCGCTTCGCCGCTTTCGTCATGCTAGGGCATGCGCGAACGACGCCGGAACCCATGCATCATGCCGTCCACGACCGACCTCTCCCGCATTTCCGTGGTCATCCCGGCCTATGAGGAGGCCGGCAATATCGGCCGGCTCGTCGCCGAGACCTTCGAGGCGATCCCCGAAGAGCGGATGGGTGAGGTGATCGTGGTCGACGATTGCAGCGCCGATGCCACCGGCGCCGAGGTGAAGGCGCTGCTGCCGCGCTTTCCCCGGCTGCGCTATCTCCGCCACGCCACGCGCTCGGGCCAGAGCGCGGCGTTGCGCAGCGGGGTGCTCGCCGCCCGCTTTCCCATCATCGCCACCATGGATGGCGACGGCCAGAATGTGCCGGCCGACATCCCCAACCTGCTGGCCAAGCTCGGCGGGCCGGAGGGCGGGCCGGCGCTGGTGGGCGGCATCCGCGCCCGGCGCCTCGCCACCGGGTCGCGCCGCTTCGCCTCGCGCTTCGCCAACGGCTTGCGGGCCCGGCTGCTGAAGGACGACTGCCCCGACACCGGCTGCGGCATCAAGGCCTATCGCCGCGACGCCTTCCTGCTGCTGCCGTTCTTCACCAGCATGCACCGCTATCTGCCGGCGCTGTTCCTCAGCTACGGCCATGAGGTGGCCTATGTGCCGGTGGGCGACCGCCCGCGCGTGGCGGGCCAGTCGAAATACACCAATCTCGGCCGGGCGCTGATCGGGATCTACGACCTGTTCGGCGTCACCTGGCTGAGGCGCCGCACCCTGATGCCGCGCATCGCGGAAGAGGCCGCCGCGACGCCGAGCGACATCGCCAGCCGGCCCGCCGAGACGAGCTGAGGTCCCGCCACCGCGAGCTGCCGCTCCGCCACGGCGGCCCAGAGGCGGGCCTGCCGCGCCGCGGCGAGCGCGAGATCATGGGCGGCGTAATTGAGCTCGATCCCGATGCGGGTGAGGCGGACCTCCATCCGCGTGTCGGAGAAGGCGAGCGCCCAGCGGCTGTAAATCAGCCGGTGCAGCGCCGTGGCGAGCGTCGCGATCAGCGCGATGGAGATCGTCACGTCGGAGAGGAAATGGCCGCCAAAGGCCACCCGGTTCATCGACACCATCACCACGAAGGCGCCGATCGCCAGCGCGACGGCGCGGCGGCGGGCCAGCGGCACGAAGGCGATCAGAGGCAGCAGGCAGGTCACCAGCGCCGCCTCGCCGGAGACGAAGGAACGATGGCCGAATACCTCGCCGCCCATGTGCCAGGCCGGCAGGAAGGCGCTGGCGCCGCCGAACTCGAACACATTGACCGGACGCGGCCGGTCCATCACCGCCTTCAGCACGCCGTTCACCAGCAGCGCCGGACCCAGCAGGTAGAGTGAGACGAAATAAAGCGCGAGGCGCGGCGGGCACAGGCTGCGCCGCAGCGGGCTCACCAGCTTGAGAACGACCGTGGCGCCGAGCAGCACCACCACGGTGAGCGGCACCAGCGACCCCACCTCGCGCAGGGTGCGCAGCATGCCGAGGTGCTTGGCCGCAAAGCCGGTGGCCGGATCGTAGAACAGCTCGGAGACCGCAAGGTCGATATCCGGGAAGGTGATGAACAGCGCCGAGAGCAGCAGCGTCGCCGCCACGCAGCCGGCAAGAAGGCGATCCTGCAGGAAAACCTGCCAGGCCACCCTTGCCCGTTCCCAGCCCGGCATCCGTCCCCCCCCTCCCGCGCATCCCGCCACGGTCATGGAAGCCGGTGAACATAACGATCACACGACCGATCCATGACAATCCCCGTTAAGGACCAGTTTACCTCGCCGTTACGGCGGCGGCACTGCGGCAGATCATCAGCCGACCGAGCCCGACGGGCTCTCGGGCACCGCGGCCGCGCCGTTGTCGACCGGCAGGCCGGAACGCTCGCGGGCGATGAAATAGAGGTTGCGGACATAGATCAGCAGGCCCGACGCCTGGCCGACGATGAAGACCGGGTCCTGCCGGTTGATGGCGTAGATCAGCAGCGTCGTTCCGCCCAGCAGCGAGAACACCCAGAACGCCATCGGCACCACCGACTTGCGGGCCCGCTCGCTGGCGATCCACTGCAGCAGGAACCGGGTCGTGAACAGGCCCTGCCCGACGAAGCCGAACACCAGCCAGGGGTCGAACGGAAAGTTCATGGAAGGCTCCCTCGGGGGCCGCGGCGGCCCGATTTTCTTGTGTGACGGCTTGCCGGCAAGATCAAGGCGAACCGGCGGTGAGAAGCGACATGGTCAGCAGCCGGCCATTGCCGGTGTTGAGCCCGGTCACGGTGTCGAGCAGGCGCGGCGCGGGTCCGCCACGCTCGGCCTGCCGGGCCTCGAACGCCGCCTTCTGGCGGTCGGAGACGATGGCGACGCGGCAGCCCGGCCCGGCGAGGAAATCCGACGCCGCGGCGCCGTCGCCGAAGCCGGTGTCCTTGCCGAGATAGAACAGCGCGCTCGCCTCGCTGTAGCCGGCGACGAAGAGCTGCGGCGCCGGGCAGGGCGTGGTGGCGACGACCGCCGCCTCCAGCCGCGGCGACAGCCACAGCAGGTCGAGCCGCGGCACCACCACGCCGAAGCCCAGGCCGTACAGCGCCACCGCGGCCGCGAACAGCCAGCGATAGGCTCCCGTCAGCGCCCCGGCGAGCGCGCGGCGCCCGGCCATGACGCCGGCCACCAGCCCGGCCAGCGCCAGCGCAAAGGACAGCGGCACCCATTGCTGCTGCAGCACCACCAGCGCCGCCGGCAGGGCGAAGGCGCTCGCCACCGCGCCAGCGGCCGCGGCCACCACCAGCCACCGGGCCCAGCGCGGCGCCGGGTCGAGCCGGGGCGAACAGGCCGCCGCGCCGGCCAGCAGCGCGATGGCGGGATAGGCCGGCAGGGTATAGTGCGGCAGCTTGGTCGCGATCAGCTCGAACACGATCCAGAACGGGATTATCCAGGCGAGCAGGAAGCGCACCTCGCGCGTGCCGCGATTCGCCCACACCCACGGCACCGCCGCGGCAGCCAGCGCCGCCCCGGGCCAGAACGCGACGAAGAAGGCGGCGAGATGGGCGCCGGGCGGGGCGCCGTGGGATTCCTGCCCCGCCGCCACCTTGCCGAGCAGGTCGTTGCCGACCGCCTCGTGGAAGAAGTCGAGCCCGGAGGACAGCGCGATCGCCACCACCCAGGGTAGCACGATCAGCGCCAGCACCGGCACGCCGACCTTGGGGCGCAGCCGGGCCAGCCAGCCGGCGCGGCGGTCGAGGATGAGGAGCGCGAGGATGGTGAGGCCCGCCAGCATCGGGACGATCGGGCCCTTTACCAGGATGCCCAGCCCCATCGCGCACCAGAACAGCAGGGCCGGGCCAAGCCGGCGCGGCGCGTCAGGGGGCGCGCGGTAGCACAGCAGCAGCGCGAGCTGCCCCGCCACCGCGGCGGCGAGCTGGGTGGCGTCGGTCTTGGCGAGCCGCGCCTCGCCGTTCAGCACGAGGCAGGTGGCGAGCAGCGCCGCGCCCAGCAGCGCCGCGCGCGGGCCGAACAGCCGCACCCCGATGGCGTGGGTCATCAGCACCGCGAGGATGGCGGCGGCGAGCGAGGGCAGCCGCAGCACCCAGATCGGCGCGGCGCCGTCGCCATGGCCGGTGAGATGGGCGGCGGCCGTCTGCAACCAGTAGATGCCGATGGGCTTCTTGAAGCGCGGTTCGGCGCCGAGCCGCGGGGTGACATAGTCGCCGCTCGCCAGCATCTGCCGGCTGGCCTGGGCGAAGCGGGCCTCGTCGCGGTCGACCGCGGGAACGTGGAACAGGCCCGGCACCATCGCCGCGAGGCAGAGCGCGACCAGCAGGGCGCGGGCGACGACGGCATTGGCCGCCAGCGCCGCGAGCCAGCGGCGCGGCCCCGCCGGCTCCGCGCCGGTCATCGTTCCCGTGGTATCCGCCATACGCCCTCACGCCATGCGCCGGCAGACCTGCTGCGGGCGTTCCATGGCGGACGTATGACACGGGCGGAGAGGGCCTAAAAGATCACCAAGCGTCACCCGGCGGCCGGGTCGGCAAATCGACCCGAAGCCGTCAGCGGGCGCGGGTCATTCCGGCAGGCCCGGCGGCACCAGGATGGCGTTGGATTCCGCCCACCACTGGAAGGCATTGCTGGCTTCGATCACCTCGTCGGTGCTGGCCGCGGCCTGAAGCCGGCGGATCAGCCCGTCATGGTCGCCTTTCGGCTGGGGGTTGGCGGTGGCGAAGGCGAGCGCCTCCTCGAGGGTCTCGATCTCGAAGACGGCGCGACCGGCGCGCACGCGCAGCGGCGGCATGAGGCGGGTGGTGGTGGTTTCCATGGCGAATCAATGCCGTCGCGGCGCGCCGGTTCCCCCGCGCGTGAGCGCACGTCGCCAGGCGGGGCCATCCGCGCGGAAGACGGCACCTCGATCGGCGCGGCAAGCGCGGTCACGCGGCGCGCCCCTCTTGCCCGGCCCCCCGCGCGCCCGCATGATCCGCGCCCGCATCAACACTGTTTCCACGGAGTGAACCATGGATCTGGGACTGAAGGGGCTGCGCGCGCTCGTCACCGGCGGCACCAAGGGCATTGGCCGGGCCATCGCCGAGACCTTCGCCGCGGAGGGCGCCGACATCGCCATCTGCGCCCGCAAGGCGGACGAGGTGGACGCCGCGGTCGCCGCCCTTGCCGCCAAAGGCGTGCGCGCCACCGGCCGCGCGGTGGATGTCGCCGACGGTCCCGGCCTCGCCGCCTGGGTGAAGGATGTCGCGGAGGAATTCGGCGGGCTCGACATCGTGGTCGCCAATGTCAGCGCGCTGGCCATCGGCCAGGACGAGGCGAGCTGGAACACCACCTACCAGACCGACATGATGGGCACGGTGCGGCTGGTGGATGCCGCCATGCCGTGGCTGGAGGCGAGCACGGCCGCCGCCATCGTCACCATTTCCAGCGTCTCCGGCCGCGAGGTGGATTTCGCCGCCGGGCCCTACGGCACCTTCAAGGCGGCGATCATCCACTACACCCAGGGCCTCGCCCACCAGCTCGCGGGCAAGAACATCCGGGCCAACACGGTCTCGCCCGGCAACACCTATTTCGAGGGCGGCGTCTGGCACCAGATCAAGGACGGCAATCCCGAGCTCTACGCCACCGCCCTCGCCCTCAACCCCACCGGGCGCATGGGCGCGCCGCAGGAAATGGCCAATGCCGCGGTGTTCCTGGCGAGCCCGGCCGCCAGCTTCATCTCCGGCACCAACCTGGTGGTGGACGGCGCGCTGACGCGGGGCGTGCAGTTCTGAAGCCGGAGCGCGGCGAGCCGCATCAGGTCCGAGCCCCATCAGGACTCTGTCACGGCAGGACCCTGTCACAGCAGGGCTCTGCCGGAGCCACGTTCTGCCGAAACAAGGCGGCCGGGGCATCCGGCCCCGGCTCAGCCTCCCGGAGCCGCCGCGCGATTGCGCTCGTCCCGGATCGCCGCGTCCACCGCGGCGACGCTATCCATCGTGCGGGCGACGCCGGCGGCATGGGTCACCCGTTCCCCGCCGGCCAGCCGCCTCGACCTCGCGGCGGCGCCGCGCCAACCAGGGGCCTGTCACTCCGGCCGGCGCGCTCCCTCCTGGCGGTGATCGTCAGTCCTGGCCGGGATCGGCGGTGAGGCCGGCGGCGGCGATTCCGGCCAGCGCCGCGGCCTCGTCATTGTCGGAAGTGTCGCCGGAAATGCCGACCGCGCCGACGATCTCGCCCGCGGCGTCGCGGATCAGCACCCCGCCCGGCACCGGCACCAGCGCGCCGCCGGCGATGTGCGACACCGCGGCGACGAAGAAGGACTGCTCCTTCGCCCGCTTGAAGATGGAGCGCGAGCCGATGCCGAGCGAAAGCGCGCCATAGGCCTTGCCATGGGCGATCTCGCTGCGCTTCAGGCTGGAGCCGTCCTCGATGGCGGCGGCCTTGAGCGCGCCGCGCGCGTCGAGAACCACGACGCCCATCGGCTTGAAGCCGCCGGCGCGGCTGTGGTCCAGCGCGGTGGCGACGATGGTCTGCGCCGCCTGAAGGGTCAGGGTGGTCATTGCGTTTCCTCACGAGAATGCGGCCCGCCATGACCATGGCGGGCCTTTTGGGCTCACACGGGCGGGGTTCGCCCCGGCCTCAGCGGATCGGCGGGGCGTAGAGGATGCCGCCGGCGCTCCAGATCTGGTTGACGCCACGCGGAATGGCGAGCTTCGAGCCCGAGCCGACATTGCGCTCGAACACCTCGCCGTAATTGCCGACCGCCTTCACGATCCGCACCGCCCAGTCGTCGGTGAGGCCGAGCTGGGTGCCGAAATGGCCTTCCGTCCCGACGAAGCGCTTGACCGCCGGCTTCTGCGAGGCCTTCGCCTGGTCCAGCGTCAGGCTGCTGATGCCGAGCTCCTCGGCGTTCACCAGCGCGAACAGGCTCCACTTCACCACGTTGAACCAGCCATCGTCGCCCTGCCGCACCACGGGGCCGAGCGGCTCCTTGGAAATCACGTCGGGCAGCACGATGTGGTCGGCCGGGCTCGCCAGCTTCAGCCGCAGCGCGTAGAGCTGGGAGACGTCGGTGGTCAGCACCCCGCAGGTGCCGTCGCCATAGGCCTTCACCAGCTCGTCGACGCCCGGCAGCTCGATCAGCTCCAGCGTCATGTTGTTCTGGGCGAAGTAGTCGCGCGCATTGCCGGCGCTGGTGGTGCCCGCCTGGGTGCAGACCTTGGAGCCGGAGAGCTCCAGCGCCGAGGTGAGGTTGCGGGAGGCCGGCACCAGGAAGCCCTGGCCGTCATAATAGGACACCGCCGGAAACAGCAGCTTCAGCTCCGCCTCGCGCTGCAGCGTCCAGGTGGAGTTGCGCGAGAGCAGGTCGACATCGCCCTTCGCCAGCGCGGGGAAGCGCGCCTCGGCGCTGAGCGGGACATAGGTCACTTTCGAGGCGTCGTCGAAGATGGCCGCCGCCACCGCCTTGCACAGGTCGACGTCGAAGCCGCTCCACTGGCCCTTGTCGTCGGGTGCGGAGAAGCCGGCGAGGCCCTGGTTGACGCCGCATTTCAGCGTGCCGCGGGCCTTCACGTCGGCCAGCGTGTCGGCATGGGCGCGCGCGGGCGAAAAGCCCTGCGCGGCCAGAAGAAGGCCGGCCGCGGCCAGCACGGTTCCGAAGAGTTTCATGATCCCCCCATTGCCGCCGGCAGGGCCGGCGTCGTCCTGTGGCATCCCGGCAGGGGGCCGCAGCCCCCGCCCGCGGCACCGGCGCCGGAAGCGTCGATGCCCGAAGCGTCGGCACGCAGAGCGCGGGCACTCAGAGCGTGGGTGCCTGCCGGATGATGACCTTGGTGCCCACCGGCACGCGGTTGTAGAGGTCGGTGACGTCGGCGTTCACCAGCCGGAAGCAGCCGGACGACACCGCGAGGCCAATCGTGTCGGGCATGTTGGTGCCGTGGATGCGGTACACCGTCTTGCCGAGATAGAGCGCGGCCGACCCCATCGGGTTGCCGGGCCCGCCCGCCATGAAGCGCGGCAGGTAGGGCTGGCGGGCGATCATCTCCGGCGGCGGGGTCCAGTCCGGCCACTCCGCCTTGCGGGTGATGTGCTCGAGGCCGGCCCACTGGAAACCGTCGCGGCCGACGCCGATGCCATAGCGGATGGCGCGGTTGTCGCCCTGCACGAGATAGAGGAACCGCTCGTCGGTGTGGATGATGATGGTGCCCGGCGGCTCGGTGGTGCGGAAATAGACCGGCTGCTTGCGGAAGGCGGGGTCGAGCTGGGACTCGCCATCCGAGGGCACATAGCCCGGCTTCTCGTCGATCTGCATCACCGTGTTGCGCAGGTCGGCGGGCGGGCGGGTCTGTGCGCCGACGCCGGACAGCAGCGCACCGGACAGCGCCAGCGCGGCGGCGGCACCCAGGCCGGCGCGGGTGAGACGGGAGATTCGCATCCTCAGCCTTTCCTCATCGCGGGCACCGCGCCTTGTGCCGGCGCACGGCCCAAATCAGCCATGTCGTCGCCCGCTGGGATGGAAGGCGGTAAACGCGCGGAAGTCAACGCCCGCGCGGCGCAAGCCGGCGCCGAAGCCGGCGTTCGAGCCCGCGTTCAGGCCGCCATCGCCGCCGCGGCCGCTGTCATCGCCGCGGCGGCGCCATGACCGCCGCGGCGGGCGACACCTCGCCTCAGCGCCCCCAGCGCAGCGTGGCGGTGTGCACCGGCGCGTCCCACAGCCGCAGCCAGTCCTCGTCGAGGGCGGAGAGCGAGATCGAGCAGCCCGCCATCTCCAGCGAGGTGACGTAATTGCCGGTGAGGTAGCGCGCGACCTTGACGCCGTGGCGGTCGAGGATGCGGCCGGCGGCTTCCACCATGAGGTAGAGCTCGATCATCGGGGTGCCGCCGAAGCCGTTCACCAGCAGCACGCAGGGCGCACCGGGCGGCGGGTCGAGGTCCTTCAGCACCGCCTCCACCAGCTCCTCGGCGATGGCGTCGGCCGAGGCGAGCGTCACCCGCCGCCGGCCCGGCTCGCCATGGATGCCCACCCCCATCTCCATCTCGTCCTCGCCGATCTGGAAGGTCGGCGTGCCGGCGGCGGGCACGGTGCAGGAGGTGAGCGCGACGCCCATGGAGCGGGTGCGCCGGTTCACCGCGTCGCCCAGTTCCTTCAGCGCGGCGAGCGGGCGGCCCTCCTCGGCGGCGGCGCCGAGCAGCTTCTCCACCACCCGCGTGCCGGCGACCCCGCGCCGCCCGGTCGACCAGGTGGAGGCCTCCACCGCGACGTCGTCGTCGGTGATCACGGTGGCGATGGTGCTGCCGGTGATCTCCGCCGCCATCTCGAAGTTCATCACGTCGCCCTCGTAGTTCTTCACCACGAGCAGCACCCCGGCGCCGGTGTCGACCGCCTCGATGGCGGCGACGATCTGGTCCGGGGTCGGCGAGGTGAAGACCTGGCCCGGACAGGCGGCGTCGAGCATGCCGTAGCCGATGAAGCCGGCATGCATCGGCTCATGGCCGGAGCCGCCGCCGGAGACGAGGCCGACCTTGCCGGGCGAGAGCGCGGCGCGGGCGATGAACCGGCGCTCCTCGCCGAGCCGGACCAGCCCGGCATGGGCGCGGGCGAAGCCGTCGAGGCTTTCCTCCAGCAGGGTGCCGGGGGCATTGATGAACTTCTTCATGGCGTTTCCTCAGGCGTTTCCTCGAAGGGCCGGCGCGCCTCTGCGGGCGGGTCCGGCGATGCAACGCGGCACGGCGGCACGGCACGGCAGGCAGGAGGGCAGGCTCGCGGCGGGTCAGGACAGGTCGTCGGCCAGCCGCGCCAGCCGGGCGGCGAAGTCGGCGATCATGTCGTCCACCATCTGGTTCTTGCGGGCGTCACCGAGGTCGGGAACGGTGATCTGGACGGTGCGGCGGCGCGGCGCCTCGCTGGCCTTGAGCCGGCGGTTGGCATGGGCGTGGCGATAGGCGTCGAGAAAGGCCCGGCGCTCCTCCACCGAGAAATGGCAGACCTCGAAGATCGCCTCGATATGCTGGGCCGGGATCGGCACGGGATAGGACGGGTTGGCGATCTGCGAGACGAAGGAACGGTTCTTGCCCAGCGCCTGCGCCAGCCGCTGCCGGGTGCCGGAGGGACGGTTGTCCAGCACCTGGCGCAGCAGCGCCTTGTAGAGCGCCACGCCCGAAGGCGGGGGGCTGTCCGCCGCCGCCTCGCTCATCGCCCCGGCCCGCCGGAAAGCGCCGCCGCGCGGATGGCGGCCTTGGCCGCGGGCACCAGCCCCGGCGCCATGGAGAGCGCGCGCAGCCCGGCGCGCAGCAGCGCCGGCAGCACCGCCGGGTCGCCGCCGGCATCCCCGCACAGGCTCACCTCGCGCCCGCGCGCCGCCCCGTCCCGCGCCACCTGCTCCACCAGCCGCAGCACCGCGGGGTTGTGCGGGTCGGCGAGATCGGCCACCGCGCCGATGTCGCGGCCGGCGGCGGTGACATATTGGGTGAGGTCGTTGGAGCCCACCGAGTAGAAGTCCGCCTCGAACAGGTCGATGGCGATCGCCGCCGCCGGCACCTCGATCATGATGCCGAGCGCCGGCAGCGCGGCGGGAATGCCGGCGGCGGCCAGCGCGGCGCGTTCCTGCGCCAGCATGGCGCGGGTACGCGCCACCTCGGCCGGCACCGTCACCATGGGCAGCATCACCTTGAGCCCGGCCCCGCCCGGGCCGGCGGCGGCGCGCAGCAGCGCGCGGAGCTGGACCCGGAACACATCCTCCCGCGCCAGCGAAAGCCGGATGCCGCGCACGCCGAGGAAAGGGTTGCTCTCCCCATCCACGGTGAGGCCGGCGATCGGCTTGTCGCCACCGGCATCGAGCGTGCGGATGGTCACCGGCCGGGCGCGGCCGTCGCGGCAGGCCCAGGCCAGCAGGCGGGCATAGACCGCGAGCTGCGCCTCCTCGCCCGGCAGCGACCCGGCGTCGTGGAACAGGAATTCGGTGCGCACCAGCCCGATGCCGTCGCACAGCGCGGGGTCGAGCCCGTCGAGCTCGGCCGGGTCGGCGACGTTGAGCAGCACGGCGATGGCGGTGCCGTCGCGGGTGACGGCGGGGCCGAGCGCTCCGGCGGCCTCGACGGCGGCCCGGCGGCCGTCCTGCTCGCGCTGGCGTTCGAAGGCGCGGCGGGTCTCCGGCGAGGGGTCGATCACCACCGCACCCGCGGTTGCGTCCACCAGCACCTCGCCCACCAGCGCCTCCGGCGCCACCCCCAGCCCGACGATCATCGGGATGCCGCGCGAGCGCGCCAGCATGGCGACATGGCTGGTCGGGCTGCCGCCGGCGAGCAGGATGGCGCCCCCCGACGACCAGTCCATGCCGAGGAAGCGGGAGGGCGGCAGGTCGTGGGCGGCGACGATGCCGGTGGCGGCCGGCGGGGCGGCCGGCGTCCCCTCCCCGCCGCCGGCCAGCGCGTCCAGCACCCGGTCGCGCACATCCATCAGGTCGGCGGCGCGGGCGCGGAAATACTCGTCCTCCGCCGCCTCGTAGCCGGCGATCTCGGCGTCCAGCGCCTGCTGCCAGGCGGCATCGGCCGCCACCCCGAGCGAAATCGCGTGGAAGGCGCCTTCAGCGAGGGCGTCGTCCTCCAGCAGGGCGAGCTGGAAGCCCAGCATGTCGGCGGCAGCGGGTTCGCTGGTCTCGGCGAGCGCGGCAATCTCGCCCGCCGCCCGGCCGATGGCCCGGCGCAGCGCCTCGGCGGCGGCGGCGGGATCGAGCGCGGCGCGCGCCGCCGCCCGCGTCGCGGCGAGCAGCACCACCGGCCCGGCGGCGAGCCCCGGCGAGGCGCTGCGGCCCTGCAGGCGGGTCTCGCTCATGGCGTTTCCCCGTGGGGCGTTTCCCCGTGGGGCGTTTCCCCGTGGGGCGCTTCCCCTTGGCCGCTCTCCTCCTCGTCGAAGCGGCGTTCCACCAGCGCGACCAGCGCCGCGATGGCCGCCCCGGCATCCGGCCCCTCGGCGCGGAAATGCAGCACGGTGCCCTTGCCGGCCTTCACCCGCATGATCTTCACCGGGCTCTTGGCGTCGACCCACGGCCCCTCAGCGCCGAGCCCGACCTCGATGGCGGCGGCAAAGCTCTTGGCGAGCTGGGTGAGCTTCACCGAGGGCCGGGCATGCAGCCCCACGGCATTGGTCAGCAGGGCGCTGCCGCTGGCGCCCGTCGCGGCGCCCGCCAAGGCGCCCTCCGTTGCGTCCTCCGCGCGCGCCGGGCCGGCGGGGCCGCCGGTGGGGGGGCTGGTCGCATTCATGGCCGCACTCCTGTCACACCGGCGAGAGTTCTTCCGCCGTCCGCCTCACCACATCGAGCGGGGAACCGCCCGACGCCTCGGTCGCCGCGATCACCGCGCCCTCGACGATGGGGGCGTTGCAGACCGCGACCCGGTCGCGGCGGCTCTCCTCCATCATCTCCACCGCCATCTCGCTGTTGGTCTCGGCCCCGCCGAGGTCGACCAGCACGGCCACCCCCGCCTCCGACCACGCCGAATCGATCGCCGCCATGATCGCAGCAACGTCCGTGCCGAGCCCGCCATCGGCGTTGCCGCCGGTCCAGGCGAGCGGCACCGCCGCCCCCACCATCTGCCGCACCATGTCCGCCGCGCCCTCGGCCACCTTGGGCGAATGCGAGACGATGACGATGCCTACATTCCCGGTCATCGCTGCCGCTCCACCTGTTCCCGCCTCACGCGCCGGCCGCGACGGCCGCCGCCGGGGCCGTCTCGCCTGCTTCCGCTCCCGCACCCGCGCCCTGGCCCGCCAGCGCGTCGCAGACCGCCGCGATCATCAGCGACGAGGAGCGCGCGCCCGGGTCCATATGGCCGATGGAGCGGTCGCCGAGGAAGGAGGCGCGTCCGCGCACCGCGCGCATCGGCACGGTGGCTTCCGCCGCCGCCGCCGCGCGGGCCTTCAGCCGCGCCGCAAGGTCGGCACCGCCCTCGGGGGCGCCGTCGGCAAGCCCCGCCTCAAGCTCGGCCAGCACCGGGGCGAGCACGTCCAGCAGGGTCTTCTGCCCCGGCTCGGACTTGCCGCGCGCCCTTGTGGCGGCCAGCGCCGCCGCCATGGCCCGGGCGAGGTCCGCCGGCGCCGGGGTGTCGGCGAGCTCCTTGCCCAGCGCCATGAAGAAGGTGCCGTAGAGCGGGCCGGAGGCGCCGCCCACCTTCATCACCAGCTGGGTGCCGATCGCCTTCAGCGCGTCGGGCAACGGCTTCTGCGCCAGTGCGTCGGCATCGGCGAGCACCGCCTCGAAGCCGCGCTTCATGTTGAGGCCATGGTCGCCGTCGCCGATCGCCTGGTCGAGCGCGGTCAGCTCCTCGGCATGGGCGATCACGGTGCCGGCAACGGCCTGGATGAGGGTCTTCTTCTGCTCAGGGTCCATCGGAAACTTCCCGGAAATCAGCCACGGGCCGCGATGCGGCGCCCGGCGGCGTCGAAATAAAGCGGGCGCAGGAACTCCACGCCGACGGAATCGCCGACCGAGAGGTCGGAATCCGGCTCGCCGAGCGTCACGAGCTCCTGGCCGCGCAGGGTGACGTGAAGGTGGTTCTGGTCGCCCAGCCGCTCGATCCAGCGCACCTGGCCCACGCCGTCGGCATGGCCGGCGCGGGCGATCCGCACATGCTCGGTACGGGCGCCGATGGTGTGCGCTCCCGCGGGGGCGGGCACCTCCGGCAGCAGGGCGCGCGGCACCAGATTGATGCCGGGCTGGCCGAGCCGCTGGGCGACGTGCAGGTCCACCGGGTTCTCGTAGATCTCCCGGGGGGTGCCGACCTGCACCAGCCGGCCGCGGTCGATGACGCCGATGCGGCTGCCCATCGTCATCGCCTCGATCTGGTCGTGGGTGACGTAGAGGATGGTCGCGCCCAGCTCCTGCTGGATGCGCTTCAGCTCCAGCCGCAGGTCGGAGCGCAGCTTGGCGTCCAGCGAGGAGAGCGGCTCGTCCATGAGGTAGATGGCGGGCCGGCGCACCAGCGCCCGGCCGATGGCGACGCGCTGCATCTGCCCGCCCGAGAGGTGGGTGGCGCGGTTGTTCAGCTTGTCCTCGATCCGCAGCAGCCGCGCGACCTCGTCCACCTTGCGGCGGATCTCCGGTTCCGGCACCCGCCGCGCCGGCGAGCGCAGGGGAAAGGCGAGGTTGTCGTAGACCGAGAGGTGGGGGTAGAGCGAATATTGCTGGAACACGAAAGCGACGTCGCGCTCCGCCGGGTTCACGGCGGTGACGTCGCGCCCGCCGATGGTCACGCGCCCCGCATCCGGCTTCTCCAGCCCGGCGATGAGGCGCAGCGTCGTGGTCTTGCCCGCGCCGGTGGGGCCGAGCAGGATCACCAACTCGCCGTCGCCGATAGTGAGGCTCATGTCGGCGATGGCGGTGACCGCCGCCTCGCCCTTGCCGAACTGCTTGCTGACGGCCTCGAGCCGGACTTCAGCCATGGGACCCTCCCCGGCGGGCATGGTGGGGGGCGGCGTGGTGGGGGGAGACGTGGTGGGAGGCCGGGTCGTGCAGCGCGGTGCGCAGCGCCCGCCCGCTCGCCGCGTCGAACAGCGACAGCCGGTCGGCGCGGAAATCGAGCCCGATCCGCTCGCCCGGCTTCACCGCGAGCGCCGAGGGCACCCGCGCCTTCAGCGCCCCGGCGGCGGTCTTCAGCGTCACGATCTGGGTGGTGCCGAGATATTCGGTGCCGTAGACCTCGCCGCGCAGCGCGCCATCCTCGGCGAAGCGCACATGCTCGGGTCGCACCCCCAGCACGAGCGGACGCTCGTCCACCCCCTCGCGCAGCTCCGGCACGCCGATCGCCGCGCCGTCGAGCCGCACCGCGCGCGCGCCCGGCGCCAGCGCGCCGGTGAAGCTCATCAGGTTCATCGGCGGCGAGCCGATGAAGTCGGCGACGAACAGGCTGGCGGGGCGGTCGTAGATCTCCTGCGGGGTGGCGTATTGCTCGATGATGCCGCGATTCATCACCGCGATGGTGTCGGCCATGGCCATCGCCTCCATCTGGTCGTGGGTGACGTAGACGGTGGTCGCCTTCAGCCGGTCGTGCAGCCCGCGCAACTCGCCGCACATGAGGTGGCGGAACTCGGCGTCGAGCGCGCCGAGCGGCTCGTCCATCATGAAGGCGGCCGGCTCGCGCACGATCGCCCGGCCGAGCGCGATGCGCTGGCGGTCGCCGCCGGACAGGCCGGAGACCCGGCTGTCGAGCAGGTGGGAGATGCGCAGGATGCGCGCCGCCTCCTCCACCCGCGTCGCGATCTCGGCCCGCCCCATGCCCATGCATTTCAGCGGGAAGCCGATGTTCTGGCGCACATTCATGTGGGGGTAGAGCGCGAAGAGCTGGAACACGAAGGCGATGTCGCGCGCGCCGGCGCGGTTGAAGGTCACGTCGCGGCCGGCGAGCTCGATGGTGCCGGAGGTCGGCAGCTCCAGCCCGGCGATCATCCGCAGCGTGGTGGTCTTGCCGCAGCCCGAGGGGCCGAGCAGGCAGAAGAACTCGCCGTCGCGCACGGTGAAGCTGGAATCGCGCACCGCGACGAAGTCGGCGAAGGCCTTGTGGAGGTTCTGGACCCGGATCTCGGCCATGGCGTCACTCCGGGAACTTGGAGACGATGATGAACATCACCGTCCCCGCCAGCGTGGTGAGGAACGACCAGCCATAGAGCGCGATCGAGAAGGGCTGCATCAGCATCACCACGCCGCAGGCGATCACCAGCGTGGCGAGGTTCTCCCAGGGCCCGCGCCGGAACAGGCGGAAGGGCCGGGCGGCGGGAGGGCCGGGACGGGGTTCGTCGAGGGAACTCATTTGCGCACCGCGCCGAAGGTGATGCCGCGCAGGAGATGCTTCCTGAGCAGGATGGTGAACACGAAGATCGGGATGACGAACAGCGTGGTCGCCGCCGCCACGGCGGGCCAGTCCTGCCCGCCCTCGCCGATGATGAAGGGGATGAAGGGCGGCGTGGTCTGCGCTTCGCCGGAGGTGAGCAGCACCGCGAAGGCGTATTCGTTCCACGCGAAGATCAGGCAGAAGATGGCGGTGGCGGCGATGCCGGTGGCGGCCTGCGGCAGCACCACCTTGCGGAAGGCCTGCAGCCGCGTATAGCCGTCGATCATCGCGGCCTCTTCATATTCGCGCGGGATTTCGTCGATGAAGCCCTTCAGCAGCCACACCGCCAGCGACACGTTCACCGCGGTGTAGAGCAGGATCATGCCGACCTTGGTGTCGGACAGGCCGAGCTCGCGATACATCAGGTAGATCGGGATCGCCACCGCGATGGGCGGCATCATCCGGGTGGAGAGGATGAAGAACAGCAGGTCGTCCGCCAGCGGCACCCTGAAGCGCGAGAAGCCATAGGCCGCCAGCGTGCCGAGCCCCACCGCCAGCAGGGTCGAGGTGAAGGCGATCACCAGCGAATTGACGAAGCGCGGCACGAATTTGGAAGGCCCGGCCACCACCATGTTGCGGCTGCGGGCGATCTCGTCGCACATCCCCTCCGCCGGCGGCAGGCCGGCAATGTACTCCGGCGTCTGCCGCGAGCGGGTGGTGAAGAGGTTGCAGTAGCCTTCCAGCGAGGGCTGGAACACCAGCTTCGGCGGGTAGGAGATCGAGTCCGGCGGCGTCTTGAAGCCGGTGAGCAGGATCCAGACCAGCGGGATCATCGTCAGCAGCGCGTAGAGGATGACGATGCCCTGGGCGATGCGCCTCGACAGCGCGGAGGGCTCGACGACGGAATGGGCGGTGGACAGGCCGGGCATGTCAGCACCCTTCGCTGGGGTGGACGGGAAGGCGGCGCGCGGACGGGGTCATCGGCTCTTCACCCGGTTGAGCGCCTTCACATAGATGTTGGCGAGGCCGAACACGGTGACGAACAGGATGATGGCGAAGGCGGAGGAATAGCCCGTGCGCCATTTCTCGAACGCCTCGCGCTTCAGCGTGATCGAGGCGACCTCGGTGGTGGAGCCCGGCCCGCCGCTCGTGAGCAGGTTCACCATGTCGAACATCTTGAAGTTCTCGATGCCGCGGAACAGCACCGCCAGCATGATGAAGGGCATCGCCATCGGCAGGGTGATGGACCAGAACTGCCGGAAGGCCGAGGCGCGGTCGACTTCCGCCGCCTCATAGATGTAGTCGGGAATGGAGCGCAGCCCGGCGAGGCAGATGAGCATCACATAGGGCGTCCACATCCAGGTATCGACGATGATGATCGACCACGGCGCCAGCCGGATGTCGCCGATCATCTGGAAGGACGAGGGATCGGTGCCGGAGAGGAAGCCGACGATGTAGTTGAAAAGCCCGATCTGCGGCTGGTAGAGGAACTTCCAGAAATTGCCCACCACGGCGGGGGACAGCATCATCGGCAGCAGGATCACCGTGGTCCAGAAGCCGTGGCCGCGGAACTTGCGGTCGATGAGATAGGCCAGCGCGAAGCCCAGCGCGGTCTGGATCACGATGGTCCAGAGCACGAAATGCGCCGTCACCTGCATGGAGTGCCACACATCCGGGTCGGACAGGATGCTGGCATAGTGGTCGAGGCCGACATTCGACACCGCCGCGTTCGGCCGGTTGGCGCGGTAATTGGTGAAGGAGAGCTGGATGGTCCAGATCAGCGGGAAGATGTTGATCGCCAGCAGCAGCAGGATGGTGGGCGCGATGAACAGCCAGGCGATGGCGCGGTCCGAGAGGCCGCGCACCCGCCGGGCCACCGGC
>CAZIXP010000009.1:35636-53581 GCA_964543245.1 uncultured Starkeya sp.
TCGAGGTGGTTCACCGTCGAGCTTTCCGTCATGGGCTTTTCCAACTGACCTGTTCGCCGTGCGGGGCGCGTTCCACGGCGGTGCCGTGCAGGATGCTTTCACGGCGGCGCCGTGCGGGAGAGCGTTCACGCGCCCGCCTCCCCTCCGCCGGCTCCTGCGGCGCCGCGGCGGGCACCGGTTGCCCGGCTCCGCCGCAGCAAAGTCCGGGAGAGGAACTCCGGCGCGGGCAAGCCGGCGGGGTGTCCCGGCGCGGGCAAAGCCCGCGTGGGATGGACGCGCGGGGCGCGGGAGAATCGGCGGCGCCGGGAGGAAGCGGCGCCGCCGAAGCCGCCGGGCAGCGCGCCCGGCCGGCGAGCGAAGGCGGGCGCGCCTCGGGCGGCGCGGCTCCGCGACAGCGGGGGCGTAGCGCGGCGAGCCTCGCGGGACCCACCGGCGGTCGGCTCGGGGACCGGGCGGGCCGGGGGAGCGAGCGGGCCGGAACCGCCCGCCGCGCCGCCACCCTGTCCGGGGCGCCCCTTGCCCGGGACGCCCCCCGCCGGGCCCGTCAGATGCGGCCGTCTTCCTTGAAGGTCTTCGTCCAGTCCTTGATCAGCAGGTCGAGCGCTTCCTTGGCCGTGCCCTTGTCGGCGACGACATAGTCATGAAGGCGCTTCTGCATCGCCTGCAGCAGCTCGGCATAGGAGGGCTCCTGCCAGAAGTCCTTCACCTGCCCCATGGCGACGAGGAAATCCGCCGCAAAGGGCGCGGATTTCGGGAAGTCCGGCGCCTCCAGCACCGACTTGGCGCAGCTATAGCCGCCGAGCTGCCACCACTTGGCCTGGACGTCGCCTTGGGCGAACCACTTGATGTACTGCAGCGCGGCGTCCTTGTTGTCGGAATAGGACACCACCGAAATGCCCTGCCCGCCCAGCGGGGAGGCCGCCACATTCTCCTTCGGGTTGACGAAGAAGCCGATGCGGTCGCCGCCCACCTTCTCGTCCTTGTAGAGGCCGGGGAAGAAGGCGAACCAGTTCATCATCATGGCCACCTGGCCGGATTTGAACGCGTCGAGGTTCTCCTGCATGTAGGCGTCGGTATAGCCGGGCGGCGTGCAGCACTTGAACAGCGCCTTGTAGGCCTCCAGCCCCTTCACCGCGTCGGGCGAATTGACGTAGCCCTCCATGTCGTAGGGCTTCTTCGGGTTCTGGTACTCGAAGCCATAGGGATAGAGCGCGGCGGTGGCGCCCATGGTGATGCCTTCCGAGCCGCGCTCGGTGAAGATGGCGGCGCCATAGACCTTCTTGCCGTCGATCTCGCGGCCCTGGAAGAACTCGGCGACCTGCTTCAGCTCATCCCAGGTCTTGGGCGGGGCGAGGTCGCGGCCATATTTGGCCTTGAACGCCTGCTGGATCTCCGGCCGGGCGAACCAGTCCTTGCGGTAGGTCCAGCCCAGCGCGTCGCCCATGGCGGGCAGCGCCCAGTAATTGGTCGAGCCCTTCGGCCAGGTGGAATAGCCCTCCACCGCCGCCGGGAGGAAGGAAGACATCTTGATGCCCTCCTTCTCGAAGAAGTCGTTCAGCTTGACATAATGGCCGTTCTCGGCGGAGCCGCCCAGCCACTGGCTGTCGCCGATCAGCAGGTCGCAGAGCTTGCCCTTGGAGTTCAGCTCGTTGAGGAAGCGGTCGGCAAAGCTGGTCCACGGCACGAATTCGAACTTCATCGGGATGCCGGACTTCGCAGTGAAGTCCTTGGACAGCTCCACCAGCGCATTGGCGGGGTCCCAGGCGGCCCAGCACAGCGTCAGCGGTTTTCCTTGGGCATGGGCCGGCGCCAGCGGCGCCGCGACAAGACCGGCGAGCACGCAGGCGGCCGCCATCAGCTTCCTCATGGGAAGTCCTCCTCGCATTGGCCGTCGACAACCGCGCACGCGTGCGCCATCGGTCCAGCGCAAGCTGGCACGCCGAAGGGCAGGTCCGGCCCAGTTGGCGCTGTGAAGCGGCCGGGGCGCGGCACGGTCATGGACGCTGGTTTACGTTTCCTCCCCGACGCCGGCGTTTCTGAGCGTGCCGGTCATGCGGGATTTGTTTAGTAGAACGCACTTTACTAAACACGGCAAGCTAAACTTTTCGGCCGTGTACTGAGGTACGCACATCAAAATCTAGCACGGTTCGGGCCGGCCGCGAAGGCCCCGGCGGCGTCCTCCCGCACCCGGCGGCAGGAGGTGGCGAGGCGGCAGCGGGAGGTCGGCCTCACCCGCCACGCGGCGGCGGGATCGGCCGCATCATCCACCTCACCGCACCGACCGCACCGCGGCGCCGGCTCACGCCGGCAGGCGCGTCCACACCCCGCCGGCGCGGGAGGAAGCCACCGCCGCCTCGATGAAGGCGAGCCCGGCGACGCCCTCGGCGATGCCGGGAAAATTCACCGCGGGATCGAGCGGCAGCCCGGCGCGGCGGGCGCGGATCGCCCGCGCCGCCTCGGCGTAGATGTTCGCGAAGCCTTCGAGATAGCCCTCCGGGTGCCCGGCCGGGGTGCGGCTCACCCGCCCCGCCTCCGGCCCCGCCCCGGCCCCGGCGCGGGTCAGGATGCGGGTGGGCTGGCCGAAGGGCGAGAACAGCAGCCGGTTCGGCTCCTCCTGCCGCCATTCGAGCCCGCCCTTGTCGCCATAGACCCGCAGGGCGAGGCCGTTCCCATTGCCCGGCGCCACCTGGCTCGCCCAGAGAAAGCCTTTCGCGCCATTGGCATAGCGCAGCAGCACCTGGACATTGTCGTCGAGCCGGCGGCCCGGCACGAAGGTGTCGAGCTCGGCCAGCAGCTCGCGCACCGGCAGGCCGGTGACGAAGCCGGCGAGGTTGTAGGCATGGGTGCCGATGTCGCCGATGCAGCCCCCCGCCCCCGCCCGCGCCGGGTCGACCCGCCAGCCGGCCTGCTTGTGGCCGGTGTCCTCCAGCCGCTCGGTGAGCCAGTCCTGGGCGTACTCGACCTGCACCACCCGCACCGCGCCGATCTCCCCCGCCGCCACCATGGCGCGGGCCTGCCGGATCAGGGGATAGCCGGTGTAGTTGTGCGTCAGCGCGAACACCAGCCCGCTCGATTCCGCCAGCGCCGCCAGGGCTTTGGCTTCTTCCAGCGTGGTGGTGAGCGGCTTGTCGCAGATCACGTCGATGCCGGCGGCGAGAAAGGCCCGCGCCGCCGGGGCGTGGAGGTGGTTGGGGGTGACGATCGCCACCACCTCGATGCCGTCCGGGCGCGCCGCCTCCGCCGCCGCCATGGCGGCGAAGTCGTCATAGACCCGCGCCGGGTCGAGCCCCAGCGCCGCACCGGAGCGGCGGGCCTTCTCCGGCTCGGCGGAGAGCGCGCCGGCGACCAGCTCGAACGTGTCGTCGAGCCGCGCCGCGATGCGGTGGACCGCGCCGATGAAGGCGCCCTCCCCGCCGCCCACCATGCCCAGCCTCAGGCGCCGGCCCGACAGCCCGCGCCCGCCCGGTGCCTCGCCCAAGGCCTCGCCCAAGATCTCGCCCAAGGCCTGGCTTTGTGCCTCGATCGCCATGGCCGCCCCCTCACGCCAGCCCGAGCAGGCGGTCGACCTTCTGCTGGTCGACCGCGCCGCCGGCAAAATCGTCGAATGCCTTTTCCGTGACGCGGATGAGGTGGGCGCGGATGAACTCCGCCCCCTCGCGGGCGCCGTCCTCGGGGTGCTTCAGGCAGCACTCCCACTCCAGCACCGCCCAGCGGTCATAGCCATATTGCGCCATCCTGGAAAAGATCGCGCCGAAATCGACCTGGCCGTCGCCCAGCGAGCGGAACCGCCCGGCCCGGTCGACCCAGGGCGCATAGCCGGAATAGACCCCCTGCCGCCCGGTCGGGTTGAACTCGGCGTCCTTCACGTGGAAGGCGGTGATCCGCTCGTGGTAGATGTCGATGAAGGCGAGATAATCGAGCTGCTGCAGCACGAAATGCGAGGGATCGTAGTTGATGCCGCAGCGCGGATGCCCGCCCACCGCGTCGAGGAACATCTCAAAGGTGGTGCCGTCGAACACGTCCTCCCCCGGGTGAATCTCGAAGCCGACATCCACGCCCGCCGCGTCGAAGGCGTCGAGGATCGGGCGCCAGCGCCGGCCGAGTTCGGCGAAGGCGGTTTCGATCAGCCCGGCCGGGCGCTGCGGCCAGGGATAGGCGAAGGGCCAGGCCAGCGCCCCGGGGAAGGAGACGTGCCCGGTGAGGCCGAGATGGGCGGAGGCCCGCGCGGCGAGGCGCATCTGCTGCACCGCCCATTCCTGCCGGGCCTTCGGCTTGCCGTGCAGCCGCGCCGGGGCGAAGGCGTCGAAGGCCTCGTCAAAGGCGGGGTGAACCGCGACGAGCTGGCCCTGAAGATGGGTCGAGAGCTCGGTCACCACGAGCCCGTGGCTCGCGGCGACACCGGCGATCTCGTCGCAATACGTCTTTGAATCCGCAGCCTTTTCGAGGTCGAACAGGCGCGCGTCCCAGGAAGGGATCTGCACCCCCTCATAGCCGAGCCCCGCGGCCCAGCCGCAGATGGAATCCCAGGAATTGAAAGGCGGCGTATCGCTCGCGAACTGGGCGAGAAAGATCGCCGGCCCCTTTACGGTGGCAGCCATCGCGTCGTCTCCTTGGCGTTTCCTCGTGGCGCGTCGTGGCCTTTGGCTCGGCCTTTGGTTCTGGCGCCGGCGTCTCGTCGGGGCGCCGGGCCGCCCGTGGGCGAACCGGCAGCGCTTCCCCCGGAGGGGAAACGAACGGGCTTCCGGCCCCGCCCCGCGGGAGAGGCGGGACCGGAAGCTCCGCGCGGCGCCCCGGCGGGAAGCGCCGCGCGAAGGGGCATCAGAAATAGCTGGCGAACAGGTTCTCCAGCCGCTCCTGCCGGCCGGAGCGCGGCTGCGGGTCGAGATTCTCCGCCTCAACCCGGGCGGCGATGTCCTCCAGCGAACGCTGGCCATGGAGCATCGCCTTGCCCTCGGCGCTGTCCCAGCCGGCATAGCGGTCGTTCACGGCCTGTTGCAGCGCGCCGTCCTCCACCATCTTCGCCGCCATCAGCAGGGCGCGGGCGCACACATCCATGGCGCCGGCATGGGCGAGCACGAGGTCCTCCGGGTCGATCGACTGGCGGCGCACCTTGGCGTCGAAGTTCAGCCCGCCGGTGGTGAAGCCGCCCGCCTTGAGGATCTCGTAGATGGCGAGGGCGGTGTCCTCGATATTGGTCGGGAACTGGTCGGTGTCCCAGCCGGACTGCGCGTCGCCCTTGTTGATGTCGATGGAGCCGAACACGCCCAGCGCCGCGGCCATGGCGATCTCGTGCTCGAAGCTGTGGCCCGCCAGCGTGGCGTGGTTGGCCTCAAGGTTCAGCTTCACTTCCTTCTCCAGCCCGGCCCGGCACAGCAGGCCATAGACCGTGCCGACATCGAAGTCGTACTGGTGCTTGGTCGGCTCCTGCGGCTTCGGCTCGATGAGGATCGTGCCCTTGAAGCCGATCTTGTACTTGTGCTCCACCACCATGTTGAGGAAGCGGCCCATCTGGTCCAGCTCCCGCTTCAGGTCGGTGTTCAGCAGGGTTTCGTAGCCTTCGCGACCGCCCCACAGCACGTAGTTCTGGCCGCCCAGCTCGTGGGTCACCTCCATCACGTTCTTCACCTGCGCGGCGGAATACGCGAAGACGTCGGGGTCGGGGTTGGTGGCCGCGCCGCTCATGAAGCGGCGGTTGGAGAAGAGGTTGGCGGTGCCCCAGAGCAGGCGCACCTTCTCCGTCTCCATCTTCTTCGCGAAGATGTCGGCGATCGCCCGCACATTGGCGTTGGATTCCTTCAGGCTGCGGCCTTCCGGGGCGATGTCGCGGTCATGGAAGGCGAAGAACGGCACGTCGAGGATGCGGAACAGCTCGAAGGCGACATCGGCCTTCGCCCGCGCCAGCGCCAGCTCGTCGTCGCCATGCATCCACGGCCGCAGGAAGGTCTCGCCGCCGAAGGGGTCGCCGCCCGGCCAGGTGAAGCTGTGCCAGTAGGCAACGGCGAAGCGCAGATGGTCCTCCATCCGCTTGCCGAGCACGACGCGGTCCTTGTCGTACCAGCGGAAGGCGAAGGGGTCGCGGGATTCCGGTCCCGCATAGCGCAGGGGCTCGGTCTGCGCGAAGAACCCGGTGGAGCCGGTCATGAGGTCACTCCCTTGAGGGCCGGGTACAGCGCGCGGTAGCGGGCGTAACGCTCGGCATAGGCGGATGAAAGCGCCGCGTCGGGCGCAATGGTCTCGAGGCGCTGGGGCGGCGTGCAGATCGCCTCGGGCGCCTCCCCGGTCACCGCCATGCGGGCGAGACGGGCAGCGCCGAACGCCCCGCCGCGCTCGCCATCGGCGACCCGGTGGATCGGCAGGCCCAGCACATTCGCGGTCACCGCGGTCCAGAACCGCGAGCGCGAGCCGCCCCCGATGATGTCGGCGGTCTCGATCCGGGTGCCGGCGGCGCGCAGCGCTTCCAGGCAGTCGCGGAAGGCGAAGGCGACGCCCTCCATGACCGCCTGGGTCAGCGTCTCGCGCGAGGTGTCGTGGTCGAGCCCGATGAAGGCACCGCGCGCGGCGGGGTCGTTGTGCGGGGTCCGCTCGCCCGAGAGATAGGGCAGGAAGAAGACCGGCGCCGGGGCGGCCGGGGCCGGGCCGAGCCGAGCCTCCAGATCGCCGGGCGCCTCGCCCGCCACCTTCGACCACCAGCCGAAGGCGGAGGCGGCGGAGAGGATGACGCCCATCTGGTGCCAGGTGGCGGGAATGGCGTGGCAGAAGGCATGCACGCCGCTCGCCGGGTTCGGCGCGAAGCGGGCCGTGGTGGCCCACAGCACGCCCGAGGTGCCGAGCGAGACGAAGGCGGCGCCGTCGCGGATCGCGCCGAGGCCGATCGCCCCGGCGGCGTTGTCGCCGGCCCCGCCGGCCAGGATCGGCGCTGCGGTCATGCCCCAGCGTGCCGCCAGCTCCGGCTTCAGCGCGGCGGCGGGGGCATTGCCCTCGATCAGCCGGGGCATGTGGCTGCGGTCCATGAAGGTCGCGGCCAGCGCCGCGTCCGACCAGTCCCGCGCGCCGGTGTCGAGCCACAGCGTGCCGGCGGCGTCGGACATCTCCTCCACCATCTCGCCGGTCAGGCGGTAGCCGACATAGGCCTTGGGCAGCAGCACCCTGGCGGTGCGGGCGAAGATCTCCGGCTCGTGCTTCCTCACCCACAGCAGCTTGGGCGCGGTGAAGCCGGGCATGGCGCGGTTGCCGGTCACGGCCGGCAGGTCCGGCCAGGCCGCTTCCATCTCGCGGCATTCCGCGCCGGAGCGCCCGTCGTTCCACAGGATGGCCGGGCGCAGTACGGCGCCGTCGCGGTCCAGCAGCACCGCGCCGTGCATCTGGCCGGACAGCGCGATGCCGCGGACGGCGGAAAGCTCGGCCGGGCGCTCGGCCTTCAGCGCGTCGATGCTGGCGAGCGTGGCCTGCCACCACTCCTCCGGGCTCTGCTCGCTGAAGCCCGGCTGCGGGCGGGAAATGCCGAGCGGGGTTTCCGCACTGGCGAGGACGCGCTGGTCCTCATCGACCAGCACCGCCTTGATGGCGGAGGTGCCGAGATCGATGCCGAGATACATGTTCAAGCCTCCAGCGGGCATGCAACGGGACGGAAAGGCGCCCCCGCCGGCACCGGGCGGGCGGGGGAACGGGTGGAACGGGACGCACGGGACGTCACGGCAGATTGTCCCGCACGAAGATGTCGATGCGGATGCGCTCCTGCTCCAGCATCAGCGGCTCGCGCGAGCAGCGCGCCAGCAGCACCCGGGCCGCGGAACGCGACTGGTGCCCGGCATCCTGGTTGATGACCGCGTCCATCACCCCGCGCAGCAGGGCACGGCGGGTGTCGTCGGTCAGGTCGTGGCCGACGAAGACGAGATCGCGGGACCGGCTGGCCGCCTCGATCGCCGCGGCGACGCCGCGATTGCCGGCGCCGACATTGTAGATGCCGAGCAGGTCGGGCACCTCGCGCAGCAGCCGGGCGGCCACCGCCTCGGCGCGGTCCTCCTCGTCGCGGCTCTCGCCGAGCGCGGCGATCTTCAGGGCGGGGTATTCGCCGCCGATCACCTGGTTGAAGCCGAACTGCCGCTCGGCATGGTCGCGCAGCGCCGCGGTGCCGAGGATCAGCCCCACCGCGCCGCGCCGGCCGGCGGTGAAGCGGCCGATCAGGGTGGCGGCGGTGCGGCCGGCGGCGATGTTGTCGATGCCGACATAGTGGCAGCGCTGCGAGCTCGGCACGTCGGAGACCAGCGTCACCACCTCCACCCCGGCGGCGACGAGGACGTCGATCGCCGCCCGGACGCGGGGATGGTCGAGCGCAACCACCGCGACGCCGTCATAGCGCCCCGCCAGCCCCTCGAGGACGGCGGCGAGCTGGTCGGGCGCGAAGACGTCGACCCGGCGGGTGTCGATGAAGGCGTGCTGGGCGGCGAGCCAGTCGGCGGTGTTGTCGACCTGCTCGGCGAGCTGGCGCATGAACACGTTGGAGCCCGCCGGCAGCACGAAGCAGAACCGGTAGGTCTCCCCCCGCGCCAGCCGGGCGGCGGCGAGATTCGGGCGGTAGCCGAGCTTGGCGATGGCCGCCTGCACCCGCTCCACCGTCTGCCCCCGCACCCCCGCCCGCCCGTTGAGCACGCGATCGGCGGTCGCGAGCGACACGCCGGCCTCGCGGGCCACGTCCTGCAGGGTGATGCGTGAAAGGGGTCTGGACATGGCGAGATGTTGCCCTCAAAATCTGAGGGACGCAACTCATCCGTGATGCGCGGCTTGCTACGAAGGGTTGAGAGCCGCCAACCGGGAAGGGCGTTAGTCTGACCGCAGATCGAGGTGCCTGCCGACGACGTCAAACGTGCCTGCAGGCAATCCCCCGACGCCCGGACGGCGCCGCAAGAACAGAAGGCCGTGCCGGCCGGAACGGCGCGGCTCACACCACATCGATCATTCTCTGGGAGGAATGCATGAGGAATACCGTCACGCTCTCGCTCGCCGCCCTGGCGACCGTGCTCAGCCTTTCGGCCGCCCGCGCGGCCGACACCGTGGTCGGCGTGAGCTGGTCGAACTTCCAGGAGGAACGCTGGAAGACCGACGAAGCCGCGATCAAGAAGGCGCTCGCCGCGGCCGGCGCCAAGTACATCTCGGCGGACGCGCAGTCCTCGGCCGCCAAGCAGCTCTCCGACGTCGAGGCCCTGATCGCCCAGGGCGCCAATGCCCTCATCATCCTGGCGCAGGATTCCGACGCCATCGGCCCGGCCATCGCCAAGGCGGAGGCCGAGGGCATTCCCGTCGTCGGCTATGACCGGCTGATCGAGGTGCCCTATGCCTACTACATCACGTTCGACAACAAGGAAGTCGGGCGGATGCAGGCTTCCGAGGTGCTGAAGGTCGCCCCCAAGGGCAACTACATCTTCATCAAGGGCTCCTCGGCCGATCCCAATGCCGACTTCCTGTTCTCCGGGCAGATGGAAGTGCTGAAGCCGCTGATCGACAAGGGCACGATCAAGAATGTCGGCGAGGCCTACACCGATGGCTGGCTGCCGGCCAACGCCCAGAAGAATACCGAGCAGTTCCTGACCGCCAACAAGAACGATGTCGACGCCGTGGTGGCCTCCAATGACGGCACCGCCGGCGGCGCGATCGCGGCGCTGGGGGCGCAGGGCCTCGCCGGCACCGTGCCGGTGTCGGGCCAGGACGCCGACTTCGCCGCGCTGAACCGCATCGCGCTCGGCACCCAGACGGTCTCGGTGTGGAAGGATTCCCGCGAACTCGGCGCCAAGGCGGCGGAGATCGCGCTCGCCCTCGCCAAGGGTACCGCGGCCAATCAGGTTCCCGGCACCACCACCTTCAGCGGCGGCCCGAAGGGCGTCGCGATGAACTCGACCTTCCTCAAGCCGATCCCGATCACCAAGGACAACCTGAACGTGATCATCGAGGCCGGCTGGGTGCCGAAGGCGACCGTCTGCCAGGGCGTGCCGGCCGGCAAGGTCAAGGCCTGCGACTGATCGACGACCCCAAACGAGACGACACCACGGCAGCGGCGGAGCACATGGCTCCGCCGACGGCCGCAGGGGGTTGAGGAGGAAGCTTCATGAGCGACATTTCGGCCGGCAAAGCCCCGGCCCGGCCCGCATCGCCGCCGCAGGCGGCTCCGACGTCCCTGCTGGGCGCGCTCGAGGTCGATATTCGTTTTCTCGGCATGATCGGCGCTCTCGCCGTCATCTGGATCGTGTTCGACTTCCTCGCCGGGGGCACCTTCCTCACCAGCCGCAACCTCTGGAACCTCTCGGTCCAGACCGCGTCCATCGCGGTGATGTCCACCGGCATGGTGCTGGTCATCGTGATGCGGCACATCGACCTGTCGGTGGGCTCGATCCTGGGCGTCACCGGCATGGTCATGGCGGTGTTCCAGGCGAGCTACCTGATGCCCGCCTTCGGCTTCAACCACCCGATGGTGTGGATCCTCACACTGGTCGTCGGCATCACCCTGGGCGCCGCCATCGGCGCGCTGCACGGTTTCATCATCGCCTATCTCGGCGTGCCGGCCTTCATCGTCACGCTCGGCGGGCTGCTGGTCTGGCGCGGCGCCGCCTGGGCGGTCGCCGAGGGCAAGACGATTCCGCTGACCGACGACAATTTCAAGCTGCTCGGCGGCGGCGCCTCCGGCTCCATCGGCGCCACCTGGAGCTGGGTGCTCTGCGGCCTCGCCATCGTCGGCATCATCTTCGCTACGCTGCGTGCCCGCCACCAGCGCACCCGTTTCCGTTTCCCGCTGAAGCCGGTCTGGGCCGAATTCGTCACCGCCGGCGCCGGCTGCCTCGCGGTCATCGCTGCGACGGTGGTGGTGAACAATTACACCCTGCCGGCAGCGCTGGCCCGGCGCTATGCCGAAACCAACGGCATCACCGTGCCGCCGGAAGGCCTCACCATCAGCTTCGGCTATGCCGTGCCAGTTCTCGTGGCCATCGCCGTGGGCATCGCCATGACCTTCCTGACGACCCGGACGCGCTTCGGCCGCTATGTCTTCGCCATCGGCGGCAACCCCGAAGCCGCCGATCTCGCCGGCATAAACACCCGGCGCATCACCCTGATGGTGTTCGCCCTGATGGGGGCGCTGGCGGCCATCGGCGCGGCGATCTCCACCGCCCGTCTCACCTCGGCCACCAATGCGCAGGGCACGCTCGACGAACTCTACGTCATCGCCGCCGCGGTGATCGGCGGTACCTCGCTCGCCGGCGGCGCCGGCACGGTGGCGGGCGCCATGCTCGGCGCGCTGGTGATGCAGAGCCTGCAGTCCGGCATGGTGCTGATGCGAGTCGACACGCCTTACCAGAACATCGTCATGGGCATGGTTCTGGTCTTCGCGGTGTGGGTCGACACGCTGTATCGCAAGCGCTTCAAGTGAAGGGGGACGCCATCATGCAGCAGAACCAGACGGCGGCACGCTCCCCGCTTCCCATGGGCGCTTCGCTCATCGCCGGCACCCCGCTGGTGGAGATGCGCGACATCTCCATCTCTTTCGGCGGCATCCGTGCGGTGGACGGTGTCAGCGTCGACCTGATGCCGGGGGAAGTCGTCGCCCTGCTCGGCCATAACGGCGCGGGCAAGTCGACCCTCATCAAGATCCTCGCGGGGGCCTACAAGGCCGATGCCGGCGACATCCGCATCAACGGCCAGCCCGCGCCGATCACCAACCCCCGCGACGCCAAGCGCTACGGCATCGAGACGATCTATCAGTCCCTGGCGCTGGCGGACAATGTCGACGCCGCCGCCAACCTCTTCCTCGGCCGCGAGCTGACCACCGCCTGGGGCACGCTGGACGATGTCGCCATGGAGGCGGCCACGCGCGAGGTGATGGGCCGGCTCAACCCGAATTTCCGCAAGTTCAAGGAGCCGGTGCGCGGTCTCTCCGGTGGTCAGCGGCAGTCGGTGGCGATCGCCCGCGCCATCCACTTCAACGCCAAGATCCTGATCATGGACGAGCCGACCGCGGCGCTCGGCCCGCAGGAGACGGCGCAGGTGGGCGAACTGGTGAAGCAGCTCAAGGCCGAAGGGATCGGCATCTTCCTCATCAGCCACGACATTCACGACGTGTTCGACCTCGCCGACCGCGTCAGCGTGATGAAGAACGGCAAGCTGGTCGGCACCGCCCGCACCAGCGACGTCACCCAGGACGAGGTGCTGGGGATGATCATCCTCGGCAAGGCGCCTCCCGGCGCGGCGCCGGGGCCCGGCGCCTCCTGAGGGGGCAGTCCCGCGCCGGTCCGGGGCGGGCCCGTTCAGCACGGCGCCTCCTTTGCGGGGCGAGCGTTCAGCACGGCGCCTTGGCGGTGGCGGCGGGGTGGCCGGGCTTGTCGATCGGGTTGAGCCCGGTGGCGGTTTCCGGCTGGCTCCCGGTGCCCGCGGCATTGTCGTGCGAGGTGCCGATGAAGGAGCCGCCGGTTCCGCCGGTCCAGCCGGTGGAGCCGCTGGCGCCGGGGTCGGTTCCCGACGAATCGGCACTGCGCGGCGGCGTCGCCGAATCCTGGGCACCGGCGCTGGCGCCGGCGCAGCCTTTTCCCGAAGCCGGATCGGTCTGGGCATGGGCGGCCGGCGCGAGGCCGATGGCGAGCGCTAGCAGGATGGCAGGCCGAGAGACGTGGCGCGGATTGTGAAGCAAAGGCATTCCTCCCGCTGAGACGCGCCGCCCTCGGCAGACGCCATCGCGCAGGGCAACGCGCCGCATGACAGCGCGTTCCACCCCGGCCTGCCTCGTGCTAGACCATAGCAAGGGAAGGCCGCATCTGGGGACAGGCATGAGCCGCGGGAAGGCACTGGCAAGACGGATGGGGTTCGCGCTCGCCGCGGCCTATCTGCTCGTGCTGCAGGCCTTCATCGGCGGCATGGCCATGGGCGCCCATGCCGGCAGCCTCGCGGCGCTGGACGGCATCGGCCAGATCCTCTGCGCCAGCGATATGGGGCAGCCGCAGCTTCCCGGCGGCGACCCCGCCCACCATACCCCGGACTGCTGCAGCACCGGCTGCTCCACCTCGGCCGGCGCGGCGCTGCCGCCTCCGGTCGCCGGGATGGCCATCCCGCTGCGCGGCCGGCTGGCCGCGGCGCCCTTCGCCCGCGAGCCGGAGCGCGCCGGAACGCCGCGCTCCTCGCGCCACGCGCGGGCGCCTCCCCTCGCCTGACGCCGCACCGCCTGCGAGGCGGGATCACGACCATCGTCAGGACATAGGCCGGCCGTGCACCGCGATGCGGGCCGCCGGCAGGGAGATACCCATGAAGAACCTTATCCATGCCGCCCGCCGCGTCACCCTGGCTGTCGCCATCGGCGCGCTGCTCACCACCGCGGCCGCGGCCCATGGCTACAAGATCGGCGCGCTCGAGATCGAACATCCCTGGAGCCGGATGACCCCGGAAGGCGCCACCGTGGGCGCCGGCTATCTCGTCGTCGACAATGAAGGCGCCGAGGACGACACCCTGGTCAGCGCCACCGCCGAAGTGGCGCAGCGGGTCGAGATCCACGAGATGTCGGTGAAGGACGGCGTGATGACCATGCGGATGCTGCCGGATGGCGCCCCGATTCCCGCCCATGGCAAGCTTACGCTGGCGCCGGGCGGCTACCACCTCATGCTGATCGGGCTGAAGGCGCCGCTGAAGGAAGGCGAGAAGATCAAGGGTTCGCTCACCTTCGCCAAAGCGGGTACCGTGGCGGTCGAGTTCAAGGTGGAGGGCATGAAGGGCCCGGCACCGATGGACCACAGCGCCCACACCGCCCCGGCGAACTGACGCCGCAGGCCGTCACCCCTCATCCCCCTCATCGACGCCGCGCCCGCCCCGTTCCGCCGGGGCGGAAGCCGCGCGTTCGACCCGGAGCTTTGCCATGTCCAGTCCCGATGCGGCTGCGTCAACCCTTCCGCTCGCCCCCGATTCCGCGCGTCACGCGCCCGATGCCAGCCTGCGCGCCATCAGCCTCTACCGCGCCGTGTGGCGCTGGCATTTCTATGCCGGGCTGCTGGTGCTGCCCTTCATGATCCTGCTCGCCGTCACCGGCGGACTCTACCTCTTCCGCGACGAACTCGACGGGCTGATCCACCGCGACCTCAAGCAGGTCGTCGCGCAGCCCGGGCCGGTGCTGCCGGCGAGCCGGCTGATCGACGCCGCGCTGGCGGCAAGGCCCGGCACGCCGCTCAAGATCATCACCCCCGTCACGGCGACGGCCTCGGCCGAAATCGTCGTGAAGACGGAGGACGGCCGGCGCTCGGTCTATGTCGATCCCTATGACGGCCGGGTGCTGGGCGAGCTTCCCGACCGCGGCACGGTGATGTGGCTGGTGCGGCGGCTGCACAGCCTCGCCGAGTTCGGCCCCATCGCCAACGGCATCATCGAGATCGTCGGCGGCTGGTCCATCCTGCTGGTCGGCACCGGCTTCTATCTGTGGTGGCCGCGCCGGCAGACCGGCGGCGTGGTGAGCGTGCGGGGTACGCCGGCCAAGCGGGTGTTCTGGCGCGATCTCCATGCGGTGACGGGGGCCTTCGCCGGCCTCGCCATCGGCTTCATGTCGCTGTCGGGCATGCCCTGGTCGGTGTTCTGGGGCGAACATGTCAATGAATGGGCCAACGGCACCAATTTCGGCTACCCCTCCGGGGTCTATGTCGATGTGCCGATGTCGAACGACAGGCTCTCCGCCACCAACGGCCCCACCGCCTGGTCGCTGGAACAGGCGCAGATGCCGCAATCGACCCCGCCGGCGGCACCGGCCCCGATCGGCGTGGACGCGGCGCGGGCGGCGGTCGATGCCCTCGGTCTGAGCCCAGGCTACACGCTGAGCCTGCCCGCCGGGCCCACCGGCGTCTATACCGCCACGGTCTATCCCGACGACGTGAGCCTGCAGCGGGTGGTCCATCTCGACCAGTACACCGGCAAACCGCTGATCAATATGAGCTATGCCGATTACGGCCCGGCCGCGAAGGCGATGGAATGGGGCATCAGCGTGCATATGGGCCAGGAATACGGTCTGGCGAACCAGCTTTTCATGCTGGCGCTCTGCCTTGCCACCATCCTCATGTCGGTTTCGGCCGGGGTGATGTGGTGGAAGCGGCGTCCGGCCGGCGCCATCGGCGTGCCGCCTCTCCCCGCCGACCGCACCGCCATGCGCGGGCTGCTGGCGATCATGGTGGTGGTCGGCCTCGTCTTCCCGCTGGTCGGCGCCTCGCTGCTGGTGATGCTGGCGCTCGATCTGCTCGTCGCGTGGCGCCAGCGGGCGGCCCGGGCCTGACGACCAGCGCTTCCGGGCGGCGGCCGGCTCGCCTATCATCCCGCCGATGAACGCGGGACGGACGAAGGCCGGCATGCCCACAACGACCGACGATGAAGCCCCCGGGGACGACGATGTCCCCGGGATCGGGGGCTCGGCCGCGCGCCCGCGCGACGGGCTGTTTATCCGGGTCTATCTCGGCGGCGGCCGGTTTCTCGGCCCCGGCAAGATCGATCTGCTCGAGGCGATCCGGACGGAACGCTCCATCCTTTCCGCCGCCCGCCGGATGGGCATGAGCTATCGCCGCGCCTGGCTGCTGGTGGAGGAACTCGACACCATGTTCGCCGAGCGGGTGGTCGAGACCCATCCCGGCCGGCGCGGTCATGGCACCGAGCTCACCGCCTTCGGCGAGCGCATCATCGCGCTCTACCGCGACATCGAAGCCCGCAGCGCCGCGGCGACGCAGGACAATGTCGACAGCCTGCGGGCCGCGCTGGCGGCGGAATGGCCGCCGGCCGCTAGTCCCGCGAAGACGGGACCGGGCCGTCGTTCGCGCTGAGCGTCACGCCGCGGCTGTCGACCGCCACCGTCTTCACCAGCGCCCACACCGCCATGCCGGGCCGCAGCGCCAGCCGGTCGAGACTCTCGCGCGTCACCATGGCATGGAGAGCGGAGGGGCCGATGGCGAGTTCCACATCGACATAGGCGCCTTCCATGGCGCGGATGGCGGAGACGATGGCCGGCAGCCGGTTGGTCACCGACACGCCTTCGGGCCGCTGCAAAGCGAGGGCGACATCGCGCGATCGCACGCGGGCACGCATCGGCGCGCCGACCGGCACCTCGACCAACGGCACCCGCAATTCACCGCCGGGGAAGCCGAGGGTGGACAGGCCGTAGCCCGCATCATGCGCCACCACGACGCTTTCGAGGATGGTGCCGAGGTCGAACCGTCCCACCACGGGCAGGATGTCCGGCCGCGACATCACCTGCGCCACTGCGCCCGCCGCGACCACCCGGCCAGCGGCCAGCGCCACCACCTGGTCCGACAGCCGCAGCACCTCGTCAATGGAATGGCTGACATAGAGCACCGGCAGGCGCATCACGTCGCGCAGCCGCTCGATATAGGGCAGGATGTCGAGCTTGCGCGCCTCGTCCAGCGCCGCCAGGGGCTCGTCCATCAGCAGCAGTCGCGGCTGTGCCAGCAGCGCCCGGCCGATGGCGACACGCTGGCGCTCGCCGCCGGACAGGGTGTGCGGACGCCGGCGCAGCAGGGGACGGATGCCGAGCAGATCGACGACCGGATCGAAGCCGATGAACGGGTCCACCCGCGCCCGCCGTTCGCCATAGCGCAGGTTGCGCTCCACTGAGAGATGCGGAAACAGCCGGGCGTCCTGGAAGACATAGCCGACGCGGCGCTGCTCCACCGGCAGGTCGATGTGGCGCGCGGCATCGAAATAGACCGTGCCGTCGACCACGATCCGGCCCTGCGCCGGCCGCACGACGCCCGCCACCGCCTGGATGATCGTCGTCTTCCCCGCCCCCGAGCGGCCGAACAGCGCGGTCACGCCCGCCGGCGGCGCGGTGAAGGCCGCCTCCAGCGTGAAGCCGGGGCGGGAAAGGCCGATATCGACCTCGATCATGCCCGCCCCACCAGCCGCCGGATGCGGCGGTCCGCCAGATTGGCGAGGAGCAGCGCGCCGAAGGCGAGGACGACCGAGACGACCGTCAGGCGCAGCGCCATGGCGTCACCGTCCGGCATGTGGGTGGCGCTGTAGATGGCGAGCGGGATGGTGCGGGTCTGGCCCTCGACATTGGAGACGAAGGTGATGGTGGCGCCGAACTCGCCCAGTGCGGACGCGATGGCGAGCAGCGCGCCCGAGAGGATGCCGGGCAGCATCAGCGGCAGCGTGATGGTGAGGAACACGTCGAGCCGGCCGGCGCCGAGGGTGCGGGCCGCCGTTTCCAGCCCGCGATCCACCGCCTCAAGCGCCAGGCGGATGGCGTTCACCGTCAGCGGAAAGCTGACCACCGCCGCCGCCACCGTCGCGCCGGCGGTGGTGAAGATCAGCCGGATGCCGAACCAGGCGTCGAGATACTGGCCGATGAGGCCGCGCGCGCCGAGCGTGACCAGAAGCAGATAACCCACCACCACCTTCGGCAGCACCAGCGGCAGATAGACCAGCCCGTCGAGCAGGCCCTTGCCCGGGAACGAGGTGCGCGCCAGCACGAGCGCGACGAGGAGCGCCACCGGCAGGCTCCAGAACGTCGCCCAGAACGCGACCCGCAGGCTCAGGGCAACGGCAGTCCATTCCTCGGGCGTCAGCATGGGCGGGCGGCACTCGGCGCGGGAAAGCAAAGCGGCGCGAAGCAGCCGCGGACAGGCCGCGCGGCGGACGGGCGAAACGCCGCCCATCGCCGCGAGGGCACGCTCATTTCACCACGAATCCATAGCGCGCATAGATGGCCTTGGCGTCCGCCCCGGTGAGAAAGGCCAGCAGGGCCTTGTTCGCCTCGGTGTCCTGGCCCTTCACCAGCTCGAACGGGTATTCCACCGGCGGATGGGTGTCGGGCGGGAAGGTCGCGACCACCTTCACGTTTCTGGCGATGGCGGCATCGGTGGAATAGACGATGCCGGCGGCCGCCTCGCCGCGTTCGACCAGCGCCAGGGCGGCGCGCACGCTCTCGGCGCCCA
>CAZIXP010000010.1:0-6612 GCA_964543245.1 uncultured Starkeya sp.
TACCCGCCACTGATCGCGACCGTTTCGCCGACCATGTAGCGGTTCTTCTCCGACAGCAGGAAAACGACGACGTCGGCCACGTCCTCCGGCTCGGCGGCGCGGCCGAGCGCGGTCTGCGCCGCGAGTTCCGGCAGGAAGCCGGCGTTGCGGGCCTTCTCGGTGGCGATGCCGGCCGGGGCGACGCCGTTGATGAGGATGTTGTCCGGGGCGAGGGCGAGGCCCATGCTCTTGGTGAGGCTCACCACCGCCGCCTTCATCGCGGCGTAGTGGGCGTTCTTCGGGTGGGCCTTCAGCGCGTCGATGGAGGCGATGTTCACGATGCGCCCGCCGCCCTGCTTCTGCATCTGGGCGATGGCCGCGACCGACACGTTGTAGAGCCCGCGCACATTGACCGCGAAGCTGAAGTCCCAGTCGGCGTCGGTGATCTCGAGGATCGGCCGGCGGGGATAGACCCCGGCGCAGTTGCACAGCCCGTCGATGCGGCCGGCGGTCGCCACCGCCGCGTCGACCAGCGCCTGCGCGCCCTCGCGGGTGGTGATGTCGCCGATGACGGTGAAGGCCCGCCCGCCCTTCGCCGCGATCTCGGCGGCCACGGCCTCGGCACCGGCGGCATCGATCTCCAGGATGCCGACCTGCGCGCCCGCTTCCGCGAGGCCGAGGCAGATGGCCCGCCCGAGGCCGCTGCCGCCGCCGGTGACGATGATGGTATGGTCCTTCATGAAGGCTCCGCTGCGTGTTCGGGGCCGGTGCCGGCGGGTGGGCCGCACCGCATGACAGGAGTGTCACAGTGCCTCCATGGCCGCGGCAAACGATGAATTCTCATGCTCCGATAAGCTGGAGCGCCCTCGCCGCCCGGCGCCAAGCGGGGCTTGGCCACGCATAAGAACAGCTAATTTGCCGATGCCCCGGGCGCTTCCTATGGTCGGTGTCGGGCGCGCAACCCACGGTCGGCTCTCGCGGCGGACCCGGCGCCGCGCCGGCATGGCGAGGCGACCCGCCCGTGACGGAGGCCGGAAGGCGGGCCGCCCGGGAGCCGCCGCAGCGGGGATCAGATGACGAAGCTTGGCCTCTTCAACCTCATGGGCCTCTACGACCGCAACACCTCGCCCGCCTCGGTGCTGCGCACCACGGTGGACACGGTGCGGATGGCGGAGGATTTCGGCTTCGACGTCGCCTGGTTCGCCGAACACCACTTCACCAACCACTCGATCTGCCCGTCCTCGCTGGTGATGGTCGGCCATGTCGCCGCCGAGACCCGGCAGATCCGGCTCGGGCCGGCGGTGCTGGCGCTGCCTTTCTACGAGCCGCTGCGCCTGGTGCAGGAGGCCGCCTTCGTCGACCTTCTGACCCGCGGGCGGCTCGTGCTTGGGCTCGGCTGCGGCTACCAGCCCTATGAGTTCGACCGCTTCCGGGTCGACCCCAACTACCGCCACCAGAAGATGCTGGAGACCTGGGACATCCTCGAGCAGGGGCTCACCTCCGGCATCGTGGAATATGCCGGCGAGTTCCACGCCATCCCCCGCACCGAGCTGTCGATGCGCCCCTTCGGCCTCGCCATGCCGGAGGTGTTCGTGGCGAGCTCGCACCCCGACATCCTCGCCCGCATGGTGCCGGGCGGCTGCACGCCCTTCATGAGCTTCGGCCATCGCGGGCTGGCGGCGGCGCAGGCCTTCCGCAACCTCATCGCTGAGCGCTGGGAGGCGGCGGGCGGCAGCGCCGCGACCATGCCGCTCGCGGTGCAGCGCTACATCTACGTCACCGACGACCCGGTCGATGCCCGCCACGCCGCCCAGTGCGTGCGCGACCTCGCCCGCGCCGCCGTGCCGCTCTCCACCGTCCACCCCAGCAAGGACGGGCCGTTCCTGCGGCTGATGCCGCTGAACGACGAGCCGCCGCTGGACGACTTCCTCGACAATGCGGTGATCGGGCCGGCGGATTACTGCGCGGAGAAGCTGGCGGAGGAGATCGAGACGCTGCGCCCCACCCATCTCTCCTGCTTCATGGGCTTTGCCGGCATCGGCCGGCGCGAGACCCTCGCCTCGCTGGAACGGTTCGGCTGCGACGTCATTCCCCAGCTCGACGGCCTGGTCGAGCTGCGCGACGCCGGCCTGCAGGACGCGGCGTGAGATGAGCAAGCACCCCGAGGAGAACGGGCTGGCCGCCGCTGCGCCGGCCGAGCCCGCCCGCGGCGCGCCGCTGCGCCGGCCGAGCCGGCTGCCGCCGCTCAACCTGTTCCGCGTGTTCGACGCCGCCGCCCGTCACGGCAATTTCACCACCGCCGCCGAGGAGCTGTGCGTCACCCAGTCCGCGGTGAGCCAGCAGATCCGCCAGCTCGAGGAGCTGCTGGAGGTGCGGCTGTTCCGCCGCATGCCGCGCCGGGTGGAGCTGACGCGCGAAGGCACGGCGCTGGCGAGCGCGGTGGGCGAATCCATGTCGCTGCTGATGCGGGCCTGCGAGCGCATCGCCGACCCCAAGGCGCCCGTCGTGCTCTGCGTCAACGCCCCGCCCGCCATCGCCTCGCGCTGGCTGCTCTCGCGGCTCAAGCGCTTCATGCAGCTCCACCCGCAGTTCAAGGTGACGCTGCTGGCCTCCAGCGACCCGGTCGATTTCGACCGCCAGGACATCGACGTCGCCATACGCTGGGGCACGGGAAGCTGGCCGCACGCGCGGGTGGAGATGCTGGCGCCGGACCGGCTGTTCCCGGTGTGCAGCCCGGCGCTGCTGCGCGAGGGCCCGCCTCTGCTGGTGCCCTCCGACATCAGCCGCCACACCCTGCTGCAGGTGGTGAGCGGCAGCTTCTGGGGCGCGTGGTTCGCCGCCGCCGGCGCCGGCGGCCTCGCCTTCGAGGAAACCCTCTATTTCAACGATGTCGGCGTGATGCTGGATGCCGCCGTGCAGGGCCAGGGCATCGCGCTGGCCAGCCGCCTGCTGGCCGAGAGCGACCTCAAGGCCGGCCGGCTGGTGCGACCCTTCGACATCGAGGTCGAGACCGGCTCGGGCTTCTTCGTGCTCACCAGCCCGGACTTCTCGGAGAAGCCGGCGGTGGCGGAATTCCGCAGCTGGATCGGCTTCGAGGGCCGCGAGAGCGCCTGACACCCACCCTTCCCCACCATTCCCTTACTCCGCAGGAACCACCCATGCTGCGCCTCGGCTTCGTCGGCACCGGCACGCTCGCCGCCGCCGTCATCGACGGTCTTCAGGAAACCCACGGCGCGCGCTGCCGCATTCTGGTGTCCCCGCGTTCGGAGGCGGTGTCGCGCGCGCTGGCGGAGCGGCACGCCAATGTCGAGCGGGCGGCGAGCAATGCCGAGGTGGTGGAAGGTGCCGACGTCGTGTTCCTCGGCGTGCGCCCGCCGCAGCTCGAGGACGGCACCGCCGGCCTGCCCTTCCGCGAGGGGCAGACGGTGGTGAGCTTCCTCGCCGGGGTGCCCCACGCGTTGGTGGCGGAGAAGGTCGCCCCCGCCGTGGCGGTGCGGGTCAACCCCCTCCCGCCGATCCGCCTGCGCAAGGGGCCGGTGGTGATGTATCCCGCCAACCCGGTGGTGGCGGAGCTGTTCGGCGGCCTCGGCGACCTCATCGTCGCCACCAAGGAGAGCGACCTCGCCAACATCGCCATCGCCAGCGCGCTGATGTCCTCGCACTTCGCCCTGCAGAACCGCATGATCGCGTGGCTGGTCTCGCGCGACATGGCGGCGGAGAGCGCGGCGGCCTATGTCCGCTCCATGTTCGCCGGCCTCGCCGCCATCGGCCTCGACGCGCTGGCCAAGGGCGAGACGGTCGACCCCGCCCATCACGAAACGCCGGGCGGGCTGAACTGGCGCGGCCGCCAGTTCCTCACCGGCGAAGGCTGGTTCGACGATGTCGAGCGGGCGCTGGACGCGATCGAGGCCCATTCGCGCCGGCTGAAGTCCGGCGGCTAAAGGCGAACCCCGGCGGGCGAGCCGCGCAGCGCCCGCCTATTGCGCGCTGGTGCCGCCGTCGACCGGGACCAGCGCGCCGGTCATGAAGCTCGCGGCATCGGAGGCAACGAAGGCGACGACGCGGGCGATCTCATCGGGGTGGGCGATGCGCTTCAGCGGAATGCCGGCCGCCAGCGCTTCGCGCCGCGCCGCCCGCTCGTCCTCGTCGATGCTCTGGACGATCATCGCTGTGTCGGTCTCGGCGGGGCAGACGGCGTTCACGCGGATGCCCTGCGCGGCATAATCCAGCGCCATGCAGCGGGTGAGCTGCGCCAGCGCCGCCTTCGACACCGCATAGGGTGTGGCGCCGCGCGCGCCCATCAGCGCCCAGTCCGAGGCGATGTTGACGATCGAGCCCGCCTTCTGCCGGCGCATCGGCGGCAGCACCGCCCGCGACAGGCGAAAGGCGGTGGAGAGGTTGATGTCCAGTACCCGGTCCCATTCGGTGTCGGAACATTCCTCCACCGTGCCGTCGATGAGGATGCCGGCATTGTTCACCAGCACGTCCACCTTGCCGAAGCGCTCCAGCGCCTCGTCCACCAGCCGGTCCGCCGCGGCGCGATCCGCGAGATCGGCGGCGAGGAAGACCGCCTCTGCCGCCGGGCGCGTGAGCTGGGCGGCGAGGTCCTGGCCGGCGGCGGCGTTGCGGCCGGTCAGCAGCAGGCTGGCGCCCTGATGCGCCAGCTCCCGGGCGATTGCGCGGCCGATGCCGGCGGTGGCGCCGGTGACGATGCAGGTCTTGCCGACGAACGGCATGCGCGTTGCTCCCTCGCCGGACCGGTTCCCGGCATGATGATGACAGCCGTCGCCGGCGCGGGCCAGAAGTCCCGGTCAGCCCGCCTTGTCCAGCGGCCAGCCGCTGATGGCCTTCACCTCGAGAAACTCCTCGATGCCCCACACCCCGCCCTCGCGGCCGACGCCGGACTGGCCGAAGCCACCGAACGGGCTGCCATAGGGCAGATCGGTGCCGTTCAGCCGCACCATGCCGCTGCGCAGACGGCGGGCCAGCCGGCGGGCGCGGGCGGCGTCGCCGGTCCACAGATAGGCGGCGAGGCCGTAGACGCTGTCATTGGCGATCGCCACCGCCTCTTCCTCGGTGTCGAACGGGATGATGGTGAGCACCGGCCCGAAGATCTCCTCGCGGGCGATGGTCATGGTGTTGTCGGCGTCGGCGAAGACGGTGGGCTGCACGTAGAAGCCGCCGCCGAGCCCCGCGGGCCGGCCGGGGCCGCCGGCCACCAGCCGCGCGCCCTCGGCGATGCCGGTCTCGATCAGCGACTGGATGCGCTCGAACTGGTGGCGGCTGATCACCGGCCCGATATCGGTGTCGGCATCCTCGGGATGGCCGACATTGGTGGTGACGGCGACCTCGGCCGCGGCCATCACCGCCTGTTCATAGACAGCGCGCTCCACCAGCATGCGCGAGGGCGCGTTGCAGGACTGGCCGGCATTGCTGAACATGTGCCGGGCCGAATGGGTCGCCGCCTTGTGGACGTCGACATCGGCGAAGATGATGTTGGCGCCCTTGCCGCCAAGTTCGAGCCCGACCCGCTTGACCGTCGCCGCCCCGGTGCGGGTCACCGCGATGCCGGCCCGGGTGGAGCCGGTGAGCGACACCACCGCGACATCGGGATGGCCCGCCAGCGCCTCGCCCACCACCGGGCCGGTGCCGTGAACCATGTTGAACACGCCCGCCGGCACCCCCGCCTCGTGCAGCACCTCGGCGAAGACGACGGAGGAAAGCGGTGCCAGCTCGGAGGGCTTCAGCACCATGGTGCAGCCCGCCGCCAGCGCGGCGCCGACCTTCAGCGCCACCTGGTTCATCGGCCAGTTCCACGGCGTGATGAGCGCGGCGACGCCCATCGGCTCCAGCACGATCCGGTTGTCCGGGTCGTTCGGGAACAGCGGGCGCTCCCATTCCAGCTCGTCCATGGCGCGCACGAAGTCGCGCAGATGGCCGAGGCCGGAGCCGGCCTGGGCGCCGAAGGCCAGCGGGCTGGGCGCGCCCATCTCGGCGCGGATGGCGTCGGCAATATCCTGTCGGCGGCGCTCATAGATGTCGGCAATGCCGGCGATGAGGTCGCGGCGCTCGGCCGGGGCGGTGAGGCCCCAGCTCTGGAAGGCGCGGTGCGCGGCGGCGACCGCCCGCTCGACATCCGCCGCCCCGCCCAGCGCCACGACGCCGTGGGCCTCGCCGGTCGCGGGCGACACCAGCGCCGCGGTGTCGCCGGTCAGCGGCGCCACCCAGGCGCCGTCGATGTAGAACTGATCCGCCTTCATGATCTCGACCCTCATTGACGCTCGGCCCGGCGGCCGGCGGGGCCGGCGACCTCGGCGGCATCAGTAGGTCGGCCGACGCCGCCGCGCAACGGACAAGCGCGTGCGGCGGCGACGGCCGCCTTCCGCCCCGGCCACCCGAGAACGCGGCCGGGCACCTGTGGCGTTCCGCCGGCGGCTGCGATAGGGCTGGCACCGGCGGATCGGGACGGAGCGGCGCGATGCGGGTGGCGATTCTGGGGGCGGCGGGCATGCTCGGCCGCAAGCTGGCGGACCGGCTGGCGGCCGAGGGCCGGCTGGCGGGCCAGCCGGTCGAGCGCCTGGTGCTGCACGACATCCTCGCCGCCACCCCGCCCGACGTGATGAACCACAACAT
>CAZIXP010000010.1:6622-43097 GCA_964543245.1 uncultured Starkeya sp.
GGGCGGCATCCCCGCCGACATCCTGGTCTCCGACCTCGCCGCGCCCGGCGCGGCGGCGCGGATTCTGGCCTGCCGGCCGGAGGTGATCTTCCACCTCGCCGCGGTGGTCTCCGGCGAGGCGGAAGCCGATTTCGAGAAGGGCTACCGGGTCAATCTCGACGGCACCCGCGCCCTGCTGGAGGCGATCCGGGCGATTCCCGCGCGAGAGGGCCACGTGCGGAAAGGCCACGCGAGCGAGGGCTATCGCCCGCGCCTCGTCTTCACCTCCTCGCTCGCGGTGTTCGGCGGGCCGCTGCCGGACGTCATCCCCGACGATTTCGTGCTGCGGCCGCAGTCGAGCTACGGCGTGCAGAAGGCGATGGGCGAGCTGCTCGTCGCCGATTACAGCCGACGCGGCTTCATCGACGGCATCAGCCTGCGCCTGCCCACCATCTGCGTGCGCCCCGGCCTGCCGAACCGGGCGGCCTCCGGCTTCTATTCCGGCATTCTGCGCGAGCCGCTGAACGGCCAGCCGGCGGTGCTGCCGGTACCGGAGACAATGCGGCACTGGTTCGCCTCGCCGCGCGCGGCCATCGGCTTCCTGGTCCGCGCCGCCGAACTGGACGCCGCGGCGCTGGAGGGCGTGCGCAGCCTCACCTTGCCCGGCATTTCCGCCACGGTCGCCGACCAGATCGCGGCGCTGCGCCGGCTGGCGGGGGACCGCGCGGTGGCGCTGATCGAGCGGCGGCCCGACCCGGCGATCGAGGCCATCGTCGGCACCTGGCCGAAGGCGTTCGACGCGGCCCGGGCGCGCGCGCTCGGCTTCGTGCCCGATGCCGGCATCGACGCCATCCTCACGGCCTATGTCGAGGACGAGCGCGGCGGCGTGCTGCCGGCCTTCGGCTGAGGTGCGGCGGGAAACCCGGCAGGTTTCGCCCGCGATGGCGGTGCGGCGGTGCCGGCATCTGCTATAAGGATTCGGTGGAATCGAGGAGCGACATGGCCAACCCACCCTCCCGCCGCTTCACCGGCTCGGCCCGCGAGGCCGCCGAGGCCGCGTTCAAATCCGCCACCACCAAGCCCGCCGCGCCGCTCGAGCCGGCGCCGAAGCCGGCCGCGACCCTGCCGCCGGGACGCGAGATGGTGAGCCTGCGGCTCGACCGCGCCGTGCTGGAGCATTTCCAGCAGGACGGGCCGGGCTGGCAGGACCGCATCAACCTCGCCCTGCGCAAGGCCGCGGGGCTGTAGGGCGGTTCCGGCTGCGGCAGAACCGCTCCGCGCCTCTGCGGAAGGGCTGTCGCCGCGCGCCGGGGGCCCCGCTGCCTGCCCCAGCGGCAGCAACCGGACGGCCGGGGCCGTCGCGGCCACCGTTTTCATTAGCCAACTCACGGATTGCCGGCCGGTGTGAAGCATCCCGGCCGATGCCGCCGCGCGTCGCGGCATGGCCGGCCGCCAGCCCACCGCGGCCAGCACCAGCACGCCGCGACCATGACGCTAAAAAGTCAAACAGTATGACTATTCAACCCCGCTCCCGCATGCCATAGTCCGTTCCAGCCAAGCGCCCGGAAGCGGCGCGGCGCGACATGGCCACGGGAGAAACGCCAATGCATTTCAAGGCTCTACTGCTCGGCACCGCCCTGTTCGGCGCGGGCCTCACCACCAGTGTGCTGGCCGCCGACCTGACGGTCGGCTTCTCGCAGATCGGCTCGGAATCGGGCTGGCGCGCGGCGGAGACCACCGTCTCCAAGTCGGAGGCGAAGAAGCACAACGTCACGCTGAAGATCGCCGACGCCCAGCAGAAACAGGAAAACCAGATCAAGGCGATCCGCTCCTTCATCGCCCAGGGCGTGGACGCCATCTTCCTCGCCCCGGTGGTCGCCACCGGCTGGGACGCGGTGCTGAAGGAAGCCAAGGAAGCCCAGATCCCGGTCGTGCTGCTCGACCGCGACATCGATCCCGCCGGCAAGGACCTCTACCTCACCGCCGTGACCTCCGACAGCGTCCACGAGGGCGCGGTGGCCGGCGAATGGCTGGTGAAGACGGTCGGCACCAAGCCGTGCAACGTCGTCGAGCTGCAGGGAACGGTCGGCGCCAGCGTTGCCACCAACCGCAAGAAGGGCTTCGAGGACGGCATCGCCGGCCACCCGAACGTGAAGATCGTGCGCAGCCAGACCGGCGACTTCACCCGCGCCAAGGGCAAGGAAGTGATGGAAAGCTTCATCAAGGCCGAAGGTGGCGGCAAGAACATCTGCGCGGTCTACGCCCACAACGACGACATGATGGTCGGCGCCATCCAGGCGATGAAGGAAGCCGGGCTGAAGCCGGGCACCGAGATCCTCACCGTCTCCATCGACGCCGTGCCGGACATCTTCAAGGCGATGGCGGCGGGCGAGGCCAATGCCACGGTGGAACTGACGCCGAACATGGCCGGCCCGGCCTTCGACGCGGTCATCGCCTACAAGACCAAGGGCACCGTGCCGCCCAAGTGGATCCAGACCGAATCCAAGCTCTACACCCAGGCGGACAACCCCAAGGCGGTCTACGAGTCCAAGAAGGACCTCGGCTACTGAGAGCCGGGCCGCCCGCCCGCGCCTCTCGCCCGCGGACGGGCCCGGTCCCGACCGGTCCGTCCGCAGGCCCGCCCCCTCCGCCTCCTCTCCGCCACGAGCCGTCGCATGACGCCGAACGACACGCATCTGCTGGAACTGCGGGGCTTCACCAAGTCCTTTGCCGGCTTTCCCGCGCTGAACGGCGTCGACTTCACGCTGCGCGCCGGGGAAATCCACGCCTTGCTCGGCGAGAACGGCGCCGGCAAGTCCACCCTCATCAAGACCATGACCGGCGTGGTGGCGCGCGACGCCGGCACGCTGACCCTGGCCGGCGAGGCCATCGCCCCGCGTTCCGCCGAGGAGGCCACCCGGGCCGGCATCGCCACGGTCTATCAGGAGGTGAACCTCGTCCCCAACCTGTCGGTGGCGCAGAACCTCTTCCTCGGCCGCCAGCCCACCCGCTTCGGCCTGGTGCGGGAGCGTGAGATGCGCCGCCGCGCCCGGGAGCTGCTGGCCGGCTTCAACCTCGACATCGACGTCGCCGCCCCGCTGGAAAGCTATTCGGTCGCGGTACAGCACATGGTCGCCATCGCCCGCGCCATCGACCTCTCCGCCCGCGTGCTCATCCTCGACGAGCCGACCGCCAGCCTCGACGCCCAGGAGGTGGACAACCTGTTCGCGGTGATGCGCAGCCTCGCCGCGCGCGGCATCGGCATCGTCTTCGTCACCCATTTCCTCGATCAGGTCTATGCCGTCTGCGACCGCATCACCGTGCTGCGCAACGGCCGGCTGGCGGGCACCGCGACCACGGCGGCGCTGCCCCGGCTGGAGCTGGTGCGGCTGATGCTCGGCCGCGAGCTGAGCGAGGCCACCGCCACCCGGGCGCCGACCGAACGCGCCGTGGCCGCCCCGGTCGCCGCCTTCTCCGGCTTCGGCAAGGCCGGCTATGTCGCGCCCTTCGATCTCGCGCTGCGGCCGGGCCATGTCGTGGGCCTCGCCGGGCTGCTCGGCTCCGGCCGCACCGAGACGGCGCGGCTGGTGTTCGGCGCCGAGCGGGCCGATTGCGGCACCGCCACCGTGGCCGGAGCCCGGGTCGGCCTCGCCGCCCCGCGCGAGGCGCTGGCGCTCGGCTTCGGCTACTGCCCGGAGGAGCGCAAGACCGAAGGCATCGTCGCCGAGCTCACCGTGCGCGAGAACATCGTGCTGGCGCTGCAGGCGCGCCGCGGCGTGCTGAACCCGCTTTCCCGCCGCGAGCAGGACGAGATCGCCCGCCGCTTCATCCGCCTGCTCGACATCCGCCCGCCGGACCCGGAGCGGCCGATCGGCCTGCTGTCCGGCGGCAACCAGCAGAAGGCGCTGCTGGCCCGCTGGCTCGCCACCGATCCGCGGGTGCTGATCCTCGACGAGCCCACCCGCGGCATCGATGTCGGCGCCCATGCCGAGATCATCCGGCTGATCCGCTCGCTCTGCGCCGAGGGCATGGCGCTGCTCGTGGTTTCCTCCGAGCTGGAGGAGATCGTCACCTATGCCGACGAGGTGATCGTGCTGCGCGACCGCGCCCATGTTGCGCGGCTCAGCGGCGAGGCCGTCACCGTGCCGGGCATCCTCGCCGCCATTGCCGATGAGGGCGCCGGCGCCGCCCCGCGTGCCGCGTGAGGGGGGCCCGCACCATGCCGCTTCGCCTGCCCCGCATCGGCACCTCGCAGGTCCTCGCGCTGGCCGCCATCCTCGCCATCAACTGGACGGTCTCGCCGCAGTTCTTCGACATCCGCTTCCAGGACGGGCGGCTGTTCGGCAGCCTGATCGACGTGCTGAACCGCGGCGCGCCGGTGGCCATCCTCTCGCTCGGCATGGTGCTGGTCATCGCCATGCGCGGCATCGACCTGTCGGTCGGCGCGGTCATGGCCATTGCCGGGGCGATCGCCGCCAGTCTCGCCGACAGCCACCCGCTGCCGGTGGTGCTGGCCGCCGCGCTCGGCGCCGGGCTGGCCTGCGGGCTGTGGAACGGCTTCCTTGTCGCGGTGCTCGGCATCCAGCCGATCGTGGCGACGCTGATCCTGATGGTCGCCGGCCGCGGCATCGCCCAGCTCATCACCGAAGGGCGCATCGTCACCTTCACCGCGCCCGGCCTCGCCTGGTTCGGCGGCGGCTCGGTGCTGGGGCTGCCGGCGCCGGTGGCGATCGCGCTCGCCATGCTCGGCCTCACCTTGCTGGTGGTGCGCGGCAGCGCGCTCGGGCTGATGATCGAGGCGACCGGCGGCAATGCCCGCGCCAGCGCGCTGGCCGGGGTGGGCACGCGGGCGATCACGCTCGCGGTCTATGCCTGGAGCGGGCTGTGCGCGGCACTGGCCGGCATCGTCGCGGCGGCCGACATCCTCGGCGCCGACGCCAACAATGCCGGGCTGTGGCTGGAGCTGGACGCCATCCTCGCCGTGGTGATCGGCGGCACCTCGCTGTTCGGCGGCCGCTTCTCCATCGTGCTGGCGGTCGTAGGCGCGCTCATCATCCAGGCCATGAACACCGGCATCCTGCTCTCCGGTTTCCCGCCCGAGCTGAACCTCGTGGTCAAGGCGGTGGTGGTGCTGGCGGTGCTGCTGGCGCAGTCGCCGCGCGTCGCCGGGCTCGGCCTGCTGCTGCGGAGGACACGGCCATGACCAGCCTCAACCGCCTGATGCCGGTGGCCGCGACCACCGCGGTGTTCCTGCTCGGCTTCCTCGTCTGCGCGCTCGTCTTCCCCAATTTCGCCTCGCTGCGGGTGGTGATGAACCTGCTCACCGACAATGCCTTTCTCGGCATCGTCGCGGTGGGCATGACCTTCGTCATCATCTCGGGCGGCATCGACCTCTCGGTCGGCTCGGTCATCGGCTTCACCACGGTGTTCCTGGCGCTGGCGATCGAGCGCTGGGGCATCCCGCCGCTCGCCGCCTTCGTCATCATCCTGCTGGTGGCGGCGGCCTTCGGCGCGGCGATGGGGGCGATCATCCAGTATTTCGACCTGCCGGCCTTCATCGTGACGCTGGCCGGCATGTTCCTGGCGCGGGGGGCGAGCTTCCTGCTCTCCACCGAAAGCCTGCCGATCAACGCCGACCTCTACGCCCATCTCTCCGACCTCGCCTTCCGCCTGCCGGGCGGGGCGCGCCTCACCGTGCCGGCGATGATCATGCTCGCCGTGGTGCTGGCCGGCATGGTGCTGCTGCACCTCACCCGCTTCGGCGCCAATGTCTATGCGCTGGGCGGCAGCCGGGTCTCGACCGCGCTGATGGGGGTCAACGTGCCGCGCACCACGGTGCTGATCTACACGCTCTCCGCCGTGCTGGCGGGGCTGTCGGGCATCGTGTTCTCGCTCTACACCTCGTCGGGCTATTCGCTCTCGGCGGTCGGGGTGGAGCTGGACGCCATCGCCGCCGTGGTGATCGGCGGCACGCTGCTCTCGGGCGGCTACGGCTTCGTCTTCGGCACCTTCGTCGGGGTGCTGATCCAGGGCCTGATCCAGACCTACATCAGCTTCGACGGCTCGCTGTCGAGCTGGTGGGCCAAGATCGCCACCGGCCTGCTGCTTTTCGCCTTCATCGCCTTCCAGCAGATCACCCTGCGCATGGCCCGCCGGCCGCGCGCACGCGCCATGGGAGTCGTGCAACCGTGAACAGCCAGCTCGTCGTCATCCCCGCCCGCCGCTCGCACTCGAACCACGCCGAGGTGGCGCGCACCATCGGCATCGACATCATCGCCGGGCGCTATGGCGAGGGCGCGAAGATTCCGGGCGACGCCGAGCTGACGCTGCTGTTCGGCGTCTCCCGCCCGGTGCTGCGGGAGAGCGTGAAGACCCTGGTCGCCAAGGGCCTGCTCTCCACCAAGGCGCGGGTCGGCACGGTGGTACGCGAGCGCGCGGCCTGGAACATGTTCGACCCCGACGTGCTGGCCTGGCACCTCGACGCCGGCATCGACAAGCGCTTCCTGCGCGATCTCGCCGAGATCCGCCTCGCGGTGGAGCCGCGCGCCGCGGCGCTGGCGGCCGAGCGGCGGACCGGGGAGGATGTCGGCGTCATGCGCCGCGCCATCGCCCGGATGACCCAGGAATCCAGCGGCGCGACCGACGGCTTCGCCGAGGCCGACCTCTCGCTCCACCTCGCGGTGGCCAATGCCTCCGGCAACCCCTTCATGCGCTCCATCGGCGCGGTGGTGGAGGCGGCGCTGCGGGCCTCCTTCGTGCTCAGCGCCCCGGCGGATTCGCGCGAATACGACATCGCCGTCGCCGCCCATGAGCGGATCGTCGAGGCCATCGCCGACCGCGATTCGGAAGCGGCCGCCGCCGCCATGACCAACGTCATCTTCAACGGCCTGCGCCGCCATGGCGCGGCGGGCTGAACCGGACCGAACCCGATGAACGACACCACCAAGAAGCCGCTGCGCAGCCAGGCCTGGTTCGGCCGCCACGACAAGATGGGCTTCTATTACCGCTCCTTCCTCAAGAACAGCGGCTTCCCGCAGGACCAGTTCGACGGCCGCCCGGTCATCGGCATCTGCAACACCTGGTCGGAGCTCACCCCCTGCAACGCCCATTTCCGCACCATCGCGGAACATGTGCGCTACGGCGTGCTCGATGCCGGCGGCTTCCCGCTGGAATTCCCGGTCTCCTCGCTCGGCGAGGTGACGATGCGGCCGACCGCGATGCTGTTCCGCAACCTCGCCTCGATGGATGTGGAGGAGGCGATCCGCGCCCACCCGCTCGACGGCGTGGTGCTGCTGATGGGCTGCGACAAGACCACCCCGGCGCTGCTCATGGGCGCCGCCTCGGCGGACCTGCCGGCCATCGGCGTCTCCGGCGGGCCGCAGCTGCGCGGCGTCTATCGCGGCCAGATCATCGGCTCGGGCACCAACATCATCTCGATGAGCGAACAGCTGCGCGCCGGCGAGATCACGCTGGAGGAGTTCTTCGAGGCGGAGGGGGCGATGAACCGCTCCGCCGGCTCCTGCATGACCATGGGCACCGCCTCGACCATGGCCTCGATGGTGGAGGCGCTCGGGCTCGGGCTGCCGGAGAACGCCGCCATCCCCGCCGCCGATGCCCGCCGTAACCTGCTGGCCCGCATGGCCGGCCGGCGCATCGTGGAGATGGTGAAGGAGGACCTGAAGCCCTCCGACATCCTCACCCGCGCCGCCTTCGAGAACGCCATCCGCACGCTGGCGGCGATCGGCGGCTCCACCAATGCGGTGGTCCACCTGCTGGCCATCGCCGGCCGGGTCGGCATCGAGCTGACGCTGGAGGATTTCGACCGGCTCGGCCGCGATATCCACTGCCTGGTCGACCTCATGCCCTCCGGCCGCTTCCTGATGGAGGATTTCTACTATGCCGGCGGCCTGCCGGCGGTGCTGCGCACGCTGGGCGAGCGCGGCCTGCTGAACAAGGACGCCCGCACCGTGAACGGGCGCACCCTGTGGGAGAACGTCGCCGCCGCGCCCTGCTGGAACACCGAAGTCATCACCCCGTTCGAGGCGCCGGTCATGCCGGAGGCGGGCTGCGCCATCCTCCTCGGCTCCCTCGCCCCGGACGGCGCGGTGATCAAGCCCTCCGCCGCCTCGCCCGAGCTGATGCAGCACACCGGCCGGGCCGTGGTGTTCGAGAGCGTCGAGGAGATGCACCACGCCGTGAACGACGAGGCGCTCGATATCGACGCCTCCTGCATCATGGTGCTGAAGAACTGCGGGCCGAAGGGCTATCCCGGCATGGCCGAGGTCGGCAACATGCCGCTGCCGGCCAAGCTGCTGCGCGAGGGCGTGCGCGACATGATCCGCATTTCCGATGCCCGCATGTCCGGCACGGCCTATGGCACCGTGGTGCTGCACGTCGCGCCGGAGGCGACCGCCGGCGGGCCGCTGGCTCTGGTGCAGAACGGCGACCTCATCACGCTCGACGTGCCCGCCCGCTCGCTGCACCTGCATGTGAGCGCGGAAGAGCTCGCCGCCCGCCGCGAGGCCTGGGTGCCGCCGGCACCCCATGCCGAGCGCGGCTACCAGCGCCTTTACATCGACCACGTGCTGCAGGCCGACAAGGGTGCCGATTTCGACTTCCTGGTCGGGCGCAGCGGCTCCCCCGTGCCTCGCGATAACCACTGAGGCGCCCGCGCCTCTTCCGCACCGAGGCGCCGGCGTCGTTCCCTGCTCCGAGGCGCCCGCGCCTCGCTCTGCCCCGACTCGTTCGACCGACCGATTTGAAGGTGATGCATGCCGACCTCCCCCGCCGCCGGGCCGTATAAGGGCGTCTTCCCTGTCGCCCCCACCATCTTCCACGCCGATGGCCGGCTGGACCTCGAGGGCCAGAAGCGCTGCATCGACTTCATGATCGATGCCGGCTCTCACGGGCTGTGCATCCTCGCCAATTTCTCCGAGCAGTTCGTGCTCGCCGACGCCGAGCGCGACGCGGTGATGGAAACCGTGCTGGAGCACGTCGCCGGCCGGGTGCCGGTCATCGTCACCACCACCCACTTCTCCAGCCTGGTCTGCGCCGAGCGCTCCAAGCGGGCGCAGGAGCTGGGCGCGGCCATGGTCATGGTGATGCCGCCCTATCACGGCGCCACCTTCCGGGTGCCGGAAGCCTCGATCTACGATTTCTTCCGCGCCGTCTCCGACGCCATCACCATCCCGATCATGGTGCAGGACGCCCCGGTGGCCGGCACCCCGCTCTCCGTGCCGCTGCTGGCGCGGATGGCGAAGGAGATCGCGAACCTCGCCTATTTCAAGATCGAGGTGCCGCAGGCCGCCGGCAAGCTGCGCGCGCTGATCGAGGCCGGCGGCGACGCCATCGTCGGCCCGTGGGACGGCGAGGAGGCCATCACCCTGATGGCCGACCTCGACGCCGGTGCCACCGGCGCGATGACCGGCGGCGGCTATCCCGACGGCATCCGCCAGATCATCGACCCCTATGTCGCCGGCGACCGCGAGGCCGCGCTCGACGCCTATCAGCGCTGGCTGCCGCTCATCAATTACGAGAACCGCCAGTGCGGCTTCGCCACCGCCAAGATCCTGATGAAGGAGGGCGGCGTCATCGCCGACGACAGCCTGCGCGCCCCGCTGCCGCCGGTTCACCCCGCCGCCCGGGCCGGGCTGCTGGAGCTGGCCCGCCGGCTCGACCCGCTCGTGCTGCGCTGGGGCAAGTGAGTTGAGGCACATGAGCTCGGGCAAGTGAGCTCGGGCAAGTGAGCCGGAACACGCAAGGGAATACGCCGCCATGAACGCCAACGCCATCTCCCTCACCGGCGCCATCCTGATCGGCGCCCGCGACGCCGCGGCGGAGCGCAGCTTCCGCGCCGTCGACCCCGCGCGCGACGGCGCGATCGAGCCCGCCTTCGCCGAGGCCGGCCCCGCCCATGTCGCGGAGGCGGCGGCGCTGGCGGCCGCGGCCTTCCCCGCCTACCGCGCCACCTCGCCGGAGGCCCGCGCCGCCTTTCTGGAAACCATCGCCCGCGAGATCGAGGCGCTGGGCGACGTGCTGGTGGAGCGCGCCGGGTTGGAATCCGGCCTGCCCGCCGCCCGCCTCACCGGCGAGCGCGCCCGCACCACCGGGCAGCTACGGCTCTTCGCCAGCTGGGTGCGCGCCGGCGGGGCGGACGAGCCGCGGCTCGACAGCCCGCTGCCCGAGCGCAAGCCGCTGCCGCGCGCCGACCTGCGGCTGCGCCATATCGGCATCGGGCCGGTGGCGGTGTTCGGCGCCAGCAATTTCCCCCTCGCCTTCTCCGTGGCGGGCGGCGACACCGCCTCCGCCCTCGCCGCCGGCTGCCCGGTGGTCGTGAAGGGCCACCCCGCCCATCCCGGCACCTCCGAGCTGGTGGGCCGCGCCATCCGCCGGGCCGTTGCCGCCTGCGGGCTGCCGGAAGGGGTGTTCTCGCTGCTGACCGGCACCAGCCACGAGCTGGGCTCGGCGCTGGTGGCCGATCCGCGCATCGCCGCGGTGGGCTTCACCGGCTCGCGGGCGGGCGGCCTCGCCCTCGCCCGCATCGCCGCCGGGCGCGAGGTGCCGATCCCGGTCTATGCCGAGATGAGCAGCATCAACCCGGTGTTCCTGCTGCCGCAAGCGCTGGCGAGCCGGGCCGAGGCGCTGGCGGCCGGCTTCGTCGGCTCGCTGACGCTGGGCGCGGGCCAGTTCTGCACCAATCCGGGCCTCGTCATCGCGCTGGCCGGCGAGGAGCTCGACCGCTTCATCGACGCGGCATCGACCGCCCTGAGCCGCGCGCCCGCCGCCACCATGCTGACCCCCGGCATCGCCCGCGCCTATGCCGGCGGCGTCGCCGCGCTGGAAGACAGCGCGGCCGCCCAGACGGTGGCGCGGGGCGGCGAAGCCGGCGGCGCCAATGCCTGCCGTCCCGCGCTGTTCGTCACCAATGGCGCGGCGTTCCGCGCCACCCCGGCGCTGGCGCAGGAGGTGTTCGGCGCCTCGGCGCTGGTGGTGCGCTGCGCCGATGTCGAGGAGATGCTCGCGGTTGCCCGCGCGCTGGAGGGCCAGCTCACCGCCACGCTGCAGCTGGAGCCCGCGGACCACGCCCTCGCCGCCACCCTGCTGCCGGTGCTGGAGGAGAAGGCGGGCCGCATCCTCGCCAATGGCTGGCCGACCGGGGTGGAGGTCTGCCACGCCATGGTGCATGGCGGCCCGTTCCCCGCCACCTCCGATCCCCGCTCGACCTCGGTCGGCACCCTCGCCATCCGCCGCTTCCTGCGCCCGGTCTGCTACCAGGACCTGCCGGCGGCGCTGCTGCCGGCGGCGGTCGCGGACGGCAACCCGCTGGGTCTGCCGCGGCTGGTCGACGGCGCGGCGCAACCCGGACCGGCGGAATGACCATGTCGGTCCCATCGTCCACCTCACCGCACTCACCAGCCACCCGGATTTCGCGGCCATGACCCCCGTCCGTCTCGCCATTGTCGGCCTCGGCAAGATCGCCCGCGACCAGCATATCCCCGCCATCGCGAAGACCCCCGGCATCGAGCTGGTCGCCATCGCCAGCCGCAACGCGACGCTGGAAGGGGTTGCGCATTTCAACAGCCTGGACGAGCTGCTGGGTAGCGACGTCGCGGTCGACGCGGTTGCGCTCTGCACCCCGCCCCAGGTCCGCCGGGCCCAGGCCGCCCTGGCCTTAAGCGCTGGAAAACATGTGCTTCTCGAAAAGCCGCCGGGCGCAACCGTGGCCGAACTCACCCCTCTCGTCGCGGCGGCGGCGGCGGGCGGGCGCACCCTGTTCGCCACCTGGCATTCCCGCTTCGCCCCGGCGGTGGAGCCGGCCCGCGCCTTCCTCGCCGGGCGCACACTGCGCGCCGTCACCATCGAGTGGAAGGAAGACGTGCGGGTCTGGCATCCCGGCCAGAGCTGGATCTGGGAGCCCGGCGGGCTCGGCGTTTTCGATCCTGGAATCAATGCCTTGTCGATCCTGACCCGGATCCTGCCCCACCCCGTCTTCGTCACCGGCGCCGACCTCGCCTTCCCCGCGAACTGCGCCGCGCCGATCGCCGCCGAGGTCGATTTTGCCGACGCCGCAGGGCTTTCGATCCGCGCCGAGCTCGATTTCCTGCAGACCGGGCCGCAAACCTGGGACATCCGGGTCGACACCGACGCCGGCCTGCTGACGCTCGGGTCCGGCGGCGCCCGGCTCAGCCTCGACGGCGCCCCGCTCAGCGAGGCGCCGGAGGCCGAATATGCCGGCATTTACAAGCACTTCGTCGAGCTGATCGGGCGTGGGGAGAGCGACGTCGACCTCGCCCCGCTGCAGCTCGTCGCCGATGCCTTCCTGCTGGGGCGGCGCCGCGATGTCGCGCCCTTCGCGGAATGAGCGAGGACACACTTATGCACGGCAACGCCCCCCGCCCGCTGCGCTCCCGCGCCTGGTTCGACAACCCGGCGAATATCGACATGACCGCGCTCTATCTCGAGCGCTATCTCAATTTCGGCCTCAGCCAGGAAGAGCTTCAGAGCGGCCGGCCAATCATCGGCATCGCCCAGACCGGGTCCGACCTGTCCCCCTGCAACCGCCACCATCTCGAGCTGGCGAAGCGGGTGCGCGAGGGCATCCGCGACGCCGGCGGGATCGCCATCGAATTTCCCGTCCACCCCATCCAGGAGACCGGCAAGCGGCCGACCGCCGGGCTCGACCGCAACCTCGCCTATCTCGGCCTCGTCGAGGTTCTCTACGGCTATCCCCTTGATGGCGTTGTGCTAACGATCGGCTGCGACAAGACAACCCCGGCCTGCCTGATGGCCGCGGCGACGGTGAACATCCCCGCCATCGCGCTCTCCGTCGGGCCGATGCTGAACGGCTGGTACAAGGGCCAGCGCACCGGCTCCGGCACCATCGTGTGGAAGGCGCGCGAGCTGCTGGCGGCGGGCGAGATCGACCATGCCGGCTTCGTGAAGCTGGTGGCTTCCTCAGCTCCGTCAACGGGTTACTGCAACACCATGGGGACGGCGACGACGATGAACTCGCTCGCCGAAGCGCTGGGCATGCAACTGCCGGGCGCCGCCGCCATCCCCGCGCCCTATCGCGACCGGCAGGAGGTTTCCTACCGCACCGGGCTGCGCATCGTGGACATGGTGCGCGAGGACCTGAAGCCCTCCGACATCCTCACCCGCGAGGCCTTCCTCAACGCCATCCGGGTGAACTCCGCCATCGGCGGCTCCACCAACGCGCCGATCCACCTCAACGCGCTGGCCCGCCATGTCGGCGTCGAGCTGACCGTCGACGATTGGCAGACCTATGGCGAGGACGTGCCGCTGCTGGTGAACCTGCAGCCCGCCGGTGAATATCTCGGCGAGGACTATTACCACGCCGGCGGCGTGCCGGCGGTGGTCAACCAGTTGATGGAACAGGGTCTTATCGCCGAGGCGGCGCTCACCGCCAACGGCCGCTCGATCGGCGAGAACTGCCGCGGCCAGGCCATTGCCGACGAAGCGGTGATCCGGCCCTATGCCCGGCCGCTGAAGGAGAAGGCCGGCTTCCGCGTGCTGCGCGGCAACCTGTTCTCCTCCGCCATCATGAAGACCAGCGTGATTTCGCCCGAATTCCGCGACCGCTACCTCTCCAACCCCGCCGATCCCGAGGCGTTCGAAGGCCCCGCCGTGGTGTTCGACGGGCCGGAGGACTACCACGCCCGCATCGACGATCCCGCGCTCGGCATCGACGAGACCACCATCCTGTTCATGCGCGGGGCCGGCCCGGTCGGCTATCCCGGCGCGGCGGAAGTCGTGAACATGCGGGCGCCGGACTACCTCATCAAGGCCGGCATCCACGCCCTGCCCTGCATCGGCGACGGCCGCCAGTCCGGCACCTCCGGCTCACCCTCGATCCTTAACGCCTCGCCGGAAGCGGCCGTGGGTGGCGGGCTCGCCCTGCTGCGCACAGGCGACCGAGTGCGCATCGACCTGAAGCGCAACAGCGCCAACATGCTGGTATCGGACGAGGAACTGGCGCGCCGCCGGGCCGAGCTCGAGGCGGCGGGCGGCTATGCCTACCCCGCCCACCAGACACCCTGGCAGGAGATCCAGCGCAGCCTGGTCGGCCAGATGGAAACCGGCGCGGTGCTGGAGCCGGCGGTGCGTTACCAGCGCATCGCGCAGACCATGGGGATGCCCCGTGACAATCACTAGCGCTCCCGCCCACGCGCTGCGCGCGCCCGACACCGTTCCGGTGCGGGTGCTCGACGCCGCGCGCTGCCATCTCGGCGAAGGGCCGAGCTATGATGCCGCCAGCGACACCGCCTGGTGGTTCGACATCCTCGGCCGGAGGTTGCACGAGGCCCGGCTCGGCGAGGACCGGATCGCGGTCCACGCCCTGCCCTTCATGGCGAGCGCCCTCGCCACGATCGACGACGCCCGCCAGCTCCTGGTGGCGGAAGACGGGCTGCACCTGCGCGAGGTCGCGACCGGCCGGCTGGAGCGGCTGGCGCAGATCGAGGCGGATGACCCGCGGACCCGGTCCAACGACTCCCGGGTGCATCCCAGCGGCACGCTGTGGTCCAGCACCATGGGCCGCCGCGCCGAGAGCGGCGCCGGCAGCATCTATGCCTATCGCGGCGGCGAGGTGGTGCAGCTTTTCGCCGGCGTCAGCATTCCCAACGCCATCTGCTTCTCCCCCGACGGGACGACCGGCTATTTCGCCGACACCAAGGAGAGCACGCTCTACCGCGTCCCGCTCGACCCCGCCACCGGGCTGCCGCTCGACGCGCCGACGGCGCTGCACCGCCATCGCGGCCCCGGCGGGCCGGACGGCGCGGTGACGGATGCGGAGGGGCTGATCTGGTGCGCGATGTGGGGCGAAGGCTGCCTCCACGTCTATTCCCCCAACGGCACGCTGGTCCGCCGGCTCGCCGTGCCGGCGCGGCAGCCGAGCTGCCCGGTCTTTGTCGGCCCCGGCTTCGACCGGCTGCTGGTGACCTCCGCCTGGCAGGGCATGGGCGTGGCGATGCGCGCCGCCGACCCCGGCCACGGCCAGACCTTCGTGCTGGACATCGGCGCCAAAGGCCGCGCCGAACCCCGCGTGCGGCTGGGAGCGGCGTGATGGACGGGCTGGCGCACATCGTCGTCGACTGGGGCACGTCGAGCTTCCGGCTTTGGGCGCTGGCCGCCGACGGCCGGGTGCTGGGCGAGCGGCGCAGCGCCCAGGGCCTCGCGGCCTCCGCCGCCGAGGGTTTCGAGACGGTGCTGGAATCCCATCTCGCCGCCCTCGGCGTCGCGGAGGGCGTTCCGGTGATGATGTGCGGCATGGTGGGCTCGCGCAGCGGCTGGGTGGAGGCGGCCTATCTCGAGGCGCCGCTGCGGCTGGAAGGCCTTGCCGAACGTGCCGTGGCGGTGGCCGCCGCCCGGCGCCCGGTCCGCATCCTGCCGGGCATCGCCCAGAGGAGCGCGGCCCATCCCGACGTGATGCGCGGCGAGGAAACCCAGCTCATTGCCCTGGCTGCCGAAGGCCATGGCGGGCTTGCCTGCCTGCCGGGTACCCACTCCAAATGGGTGGCGCTGGACGCCGGCGCCCTCGCCGGCTTCGCCACCTTCATGACCGGCGAGCTGTTCCACCTGCTGGCCACCGCCTCGGTGCTGGCGCCGGCGATCGAAGGGTCGGCTCCGGGCGGCAGCGCTTCCGCAGCCTTCGCCGGCGGGGTGGCCGACGCGCTCGCCGCGCCGGAGACGGTGGGCAACCGGCTGTTCGGGCTGCGGGCCGGCTGGCTGCTCGCCGGCACCGCGCCGGACACCGCCCGCGACCGGCTCTCGGGCCTGCTGATCGGACTCGAACTGGCCGGCGCCGCGCGCCGGCTGGGGCGGCTCGACGGCACCGTCCTCATCGTGTCCGGGCCGATGGCGTCGCTTTACCGCGATGCGCTGGCGCTGGCCGGCGCGGCCGGCATCCGGCTGCTCGACGCCGAAACCTGCGTCCGCGCGGGGTTGCACGCCGCCGCCCTCGCGGCCTTCCAGACCGAAGGAGCCTCCTCGTGACCGCTCACGCCCATGTCCCGTGGCCGCGCCTGAAGCGCTCGCTGGTCGCCATCCTGCGCGGATTGACCTCGAACGAGGCCGAAGCGGTGGTCGGCGCGCTGATCGAGGAAGGCTTCGAGGCAATCGAGATCCCGCTGACCTCGCCCGAACCGTTCCGCTCCATCGAGGCGGCGGCTCGCCTCGCCCCCGCGGGGGTGTGGATCGGCGCCGGCACCGTGCTCGACACCGCGGCGGTCGACCGGCTGGCGGCGGCGGGCGGCCGGCTGATGGTGAGCCCCAACGTCGACCCGGAGGTGATCGGCCGGGCGAGCGGCCACGGCATGGTCACCATGCCGGGCGTGCTCACCCCCACCGAGGCGCTCGCGGCGGTGAAGGCCGGGGCGTCGGGGCTCAAGTTCTTTCCGGCCAACCTGCTCGGCCCCGCGATCATCCAGGCGATCGCGGTGATCCTGCCGCCGGGCACGGTGATCGGCGCCGTCGGCGGGGTGGGCGAGGCCGACTTCGCCGCCTATGGCGCCGCCGGCATCCGCACCTTCGGCCTCGGCTCGAGCCTCTACCGGCCCGGTGCCGAGGCTGCCGAGGTCCGCCGCAAGGCAAAGGCGGTGATCGCCGCCTATGACGCCGCCTTTCCACCCGTCACCCAGCCCCTGACCTCACCCGCCTGAGGCATTGGCGACGGCCGCTCGCGGCCCACCGGCCGCGCGACAACCCTCGCGGCCTCAGGGTCGCCAACAACACGGACCGCCGATGGCGGCCACCCATCGCAACCGGGAGTGAAAGATGAAACGCATTTCCACCGCCCTTTCCGCCCTGGCGCTCGGCGCCGTGACCGTTGGCGCCGTGACCCTCGGCGCCCTGACGCTGGGCGGCCTCAGCCCCGCCGCGGCGCAGGACAAGGGCACCGTCGGCATCGCCATGCCGACCAAGTCCTCCGCCCGCTGGATCGCCGACGGCGACAACATGGTGAAGGTGCTGAAGGAGCGCGGCTACACCACCGACCTCCAATATGCCGAGGACGACATCCCCAACCAGCTCTCGCAGATCGAGAACATGGTGACCAAGGGCGCCAAGGTGCTGGTCATCGCCTCGATCGACGGCACCACCCTGTCCGACGTGCTGAAGCAGGCCCACGCCAAGGGCATCAAGGTCATCGCCTATGACCGCCTCATCCGCGAGACGCCGAATGTCGACTACTACGCGACCTTCGACAATTTCCAGGTCGGCGTGCTGCAGGCGCAGTCGCTGCTGAAGGGCCTCGGCTATCCCGAGAACAAGGGCCCCTTCAATGTCGAGCTGTTCGGCGGCTCGCCGGACGACAACAACGCCTATTTCTTCTACGACGGCGCGATGTCGGTGCTGAAGCCGCTGATCGACAACGGCACGCTGAAGGTGCCGAGCGGCCAGCTCGGCATGGACAAGGTGTCGACGCTGCGCTGGGACGGCGCAACCGCCCAGGCCCGCATGGACAACCTGCTGAGCGCCTATTACTCCGACAAGAAGCTGAACGGCGTGCTGTCGCCCTATGACGGCCTCTCCATCGGCATCCTGTCCTCGCTGAAGGGCGTGGGCTATGGTTCCGGCGGCATGAAGATGCCGATCGTCACCGGCCAGGACGCGGAGGTGCCCTCCGTGAAGTCGATCCTCGCGGGCGAGCAGTATTCCACCATCTTCAAGGACACCCGCGAACTCGCCAAGGTGACCGCCGACATGGTCGACGCCTCGCTCAGCGGCAAGGAAGTGGTGGTGAACGACACCAAGACCTACAACAACGGCGTGAAGGTGGTTCCCGCCTATCTGCTGAAGCCGGTCGTGGTCGACAAGAGCAACTGGGAAGCGGTTCTGGTCGGCAGCGGCTACTACAAGCCCGGCCAGATCAACTGATGTGTCCTGCCCCGTGCCGGCGGCGGCGACCGGCCGGCACGGGGCGCTCACGAGGAGCGCAATCATGAACGCCCTTCTGGAAATGCAGAGCATCAGCAAGCACTTCACCGGGGTGAGGGCGCTGAGCGATGTCAGCTTCACGGTCGCGCCCGGGGAAATCCACGCGCTGGTCGGGGAAAACGGCGCGGGAAAATCCACGCTCATGAAGGTGCTGAGCGGGGTTTACCCGCACGGCTCCTATGACGGCGCCATCATCTTCGATGGCGAGGAACGCCGCTTCCGCGACATCATCGATTCCGAAGCCCTCGGCATCATCATCATCCACCAGGAGCTCGCCCTGGTGCCGCTGATGTCGATCGCGGAGAACATCTTCATCGCCAACCCGCCCGGCCGCTTCGGCATCATCGACCGCGGCGCGGTCCACCGCCGCACGCAGGAGCTGCTCGCGAAAGTGGGGCTGGAGGAGTCGCCCGACACGCTGATCACCAATATCGGGGTCGGCAAGCAGCAGCTCGTCGAGATCGCCAAGGCGCTGTCGAAGAAGGTGCGGCTGCTCATCCTGGACGAGCCCACCGCCAGCCTCAGCGAGAAGGACAGCCAGGCCCTGCTGGACCTGCTGCTGGAGTTCAAGGCGCAGGGCATCGCCTCCATCCTCATCTCGCACAAGCTGAACGAGGTCTCCCGCGTCGCCGACCGCATCACCGTGCTGCGCGACGGGCGCACCGTCGACACGCTGGACTGCCGCGACGGCGCGGTGGAGGAAGACCGCATCATCCGCCGCATGGTCGACCGCGACCTCGAGCACCGCTACCCCAAGCGCGAGCCGAAGATCGGCGAGACGATCTTCCGCGTCTCGGACTGGTCGGCCTATCACCCGCTGCACACCGACCGCCAGATGATCCGCAATGTCGACTTCGAGGTGAAGCGCGGCGAGATCGTCGGCATCGCCGGGCTGATGGGCGCGGGCCGCACGGAATTCGCGATGAGCGTTTTCGGCCGCTCCTACGGCCAGAAGATCACCGGCCGCGTCGAGATCGAGGGCCGCGAGGCGGACGTCTCCACCGTGCGCCGCGCCATCGACGCCGGCCTCGCCTATGTCACCGAGGACCGCAAGCATCTCGGGCTGCTGCTGGCGGAAGACATCCGCAAGAACATCTCGCTGGCCAATCTCGACCGCATCGCCCCGGGTCGCGTCATCGACGATGTGAAGGAACTGCAGGTCGCCTCCGACTATCGCGGCCGCATGCGCATCCGCTGCCACAGCGTCTATCAGGAGACCGGCAAGCTCTCCGGCGGCAACCAGCAGAAGGTGGTGCTGTCGAAATGGCTCTTCACCGATCCCAAGGTGCTGATCCTCGACGAGCCGACGCGCGGCATCGATGTCGGCGCAAAGTATGAAATCTATTGCATCATCAATGAATTGGCTGACTCCGGCCGCGGCGTCGTGGTGATCTCGTCGGAGATGCCGGAGCTGCTCGGCATCTGCGACCGGATCTGCGTGATGAACGAGGGCGCGTTCGTCGGCGAATTCCCCGCCGCCGAAGCCACACAGGAGAAGATCATGCGCGCCATCATGCGCAAGGGCGAGGCACGGCCATGAGCGACACCCCCGCGAGCGAGAAGACCATGGCGCTTCAGGACAAGCCCCTCCCGCCGAAGTCCGGCCATGCCGGCTTCCTCAAGAACAATCTGCGCGACTACGGCATGATGATCTCGCTGTTCGCGATCATGATCTTCTTCGAGATCGTGACCAACGGCACCCTGCTGCGGCCGCTGAACCTCACCAACCTGGTGCTGCAGAACAGCTACATCGTCATCATGGCGCTGGGCATGCTGCTCGTCATCGTGACCGGGCACATCGACCTCTCGGTCGGTTCGGTGGCCGGCTTCATCGGCGCGGTGGCCGCGGTGCTGATCGTCAAGTTCGGCATGCACTACATTCCCGCCGCGCTGATCTGCCTCGCTCTCGGCGCGCTGATCGGGGCGGCGCAGGGCTACTGGGTGGCCTATTTCAAGATCCCGTCCTTCATCGTGACGCTGGCGGGCATGCTGGTGTTCAAGGGCCTTGCCCTCGCCATCCTGGCGGGACAGTCGGTCGGGCCGTTCCCGGTGGAGTTCCAGAAGCTCTCCTCCGGCTTCATCCCCGAGCTGATGCCGGACGCGACCACGCTCTACCCCACCTCGCTGGCGATCGGCACGCTGCTGGCGCTGGTGCTGGTGTGGCAGAATGTGCGCAGCCGCGCCCGGCAGGAAAGCCACGGCATCGAGACCGAGCCCTACGGCTTCTTCATCGGCAAGAACCTGCTGTTGGTGGGCGTGATCGTCTATTTCGCCTATCTCATCGCCTCCCATCGCGGCCTGCCCAACGTCCTCGTCATCATCACCGCGCTGGTGGCGCTCTACGCCTTCGTCACCACCCGCACGACGATCGGCCGGCAGATCTACGCCGTGGGCGGCAATGAGAAGGCGGCGAAGCTCTCCGGCATCAAGACCGAGCGGCTCACCTTCCTCACCTTCGTCAATATGGGCGTGCTGGCGGCGCTGGCGGGGCTGGTGTTCGCGGCGCGGCTCAACACCGCGACACCCAAGGCCGGCCTCGGCTTCGAGCTGGACGTGATCGCGGCCTGCTTCATCGGCGGCGCCTCGGCCTATGGCGGCGTCGGCCGCGTCGGCGGCGCGGTGATCGGCGCGCTGATCATGGGCGTGATGAACAACGGCATGTCGATCCTCGGCATCGGCATCGACTACCAGCAGGTCATCAAGGGCCTGGTGCTGCTCGGCGCGGTCTGCCTCGACGTCTACAACCAGCGCCGCAGCTGAGGCGGCCCGGCCGTAACCGGCCCCGACACGCCGCGGCCCCGGTCAAGGCCGCGGCGGAAGGGTTTCGTCGGCGGAGGGCGTTGCGCCCGCACCGCCGTCGGCCTGCCGCGTCGCCCGGTCGGTGAGGGCGAGCACGGTATAGGCGGCGACGAAGAGCACATTGGCGACCACCAGCCACTGCACCTGCGCGGTGCTGACGCTCACCTCGAGCTTCATCAGCGCCTTCAGCAGCGTGATGCCGGCGATGGCCATCAGCGACGCGAACAGCTTCATCTTCAGGCCGGAAAAGCTGATCCCGGTCATCCATGCCGGGGAGCCCGCCAGGGCCTCCCCGTCGATCCGCTCCACGAAGTTCTGGAAGCCGGAATGGATGATGATGACGAGCAGCCCGCCGACCAGCGTCAGGTCGATCAGCGACAGCAGCGCCATGATCAGTTCGACCTCGTTCAGCTCGTGAAGCCGCAGGGCAAGCTGCAGGATCTCGCCGAAGAAGCCGACCAGCAGCAGCCCCAGCGCGATGACCAGCCCGAGGAAGAACGGCACCATCGCCCAGCGGCACAGCACCACGGCCCGGATGACGAGCGCGCGCATCAGAAGCTCCCGACCGCCGTGCCCAGCACGATGACCGCCGCCAGCGCGATGAGCGCCCCGACCACCGCCGCCATGACGATGTCGAGATAGCCTTCCTTATGGGTGACACCGCAGACGGAGAGCAGCGTCACCACCGCGCCGTTATGCGGCAGGCTGTCGAGCGTGCCCGAGCCGATCACCGCCACCCGGTGCATCAGCGCGGGGTCCATGCCGATCTCCTGCGCGATGCGCAGATAGGTGGGCCCCAGCGCGTCGAGCGCGATGGTGAGCCCGCCGGAGGCCGAGCCGGTGAGCGCCGCGAGGATGTTGGTCGCCACCGCCAGCGACACCAGCGGGCCGCCGCCAATGCCCAGCACCCAGTCGCGCACCTCGGCGAAGGCCGGCAGCGCCGCCACGATGGCGCCGAAGCCGACCAGGCTCGCCACCGACAGGATCGGCAGCACCGAGGCATTGGCCCCTGCGGTGACGGTGGCGCGCAGCACCGGCACGCTGCGGAAATTGATGGCGGCCACCGTGAGGATCGCCGCGGCCAGCGCCACGATGACCGACCACACCCCGCCCACCGCCGAAACGGCGGTGGCGCCCCATTGCGGCAGGGCGAGGAAGGCGGTGTCCATCCGCGGCAGCACCACGAAGGACATCAGCAGGTTGACCACGATCACGACCAGGATCGGCAACGCCGCCAGCGCGATGGGCGGGCCGCGCGGGGCGGGCTCGCTGCCGTGGATTTCGGCGGGGTCGAACTCCCGCGCCGTGGTGGCCCGCTCGCGCACGATCGGGTCGCTCGTCGCCCGCTCCGCCGCGTCGTCGGGGGCTGCCGAGAGATCGCCGAAGCCCTCCCCGGCGGCCCGCGCCGCGTTCTCCCGCAGCTTCAGCCACCACAGGCCGAAGCCGAGCATGATCAGCGAGGCGATGATGCCGAGCCCCGGCGCCGCAAAGGGCGTGGTGCCGAAGAACGGCATCGGGATGGCGTTCTGGATGGAGGGGGTGCCGGGCATCGCCGACATGGTGAAGGTCGAGGTGCCGAGCGCGATGGCCGCCGGCATCAGCCGCCGCGGCACCCCGGCGGAGCGGAACAGCGCCACGCCCATCGGCGCCAGCACGAAGAAGGCGACGAACAGGCTCACGCCACCATAGGTGACGATCGCCCCCGCCAGCACCACCGCGAGAACGGCGCGCCCGGCGCCGAGCCGCGCGGTCATGGTGTCGGCGATGGTCGCGACCGAGCCGGAATCCTCCATCAGCTTGCCGAACACCGCGCCCAGCAGGAACAGCGGGAAGAACTGGGCGACGAAATCCGCCGCGCTGCGCATGAAGGTCTGGGTCCAGCTCGCCAGCAGCGGCTCGCCCGAGAAGGCGGCGGCGATGAGCCCGGCCACCGGGGCGAGCACGAGGATGCTGGAGCCGCGAAAGGCGAGGAAGATGAGGACGCCGAGCGCGACCAGAATGCCGAGGAGCCCCATGGTCACAGCTCCGCCAGCAGCTTGTCGAAGTCGATGGTGGAAGCCCGGCCGATATCATGGCCATGGTCGGCGAGGAAAAGCTCGGCGGCCTTGCGGCCCTCCTCCCGCAGCATGCTGACGAAGTCCCACTCCGCATTGAATTTGGAGGAGAAGTCGAGCGTGTTCATGACGGGGTTGCGCACGATGTGCACCCGCATGCGCGCCCAGTCGCAGGCCTCGCTGTCGCTGCCGAGCGCGGCGGCGTGGCGCTGCAGCAGCGCCATCATGTAGAGCTCCTTCACCGCCACCGCGTTGAACGACACCTCGTTCAGCCGGTTGAGGATTTCCGCCGGGGTGCGCGGGGTGCCCGGCCGTTCCAGCGGGTTGATCGGCACCAGGATGGTGTCGTCGGAGGTCAGCTCGTTCACCAGCGGCGCCAGCGTCGGGTTGCCGGAATAGCCGCCGTCCCAATAGGCCTCGCCGTCGATCTCCACCGCCTGGAAGATGGTGGGCAGGCAGGCGGAGGCCATCAGCACCGCGGGGGTGATGTCGGCGTTGCGGAACACCCGCGGCCGGCCGGTGCGCACATTGGTGGCGGTGATGAACAGCTTGATCGGCGAGGCGCGCAGGCGCTCGAAGTCGATCTGTTTGGCCAGCACCGGCTCCAGCGCGTTGCCGCCCAGCGGGTTGTACTGGTAGGGCGAGAACATGCGGGACATGTAGTCCATGAACAGGAAGCCGGGCGCGCCTTCCAGCGACCAGCGCCCGAGCATCCGGTCGATCAGCGAACGGCGGAACGGGCTGAAGCGGGCGGCCTCGGACACGTGGCGCCAGTAGCTCTCCAGCGCCGCGCGGGCACCGGCGCGCCCGCCGGCGGCGTAGCCATCCGCCAGCACCGCGGCGTTCATCGCGCCGGCGGAGGTGCCGGAAACCCCCTCGATCTCGAGCCAGCTTTCTTGCAGCAGGCGGTCGAGCACGCCCCATGTGAAGGCCCCGTGGGAACCGCCGCCCTGCAGGGCGAGGTCCACCAGCACCGAATCCCGTTCCATCCGCTCCCCCTGATCCCGGCCGGCCCGGTCGGGCCGCTGCCGGCTTCGCGCGTCGGCCGCGACGGGGACGGCGAATGCCCTCCCCGCCCTCTTCCTCGTGGGGCCGGATCAGCCCGCGCCGACCCCCGCGGCACCCGCCCCCGCCGTCCCCGCCCCTGCCGCTCCCGGCTCCGCAACGGAAACCTCCGTCTCCGGGCCGGTCTCGGCGCCGAACCAGGCGACATAGAGCGCGGGCAGGAAAATCAGGGTCAGCAGCGTGCCGACCAACAGCCCGCCCATGATGGCGAAGGCCATCGGCCCCCAGAACACCGTGGGCGCGATCGGGATCATGCCCAGCACGGTGGACACCGCCGTCAGCATGATCGGGCGGAAGCGCGCGCAGGAGGCGGCGATCACCGCGTCCCATACCCGGCGGCCGGCGGCGCGGTCGGCCTCGATCTGGCCGATCAGGATGACCGCGTTCTTGGTAATCATCCCGATCAGCGCCAGCACGCCGAGAATGGCGACGAAGCCGAGCGGACGGCCGGAGGCCAGCAGCGCCGCGACCACCCCGATGAGACCGAGCGGGGCGACCGAGAGCACGATGACGAGCCGCTGGAAGCTCTTCAGCTCGAACATCAGCACGGTGAACATCAGCAGCAGCATCACCGGCACCACGGCGATGACCGAGCCGAGCGAGGCCGCGCTCTCCTCCACCGTGCCGCCGACGACGATGGCGTAGCCCGGCGGCAGGCCGGCGCGCAGCGCCGCGATCTTCGGCGCCAGCCCTTCCACTACGCTTTCGGGCAGCACGCCGCGCCGCACGTCGGCCTGCACGGTGAGGGTCGGCACCCGGTCGCGCCGCCAGATGGCGGGGTAGTCCTGGCTATATTCGAAGATCGCGATCTGCCCGAGCGGCACGGTGCGGCCGTTCGGCAGCGGCACCTGCAGGGTCGCCAGCGTGCCGAGCGAGACGCGCTCCTCGTCGGTGGCGCGGGCCAGCACGTTGACGAGATAGATGTCGTCGCGAACCTGCGTCACCGGCTGGCCGGAGAACACCGTGTTCAGCACCCCGGTGAGCTGGGCGGTGGAAAGGCCCAGCAGCCGGGCCTCGTCCTGATCGAGCCGGATGCGGACCTGGCGCGACGGTTCGATCCAATTGTAGTTGACCCGCTCCGCGTCCGGGCTGGACGCCACGGCGGCGGCGGCGAGGTCGAAGGCGATGGCCCGCACCTTCTCCACATCGGGGCCGGAAACGCGGTACTGCACCGGCCAGCCCACCGGCGGGCCGAGCTCCAGCGGGGCGACCCGGGCGACGAGCTGCGGGAACTGCTCCGCCAGCACCTTGTCGAGCCGGGCGTGCAGCCGCTCCCGCGCCGCGACGTCGCGCGCCACGATCACCGCCTGGGCGAAGAAGTCGTTGGGAAGCTGGACGTTGAGCGGGAGATAGAACCGGATGGCGCCGCGCCCGACATAGGTGCTCCAGCGCGCGACATCGGGATCGCCGGCCAGCACCTTGTCGAAGGCTTCGGCCACGCTCTCGCTGGCATAGATCGAGGCGTTCTGCGGCGAGGCGAGGTCCACCAGCAGCTCCGGCCGGTCGGACGAGGGAAAGAACTGCCGCGGCACCAGCGGCAGCGCCAGCACCGAGAGCACGAACAGGCCAAACGTCACCGCAAGCGTGATCCAGCGCAGGCGCAGGCAGCCGACCAGCAGCCGGCGATACAGCCCCATCACCCGCCCCGGCCCGGCCGTGGCGGGCTTCGCCGCATCCCTGGCGGGCGGCCTCAGGATGAGGACCTGCAGCAGCGGCGCGAACAGCACCGCCACCACCCACGACACCAGCAGGGCGATGGTCACCACCGCGAAGAGGGTGAAGGTGTATTCGCCCGCGGAGCTCGCGGCGAAGCCCACCGGCACGAAGCCGGCGACGGTGACCAGCGTGCCCGCCAGCATGGCGGCGGCATAGGCGGAGAAGGCGTAGGAAGCGGCGCGGGTCGGGTTGTCGCCGGCCGCGAGCCGGGTCAGCGTGGCGTCCGTCGTCGTCATGGCGTCGTCGACCATGAGCGCCAGCGCGATGATGAGCGCGCCCAGCGAGATGCGCTGCATGTCGATCTGCGCGATCTGCATGATCGCGAAGACCACGGCGAGGGTGAGCGGGATGGCCAGCGCCACGATGGCCCCCGCCCGCACCCCGAGCGCGACGAACGACACCACCAGGATGATCGCCACCGCCTGCCAGAGGCTTTCCATGAACTCGGCGATGGCGTCGTTCACCGTCACCGCCTGGTCCGCCACGAGCTGCACGTCGATGCCGATCGGCAGCTCAGCGACGAGGCGGTTCATCGCGGCGTCGACATTGCGGCCCATGGCGAGGATGTCGCCGCCCTCGCGCATGGCGATGGCGAGGCCGATCGCCTCCCGGCCGTTCACCCGGAACATGGGCTGCGGCGGGTCGGCATAACCGCGGCGGATGGTGGCGATGTCGGCCAGGCGGATGAGCCGGCCGTTCACCACGAAATTCACATTGGCGATGTCGGCTTCGGAGGTGAAGGCGCCCGACACCCGCACCGAGATGTTCTCCGCGCCGGTCTGGATCTCCCCGGAGGGGCGGACCACGTTCTGGCTCGCCAGCGCCTGCAGCACCGCGCTGCGGTCGATGCCGAGGCTGGCGAGCTCCGCCATGGAGAATTCGATGAAGATGCGCTCGTCCTGCACGCCCAGCAGCTCGATCTTCGAGACATCCGGCACGTGCAGCAGCTCGGAGCGCACCGCCTCGACCCGGTCGAGCAGCTCGCGATGGGTGAAGCCGTCGGCGGTGAAGCCGTAGATGATGCCGAAGGTGTCGCCGAACTCGTCGTTGAAGAACGGCCCGACGATACCCTGCGGCAGGGTGTGGCGGATGTCGGCGACGCCCTTGCGCACCTGATACCACAGGTCCGGCACCTCGGCGGCGGTGGCCGAGCCCTTCAGATGCACGAAGATGGTGGTGACGCCCGGGCGGGTGTAGCTCTCCAGATGGTCGAGCTTCGGCACCTCCTGCAGCTTACGTTCCAGCCGCTCGGTGACCTGCCGGGTGGTCTCGTCCAGCGTCGCGCCGGGCCAGTTGGCCTGCACAACCATGGTCTTGATGACGAAGCTGGGGTCCTCGGCGCGGCCGAGCCCGCGGAACGCCATGACGCCGGCGACCACCGCCACCAGCATGGCATAGATGATGATGGAGCGGTGCTTCAGCGCCCACGCCGATAGGTTGAAGCCGTTCTTCACAGCCCGGCTCCCAGCAGGCGCACCTTCTGCCCGGGGTGCAGCGCCTGCACGCCGGCCGTCACCACGATGTCGCCGGGGGCGAGCCCGTCGGCGACCACCACCGCCGAGGGGCTGTAGCGCAGCACCTCGATGTTGCGCAGCGCCACGGTCAGCGCCTTGGGCTCCACCACCCACACCGCCGGACGGTCGTTCAGCCGGGTGAGCGCGCCGGCGGGAATCTCGATGACCGCGCCCTCCGGCACGGTGACGCGGCCGACCACCGTGGTGCCGAGCCGGAAGGCGTCCGGCGGATCGATCAGCCCCACCCGCACCCGGAAGGTCCGCGTCACCGGGTCGGCCTGCGGCGCCACCTCGCGCACCCGGCCCTTGGCGGTGACGGCGGGATCGCTCGCCAGCGTCACCTCGACGTCGGGGTCGGCGGGAAGGCCGGAGAGCATCGGCGCCGGCACCTCGAACACGGCGTCGCGGCCGTCCTGGCGGGCGGCCTCGACCACCGGCTGGCCGGCCTGCACCACCTCGCCCGGCTCGGCGCGGCGCTGGGTGACGATGCCGGCGGCGTCGGCCTTCAGCTCGGTGAAGTCGAGCCGGTCCTGCGCCATCTGCAGCCGGGCCTCGGCATCCTCCACCTGGGAGCGGGCGTTGAGGAAGGCCTGCTCGGCCTGCTCGTACTGCGCCCGCGGCGTGAAGCCCCGCGCCAGCAGCTGGCTCTGCCGCTCATACTGGCTGCGGGTCTGGGTGAGCGCGGCATTGGCGGCGGACAGCGCAGCCTGGGCGGAGCGCAGCGCGTTCTGCTCGTCCTGCGGGTCGAGCCGCGCCAGCACCTGGCCGGGGGCGATGCGGTCGCCGACATTCACCAGCCGCTCGACGATGCGCCCGCCGATGCGGAAGCCGTAGGTGACCTCGTTCCGGGCCTCGATCGTGCCGGTCAGGGTGGCGGTGTCGCCCGCCGTCCGGGTTTCGGCGGTCACGGTGCGCACCGGGCGGGGCGGCGCCGCCGGCGCCTTGGCCGGCTCGCCGCAGCCGGCGAGTGCCAGCGTCAGCGCCACGGCGCCGAGGACGGGAAGCCGGGGATGCCCCTTTTTCATGCCACGAACATCTTCCGCCACGACCACCCCCACGCTGCACTGCGGCACCAGCATTAGCCGGATGCGGGTCGGCTGGCTATATCACCGCACCGCCAGGGTGCCGACAAAACGGCGCCGTCGCGACCAAAGTAGCCCCCCGACCCGCCTCGTCGCCCGCGCCGGCATCTCCGCAGATGCGGCGAGCCGCCGCTGTTATTGTTTGTGGACTTTCAAATAGATGGCATGGGTTGCCCGCGCCGCCGGCCTCAGCCGCGCAGCGCCTGCGCCGGCGACTGCCGATAGGCCAGCACCGCCGGCACCACCGCCACCACCGCCCCCGCCAGCAGCAGCAGCGCGAGCGGCACGACATCCTCCGGCGTGAAGCCCACCGGCATCGGCACCCCGGTCTGCCGCCCGAGCTGGCTGGACAGCGCACGCGCCCCCGCCCAGCCAAGGCCGACCCCGGCCAGCAGGCCCGCGCCCAACACGAGAACGACTTCCAGCCAGACGATGGAGAAGATGGCGAGGCGGGCGGCGCCAAACGCCCGCAACGCCCCGATCTGGCGACGGCGCTGCAGCACGTGAATGAGGATCGCGAGCAGGATGGCGGCGCCGACCAGCGCCTGCGCGCCCGTCGCGATCGCCGACAGAACCAGCCGGACGTCGCCGAGCGTGCCATAGAGCCGGGTGAGCACCTCCGCCGGGAAGACCGCAAGGGTGCTGTCGCTGCGGTAGTCGCGCCGCAGCTTATAGGCGTCGGCCACCGAGCGCGGCTTGACCAGGATCGCCGGCAGACCCGGCGCCTCCGGCGAGAGCAGCTGCGCCGGGTCGATCGGTGCGTCGAGAGCTTCGCCGTGCTCTCCCTTTTCCGGCGCACCCGCGCCATGGCCGGCCGGCGCGCCGGCGGCCTCGGCGTGGTGGATGCGCCACACCGCCTCGATCGGCACCAGCACCGCGCGGTCCCAGGGCGTGCCGGTCGGCTTCATCCGGCCCACCACGTCATAGGTCACCGCGCCATGGACCAGGCCGATGCCGAAGGCGTGGCCGTGCATGGGGTGGAAGCGGTCGCCGAGGCGCAGCGGCACCGCCGCACCAATCACCGCCTCATTGAGCCGGCCGAAGCCGCGCCCATCGGAAAGCCCGCCCAGCCCTTCCAGCAGCGGCGCGCTGGTGCCGACGATGGGCAGGCCGTCGATCTCGTCGCCAAAGCCAATCGGGGCGGCCCAGGCGACGCGGGGGTCCTGCAGCAGCCCCGCCAGCACCCGGCCCGGCATCAGCGGCAGCGGCGCCGCCTGCAGGAACACCGAGGAGAGCACGAGCTGGGTCTCGCTGCCCGGCGCGCCGATGACGAGATCGAACGCATCCGCCGCCCGGGCGCTGCCGAGCCGCAGCGCCCGTTCCTGAAGGGTGACCGCCACCCCGAGCGCGGTGGCGAGCGCGACAAGGAGGGCGATGGCGGCCACGCCCCAGCGGTGGCGGCGCAGATCGGCGAGAATGAAGCCCAGCATCGGGTATCCCCACGAGTGCTTCTGGTTAATCGGCGCTTCGGGTTAAACGGCGCTTCCGGTGAGCCTCGGTTCACCGGCGGCGCTGTAACGTGGTGTCATGACGCCTGTTCTTCACGCGAACCGGAGGCCGCTTCGCGTGAAAAGGCCCTAGCCACTCAGGCGGCCGGCATCGAGATGCAGCCGCCGGTTGATGTCCGCGCGGGAAAATAGCGGGTCGTGGCTGGCGACGATCAGGGTGGCGCCGCTCTCGGCGGCGAGTTCCGCCAGCAGCGCGGCGACCGCGGCGCCCGATTCGGCGTCGAGACTGGCGGTGGGCTCGTCGGCCACCAGAATGCCGGGTCGGCCGAGCAGCGCCCGCGCCACCGCCACGCGCTGCATCTGCCCCCGCGAGAGCGTCTCCACCTTCTGCCCGGCCCGGGTGATGCCGACCCGCGCCAGCAGGCGGGCGGCCTCCTCCTCCAGCGTGGCCGCCTGCCGAAAACGGGCGAGTCGGGCCGGCAGCAGCACATTGTCGAGCGCGGAGAGCCCGGGAAAGAGATGGAAATCCTGCATCACCAGCCCGACATGGGCGGCGCGCCAGCGGTCGCGGCCGCCCTCGCCGAGCGCGGCGAGGTCGACCTCGTCCCAGCGCACCCGGCCGCTCGGCGCCGGCTCCAGCCCAGTGACGATGTTGAGGAAGGTGGTCTTGCCCGCCCCCGAGGCGCCGGTGAGCAGCACATGCTCGCCCGCCGCCAGATCGAGCTGCGGCACCGCCAGGGCCGGGCGGCCGAGGCCGGGATAGGAGACGTCGAGATCGCGTATGACGAGCCGGGGCATGCTCAGGCGCGCTCGAACCGGGCACCGACCAGGCGCAGCAGGCTGACGAAGCCGGTGTGCGGATCGGTCCAGGAGCCGACCTCGAGCCGTCCCGTCACCTCGATCATGCGGTTGGCCTGCTCGAAGGTCTGGGCGCGGTCGAGATAGACCACCACGATATTGTCCGGCCAGTCGGCATCGGAGGAGCAGAACGGGCAGATCGACATGGGAATTTCGGTCAGCACGAAGAAATCGGCCTCGGCCTTCAGCGGCGGCGCCATGAAGCCGCGCATCGTCACCGGCTGGCCGGCGAGGCTCTTGACCTTGTCCGAGAAGCTGAGGCCGAGGACGCCCACCGCGCCGTAGAGCTCGTCGAAGCCGAGCGCAGTGGCGGCGGCGGCGGCAGGGCGGGCCAGCGCCAGCAGCGGCAGGGCGCCGAGCAGCCCCAGCACCTCCCGGCGCCCGGCCGGACGTGTGGGAACCCGGCCGTCGCCGGCCGGGTTCCACGGGGTGAGGTGTGTCAGCGGGCGGCTCAATTGGCCGGAGCGATCGCCATCGCGTCGACCAGCACGCGATAGATGTCGCTCTCCTCCATGTAGCCGTGGAAGCCGTCGGCGCCGGGGCCGGTGGCCTGCAGCACCACGTCGTCGACCGCATGGACCGCGGTGTCCGCCGAGCGCGGCAGGTTGCCCTCGCGCTTCACCGCGCCGGGCACGTCCTTATAGGCTTCGTTGGCGACATATTCCTTCTTCTCGTTCTGCACCGCCGGGTCGAACGGGCCGTCCATCTTGGGGTGGAACGTCTCGTAATAGTCCGGGAAGTTGCTGGAGAAGATGGCGAGGCGGCGGGAGACATCGACATTGTCGGGATAGCCGTCGCCGTTCTTGTCTTCATAGTTGGGGAAGCCGGCATCGCCATAGACGCCGACCTTCTCGCGCATCTCGGTGCCCGGCTTGTTGTCGTCGATGGTGCCGATGATGGAGACGCCGTGGGTGTGGTCGCCGGTCACCACGATGAGGGTGTCGGGATGCTTCGCCGCGAAGGCCAGACCCACGCCGACCGCCTGGTCGAACTCGATGGTGTCATAGACCGCGCGTTCCCAGTCCATCGGGTGGGACATCTTGTCGATCGAGGCCCCCTCGACCATCAGGAAGAAGCCGTCCGGATCCTTGGCAAGCTGCTCGAGCGCGACCTCCGTCATCTTCACGAGGCCGGGCTGGTCGGGGAACTTCGAGACCGTGCCCTTCTTCAGCTGCAGGCGGTCGAGCGCGACATCCATGTTGCCGGTGTGGAACAGGCCGAGGATGCGCCCGCTATTGGTGCCGCGCGCCGCCTCGAGCTCGGTGGCGTTGGTGGCGAGTGCGTAGCCGGCTTCGCGGTAGCGGTTGACGAGGTCGATGTCGTCCTTGCGCTTGGAGCCCGGGACCGACTTCGGCAGGAAATAGGCCGAGCCGCCGCCGAGCACGATCTCCGGCTTCACGTCGAACATCATGAGCGCGATGTCGGCCTTGTCGGCGCGCCGGCGGGTGTGGGCGACGACGGCGGCCGGGGTGGCGTCCTCGATCTCGGCGGTGCTGACGACGCCGATCGCCTTGCCGCCGGTGCGGCGCAGCGCCTCGGCGATGGTCTCGACCTTGGGGTCGTCCAGGCTGTCCTTGGTGCGGTCGGCATAGACGCCGAGCGCGTTCACCGCGGTCTTGTGGCCGGTCATGTAGGCCGACATGGTGTTGGCGCTGTCGGTGGCCACCGCGTCGGTCGCCGAGGTGCCGACGAAGGCGACGGGGGAGATGCCGTCAAGGTTCAGGCGACCGTTGGCCTTGCCTTCCGTCATGCCCTTCGACATCAGCCGGGCCGCGGTGCGGTGGGCGACCGAGAGGCCGTCGCCGAGGAAGAAGATGACGTTCTTCGCCTTGGGCTGGGCCGGGGTGGCGTAGACGTCCCAGGTCACGGACTTGACGTCGTCGCCGGCGCGGGCCTCGACGGTGTAGTGGCCGGGCTTGGCGAGCGAGGCGGCGCGCAGCACCACCGCGGAGGCCTCGACACCGGGCTCGCGCTCGAGGAAGGTGAAGCCCTTGCCGAGCACGGTCTCGGCCGGCTCGCCATTGATGGTCACCTTGACGTCTTCGGCCTTCACCACGCCGGCGAACTCGACCTTCAGGTCGAAGGGCGAACGCACCAGGATGGTGGCGCGGTCGAGCGGATAGATGGTCGCCGCGTCCGCCTGGGACGCGAAGCCGAAGCCGAGGGCGGTGGAAAGGGCGAGAGCCGCCAGAGTGGCGCGCATGGCCAGTGTCCTCCTGAAGTGGATGACCTCTGCCTAGTTTCCGCAGGTGTCACCGCGATGACGCTGCGGGCGGTGCGCGCCGCCGGCGGCGTTGCGGCAGGTGCCGACGTTCGCTTGTAAGGGCCGGCCGCAGCCGCTAATCGATCGGCAGAAGGCCGCGCCGGCCCCACAGCGGAACGCCGATGGACAACAACACCCGCTCCAAGCGAACGCGTGCCGCCGTGATCCAGGCCGCGCTCACCATCATAGCCAGGGACGGCGCCGGACATCTCACGCTGGATGCGATAGCTCGGGAGAGCGGCATCAGCAAAGGCGGGCTCATGCACCAGTTCCGCACCAAGAAGGCGGTGCTGGCGGCACTGATGGAGCACCAGGCCACGTTCTTCGAAAATTACGCCCGCAGCCACATCGCCGCCCACGGCCATCAGCATGTCCAGCCCCGGCTCGCCGCCGAAATCGCGACGCTGCACGCCGCGGTCGCCGATCCGCATTCGCTCGCCCTTGCCCTTCTCGGCGCCGTCGCGCAGGAGCCCGAGCTGCTGGGCACCACTCGAATGGCCGATCGCGAGGCGCTGGAGGTGATCCGCGCCGAAGCCGCCGACCCCGATCTCGCGACCCTGCGCTGGCTGGCGGCGCGCGGCCTGACGCTGTCCTCGTTGTTCGGCCTCTCTCCGCTGACCGATGCCGAGCGCGACCATCTGTTCGCGCTGCTGTCGGACGAGGCCCGCTGGACCGGCAAGCCCGGTGACGGCAAGCCCGGTAATGGCAAGGACGTTGGCGCCGAGAAAGGCTGAGACAGCCTTTCAAAACCCTCCCCGAGTGACAGCTGAACCTCCCCTCGGGGGGTAAAGGGACATGCTTGCCTCATCTATAAAAAAACCGACTGAACGGTTTGTATTTTGAACGCTCCCGCGCTATACCCGCCTCGCACCCGGCTTCCGGGGGCCGCGCAGACCGCGAACTCCCCGAGGCCAGACTCCCTATGCCCCCTCTCCGCAGACCCCTGTTGATCCTGTGGCTCGCCCTGCCGCTGGCCGCCTGCGCCAGCCCGGAACCCGTCGCCTATTCCGGGCTTGCCTCGTCGCCCTATCTGTCGCCAAACATCAACGACAGCAGCGGGCGTATGCCATTCCGCTACAGCAGCGCGGTCGACTGGACACACTACCGTAAGGTCATCATCGATCCGGTGGAGATCTACAGCGGCGCCGACAGCCAGTTCGGCGATCTCGACTCCGCCGACCGGCAAGCCTTGGCAAACGACATGCAGGCGGCCTTTACGCGCAGCCTCGCCACCCGCTTCACCGTGACGAACCGGCCAGCGCCGGACACGCTGCGGGTCCGGATCACCCTCACCGGCGCCGCCCGCACCGCGCCCGTCCTCGGCACGCTGTCGCGGTTCGATGTGGCCGGCGGTGTCGTCAACGGCATACAGAGCGTGCGCGACCGCGAAGGAACTCTGACCGGCTCAGTAAGCTACGCGGTGGAGATCTTCGACTCGAGCGACAAGCGGCTGCTCGGCGCCTTCGTCGCCAAGCAGTATCCCAAACCCTACGACCTGCCCTCGAGTGTCGGTCCGCTCACCGCGGCGCGCACCGGAATCGCGAAAGGCGCCACCGAGCTGCTGGCCCAGCTGAACTGATCCGTCCGGCCACCTCATGCCGGGAGGGCCGCGCCGCCCGGGGCGCGCCCCGGCACCGGCCTGGACGCGCGCCTGTCTACCTCGCCCCACCCGCCCCCGGGCCGCGGGGTTGACTAGCGCCCCCCGATCACAAATTCCCAAAAAACCGTGGGGGTTGGGGGTCGTTTGGCCGGTCGGGGGGGGGGTTTGCCAGGGTGGGGAGGCGGGGTTTGTTCCACGTAGAACAGGGGCGAGGCGGGTCGAAACGGGGGCCGAGGGCGGACGTGGGTGGAGCGTGGCGCACCGTTGGGTGGGCGAAAACTGAGGAGGTGGAGCGCCCGGTTTGGAGGACCATTTTCCTGATGTCGGGAAGATGGTTGGTATGCGGGCACAGTTCACCCCGGCGTGGGGTGATCGAGGCCAGACCGGGTTTGCTCCCGTGCGGTCGTGAACCAAGTGTGCGCTGAGCGCGAAGTTGGTTCTGGCCCCGCTCACCGGTCGTGCGACCAAGCGGGTTTAAGCCGAGGCGGGCGTTTTCAGGATTCCCCGGCACCTTGGACTTTCCGCGGTCAGAGCTGACGTCTTAGGTCGAGCGCGATCGCCGTGTCTCAGGCGGGCCCGCGGGAGTATCCGCTGACGTGAGGGCGTGCGCGGCCTTTCGGTCAGGATTTGCCCGTGTCGTCGCGCCGACGATGTTTGGGTCCGGGCGGACCACGATCTCTTTGAAATACTTCCCAGTCCGACCTGCAGACTGGTGCTTATCCGGCTGGGCGAGGCTTGGTCCTCGAGGCAAATTGGGGGAGGGCGGAGTTTGAGTCCGCCCGCCAATCCGTTATCCCATTTTCCGCCGGTCAGCTAGACCGGGCGATAATTGGTCGGGTGGGCCGGATTCTGACCGGCCCGCCATCCGAATGATCGGATGTCGTTTGCGCGCCAGCGGGATTGCTCCTGCTCGTTTCGGCGCCACCAGGTAGATACCGGGAAAAAGAGAAGCCCGGCGCTGGTGCGAACAGGCCGGGCTTCAAAGTGCGGGTTACCCCACAAGGACACTGACAAATTTTGAACCGCTGTCGCACACAGCTAAAAAAGAACGAGGATCGTGGTGAGGGAGGAAAAGTAGAAAAGGGTAGGCGCTGCAAGAAAAAAGTGATTTCTTTCGGCATGAACCCAACGCACGTCTTCTGGTGTGAGCCGTCGGGCAAAGTTCAGCGATCGCTGCGGTGCTTCCAGCATAGCGACAAGCATCCGTGCCCGAAGGGCGGTTACTGCAACGTCAGCCGGGTTCTGGATGTAGTCCCGGCGGAATTCGAAACCGGGGAATCCGGGGTTCGATATTTCAAGGGGTATGAGGTGTCGAATTGGCCGTGGGACGCGTTTCCGACGGTGTGCGAGAGGTGCGGCCAGGAGATTCCCGATCCGCAGCGGCAGATTGCGCTGGAGGAAATTTTCGTCGCGCGGACGGGCGCGCTGGCCGGCCAGGAATTTCCGCGGCGCGACCTGCCGGTGGGGGCGATGTATGACCAATCGCTCTACCATGAATTTCCCGATTGGTGCGGGTGGGACGGCCTTTCGATTTTTGTCGTGACGCCCGATGGGGAGTGGGGGGTGGACATGCGTGCCAACAACTGCACGAAGCCCGACGACAAGCGGCACCGGTGTTGGGTGCGGAACGGCGATCCGCGCACCGGGTATCTGCATGTCGACAAGGATGGCACCGCCGAGCATCCGACCTGCGATGCGGGTGCAGGATCGATCTGGATGAACGCGCCGAATGGGTGGCACGGCTTCCTGTATCGCGGCTACCTGATCGACTGCGATCAGAAGGGGGTGGTCGATCAGATCATTGAGGCCCAGCATCCGAATCCGGTCCCGCCGGCCGAAAGGTCGTTGAAGGTGCACCAGTTTGACCGGCTGGTGGCGAGGCCAGCGCCGGCAGCTCCGGTTGGCCGCCATCTGCGATCGAACCGCGGCTTTCAGGTCCGACGGAAGTAGACAAAAAAGCCCGCCCCGGAGTCGGAGCGGGCCCACATCGACTAATTTGGTTAGGTCCCGTTAAGGAGGTTTGAAGACCCTTGGTTTTGGATGTTTGGCCGTTTGGCGGCGGACGTGGGACGCCGCGAAGTGGGTGGGTTGGGTGGGGGCCGGTTCGAGATCGTCGGCGTTCCTCCATTCGAACAGCACTGAGTC
>CAZIXP010000010.1:43107-52184 GCA_964543245.1 uncultured Starkeya sp.
GTGGGTTTGTTTGGGTGGGTGGGGGGGGGGGGGGTGGGTTGGTGGGGGGTGTGGTGTTGGGTGGGGGGGGGGTGGGGGGCCTCGAGTGTTGTGGGTTGTGTTTTTTTGTTTTTGGGGGGTGGGGGGGGGGGGGGGGGCCCGGGGTGTGGGGGGGGGGGGGGGGGCCCGCCGGTTCGAGATCGTCGGCGTTCCTCCATTCGAACAGCACTGAGTCGATTTGGGCTGGGCTGAGAATCGGCTGGGGGCGGAGGGCGATGTCCAGGACCGCAATCGCGCCTACCGACAAGACGCCGGCCGCCACCGCTGCATGAAGTGTGTTGCGGACATTCATGTCGAAATGCGGGGCGGCAGTACCACTTGGCCGTTTTTACGCGCTAAGATCACGCAAGGTGTTTGTTGGAAGTGGGATGAGCGCCCTTACCACAACTGCGCCGTCAGGGCAGAGTTGTGCGCTCCATCCGGGCCACCGCTTCGCCGGCATCCCGGAAGGCGAGCTGGGTTTCGTGATCGGCCCATTCCCATTGGGGAAGATTGTCGTCGGTCGTTCGATTCAGGCTCTTGCGGTAGGCCTCGTAGGCGGTGCGGCCGACCGCTTCGCGATCGATGGTGGGGGGTGCTATACTCGGCGCCGGGGGCGGAGAGATGAGCGGCCAAACGTAGCCCGGATTGGCGCAGTCCGGGCAGCGCGCGCCGTGGCGATCGTAGATGAGGCGCTTCGTGGGGCGCCGGCATTCTGGGCAGATCATGGCTTTTGGGATTGGGCGCGTTGATTGTGCTCCCGGACCTCGGCGGCATTCTCAGGTTTGATGTCGTAGATCAGCATCGTCCCCCCGCAATGGCAGCGAGTCGCGCCGGCGGCCTTTGGTGGATACTGGTTCCAACACGACGGACACCCTAAGAACCAGTCGCCGACCTTCATTCCGGCGAGGTTGAAGTTGTGTGGGACGTTTTTAGCCGAGGTGTTCATAGCTCAGAACGGAACGTCGTCGTCGATCGATTCAGCCGGCTTATCCGGGCTCGGGGCCGGCAGGTTGCTACGGGATTCGGCCGGCGCCGGCGCGGGCTCGGATTTTCCGCCCGCCTCTTCGCGGCCGCCGATGAACTGAAACTGCTCGAGAACAACCTTCATGCGGCTGCGCTTTTCCTTGGTGTTCTTGTCCTCCCACTGGTCGAGGCGTAGGCGGCCTTCGACGTAGATCGGTCGGCCTTTGGTGAGGTATTTGGCGATCGTCTCGCCCTGCCGCCCCCAGGCCTCGACGTCGACAAACAAAACCTCCTCGCGGGTCTCGCCGCTCTCGGTCTTGAAGTTGCGGTTAATGGCGATCGAGAACTGGCAGATCGGCGTGCCCTTGGGCGTGACGCGGAGCTCGGGATCCCGGGTGAGGTTTCCCATCAGTAGAACTTTGTTTAGGTTCGGCATGGTATTTTAGTTGAAAATATCGAGTGGGCTGCGAAAGCGGATAACTGGGCGCCGCTCCCATCTCCCATGGCGACAAAGACCGACGCATCGAAATGCTCGCGCGAGATTTCCATGATCCGTTTCAGTGCCTGATCTTGAGCCGCGGTCACTGTCCCTCCTTCTCGCCGTATTGCCATGCGTAGGCGAAGAGCGCGGGCGGCCACTTGGTATCGGGCAATCGAACGATCGACAGGGTGGTCGGACGCTTCAGGTCCAGAAAACCATAGGCGACGGCGTGGCGTTTATCCCAGACGAAGTAGCGGGTGAAGCGCTGCCCGTCCTTTTCGAAGACCGTGAGCGGGGTGTCGGAAAAATTGACGTGAAATCCCTTCTGCACGATTTCGTCGTCGGACGGCACGCGGCCCAGCAGGTCTTCGACGTAGGCGATCAGCGCGCGCTCGAGCACCCATGCCTGGGCGGCAAGTATCTGCTCGGCGAGGGTGGGTTTTTTCTTGGGTTCGCTCATGGAAATGGAATCGGTTTTAGGTCTTTGCGTAGATACAGCGGATGGTTCGGATGGCCGTCTGCGGTTTTGCGCAGGCAGTGAAGTTTGATCGAATGCGCGGCGAGTAATCGGATGACTTGTTGGCCGCGCCCCATGAAATCCCCGTGCGTGCCCCATCCGCAGACCACCAGTCCGGCACGGCTGGCGATCTCAACGATCGCCGCATCGTTGGCAGGGCTGGATGGGACCGCCTGGGCCTTCATGTCCTCCGGGAGAGTGGCGCGAAAATCGAAGAGATTGGTGGTAAACTGGCCGCCAAACCCCCAGTCGAACGCGTAGCGGTTGCACCGCTCCATGGTGTTGTCGGTAAGTTCGGCGGTGGCCTTCGATGGGTTGAGCAGGAGGAAATTTACGAACGGCCGCTGATCATCCCAGATCCGCGAAAGCCACTGGCGGTAAAGGCCGCACGGTGAAAACTGCGCGGCGCCCACGATACGTCCGTCGTCGCGGGCCTGCTCGTAGGTTTGGGCTACGATCGGGAACAGGGAAGGGGTTGTCATTTTATCAGGATGGATCCGCGCTCACTCGAAGAATGTTTCGGACACGCGCGGCTCTCGTGATTTCCTGTTCCCGATCCGCCATGCGGTTGAGTTGCTGCATTGAAACCGGCGAGCGATTTCTCGTTGAGAAATACCCGCGTCAGTCAGGATTCGAATCTTCTGGCACTTGGATTCGGATAACCACGCCTTCGGATTTTTTAAGCCGCGCCTGACCGGAGGATTAACTGCGCGTCCTTTGTTTCTCATGTCCCGGACGTTATCGGCATCGTTTCCTAGAAACAGATGGTCGGGCCGAACACACCGGGGATTATCGCAGGTATGGCACACCTTTTTTTCTGGCGTAAGCGTGACGTCGTTATTCGCGGCGAACACTATCCTGTGAGTGTAAACTTGCCGGTCATTAACGCTGATAGAGCCGTATCCGCGTATCGTATATCCAGTCCATACCCAACAGCGTTTTCCTGTGCGCGTGCGGACCGTTTTTGCGACAATACGTGGAATCAGTTTAATGGCTTGGATTTTACCGAGGGTGAGGGCGTTCATTGGACTGTGGTTGGAATTTTTGAGGCAGCTCGGCGTTGGGCGCGGCGGGCGGCCAGCTTGGCGGTTTCGGATTTGTGGCACGGGATGCAGAGCGTGCGGTAACCGGTGTAGTCGCAGCCGCCGCCACCCTCGATGACGGGGACGATGTGGTCAGCCTCCCACCAGCGACGGTCCTCTTTCGGAAATCCCGCCGGCGGGAGTGGGAGGTCAGGCTTATCCCAGTAAATTCTTATCACCTGAGTCCAATGCGGGCGCCGCCACGCTTTGAGATATTCGTCCGAGTAGCCTTTCGATTTTTCGGCTTCGTAGGCGCCAAGCGCTGTTGCCCATTCGCGCTTTAATTTCTCGGTGTCGCGCCCGCAGAGCGCGCAGACGCCCTTGTCGCGTTCCTCGACGCACACCCTGATATGGTTGGCGTCCGAATGAGACCGCCACCACTTTACGCATTCCGGTCCCGCGCTGCTTTTCCGCCGCGGACCGACCGGCTGCCCGCATCCGCAGAAGCAAAATTTCCGGCCGGTCGCGGGATCGATGCCGCGGTGCTTCCATGGCTGCCGGCGCAGGAAGGGATCGATGGAGCGATGGATGGCGACGCTCATTTTCTATGAGGCCCGTTAAAATTTTCGGAGGGGCGGCAGACTCCGATGTAATAGGCCTCCGCAAAATTCAGGTCACTAACCTTGAATTCTAAAAACGACAGCGTGGTATCTGCTGAAATTTTTGCGTGGGTGAGCTTACATCTCGACGCAAGATTTATGGATTTACCCACGTAGACGATCACCCCGAGTCGCCAAACGAAGTAGATCCCGGGACTATTCGGCAGTCCGTCTCCTCGGACGCTCGGCGTGATCGATGGCTTCGGGATTTCAGGAAATGCCGAATATCTATCCTGAGCCGCATATCTCACGGCGACAGACTTCGCGAAGCGGTCGGCAATTTTCTTTAATCGCGAAATTTTTCTCCGCGTCTCAATGTATTCTTTTGCCAGCGCCGACCGATACTCCGACTCCGATCGGCGATCGTCTTCGACTATCGATTTAACCCCTTGGAGTATCCGAATCCGATTCGCATATCGGCTCAAAATAGCCGCGATCGAGTGCGGGATCTGCGCTATCTGCCTTGCGCCAATTTCTCCGTTGGACGATCCCAGATGCCTAAATCGGCTTGCGATGACGGCCCGAACAGTGGGCTCAATATCATTTTGCGAGGAATCTGAGGTGCAACACTGCAACATTAGTTGGCGAAACGCCATAGGTGGGCGGGTGCTCATATTTTCTGCTCCAAAATACCCTTTGTGACACTGTGCATTCAAGTGCATTCGTAGGTCAGGCAGTTGCATTTTTACGCTCGCTGGGAGTGCAACACTCTGCAACATTGCCTTGGCGCGATGAATTACGGTGTTTTCAAGCGGGAGAATTCCCCGTTTTGGTGGATTTACTTTTACTCCGCGCCCAAGGAGCGCGTCCAACAGAGCAGCAAGAAGCGACGCGACGATCCGCTCGGCTGGAAGCAGGCCTACGATCTCGCCAAATCCAAGGCCCGCGATTTCGAGGCGGTCGATCGTGGCGGAAACGCTCTGTGGGATACGTGGGTCGAGGGATGGCTTGAATCGCGCCTGCCCAACGATCATCAGAAAAAATCCCGCAAAACCACCCTGCAACATTGGCGCTTCATCCGGGCGTTTCTCGGTAGCAAGGGAGTCGATACGCCGGCCGGGGTCAGCTACAATATCGCCATGGAGTATTTCGCCTGGCGCAAACAGCACAAGCGGCTTCCGGGGCGACCGAAGGTCCAGACCGCCGTGACAGAAATGGCTATGCTCAAGCGCGTCATGCGGGAGGCCGTCAACCGCGGTTTCGCCCACCGAAATCCGCTCGATCAAATGGAGTTGATCCGCCCCAAACCCCGGGAAAAACCGGAAATTTCCCCGGATGAGGAAAATATCATTCGCGCCGCCATCAGCCAGCGCGAGGGTCAACTTCCGCTTACGGAACGCTGGATGACCATCAGCTTTGAAATCGCCATCCGCCACGGCTGGCGCATCGCTGAGACAGCCTTTCCGCTCAAACGAATCGATTTCACAACTTGGCGTGTGCTCGTTCATCAGAAGGGCGACCGCTGGCGCACTGTCCCAGTCCATCCGGAGCTTCGTCCGCTGTTCACCGAATTGCACCGGCTGGGCGCAAAGGTGTCGTGCGTCTTCCCGAAGAACAGTGTGCAGCGCGCGAGCTACGCATGGAGCATGCTGCTTCGCGGCTGCGCGCGCGACAAGGTTGTCGGAATTCTTCCGCATCTGTGTTTTCACTGCTGCCGCGTGACGGTGATTTCACGCATGGCAAGAGCAGGGGTTTCAGAGCGATTGATCATGGAATGGGTCGGCCACGCCTCTACGGCCGTGCACCGGATCTACCAGCGGGTGCGATCGGACGATTTGGAGAAGTGTATTTTGCCAAGTGGGCACGCCATTGCTCTCCCACCCAATGCCGCGCCACGAACATCGGGTGCCGCGCCAACCACGCCTTGACGTCGGACGGTGTGGCATAACGGGAAATGGGATCGCCAAGGATGCGGCTGGCTTTGCGGATAAGGTCGACGGTGTTTTTTCCGAGACCAAGCGCTTTCGCCATGTGCTGCGCGCCGTAGATGATTTTTTCCGTCTGGGGGGATTCCGCGGTCATAGGATTGGAAGGTTTAAGGTCGTCGAGAGTCATGGCGTTGCTGAAACTGTTTGAGGATAACGCTTCGCTCTGCGCTCCAACCAAACCTTGCGGTCAAAAACCATATCGTATGATTCAGTGCTGTAGCAGGCGGCACGGTAATCTTCGATCCATGCCTGCCGTTCATCCTTCCATTTCCAGCCGCCATCGTCGCCATAAACCCCTTCCTCGGGGTTAATGCTTTGGCGGATTGCGGCCAAAATACACGCCGGGCAGTTGCGGGCAGCGATGCGAACCCGGTCCAACCGGCGCTCCTGAATCTGAATGTCCAAGAACTCCGTGACTGGAACAAAATGGATTGCTGCTATCAGTTCCGATATGGGCGGCTGCTTCTCGCCAACACGCATGCACATGCGGCAAACGCGCGCGGGATTCTTGGTGCAATGGAGTTCGTGCTTGGCGATGGACGGAGCCGAGCAATTCGCCTTCTTGCAAAACTCACAGGTATAACGCCAAACCAGTCGCTTTTTCATTTGAATTCCACCTCCACGCAGGCGCCGTCAAAGAGGCGGCGGGTGAATGCCTCGCCGGCCTTCTGGACCCACCAGCGGCGGTCGCGGTTGGTGGTGACGATGCACGGCTTCTGGCGCCGATACACCCAGTCGAAGAAGGCGAAGAGCATCTGGATTTCCGATTCGAAGTCCCAGTTGATCTTGTCGAGGTCATCGACGAACAGGATTTTGAAAAAATCGTAGGCGCGGAAAAATTCGTCCGCGCAGTCCTTCTTGTCGTAGTGCTCGAGCTCGGTGACGAGCCGGCGGACCGGAAACCACGCGAACGGTTTGTTTTCGACCACGTAGAGGCGGCGGAGCGCGTGCCAGGAGGCGAAGGTTTTGCCGAGCCCGCTGGGACCGGTGGAGGCCGGGCCGGGGAATCGGCCATCCCAACCCAGCACGCGGTCAAAGGCCGCCCGCGCCAGAACCTGCCGGTAGTCGATCGCGGCACGAAATTTTTCGGGGCAGACGTTCAGGAATTTCGCCTCGCGCTCGCCGGCCGGCGTCAACTCGTAGGGGATCTCGACCTTTTCGGGGTTGGCCGCAACAGCGCGCAGGAATTCGGCCTTGGCCTGCTGGAAGGTGTCGGCGGTCGCGGGACCGGTGCGGGCCGCCTGCTTTTCGGCCCATTTCTGGTAGTCGGCCGCCATGCCGGGCGGCATGTAGGAGGGGGTGGTCATGCGAAGGAGGAGCGTTTGCCGAGCACGCCGTCGGCCTGCTGCCGCTGGCGGTCGGAGGGTTCGAAGATGCCCTGATAGTCGTTGGCGATGCTGTGCTGGATGGCCTGAACGGCGCGCTCGACGCCCATTTTCTCGAGTTCCTTCAACTGCTTGCTTTCGGCCAGCGAACCCGGGGCAAGGGGTTTCTTCTTTTCGCGCCGATGGCGGCGCCAGTCGGCCCAGGCTGAGACGAATTCCGGGGTGTTGAGCAAAAGCGGGATCGGGGTTTCGGCCGGCTCCGGGTTCCCCTTTTGATCCCCTCCCAATACAGAAGAAGAAGAGATAAGATAAGAAGAGAGAGAACGGGACTTTGTCCCTTTTTTTGCGGGACAAACACGGGACCGATAATGGCGCTTGCGGTCGGTTTCTATCATCCTGCGCTTAGCGGAGTTACCGTTGTGCCGTCCGGCGTTGACGAAGATCAGAGTGCCATTTTCGACCCGCAACCAGTCGACTTCGCGCATCGCTTCGGCGAGCCCGGGAGTGCCGGTGACCGCATCGATGAAGGACATATTGAGGGACAAAAGCGGGACACGAGCGTGACCGTCTTCCGAGAACTCGGACACGTTGTCGTCCAGCCACTCCATGACGAGCATGAGGCAGCCGGCGGCATGGGCCGGCGGAATGGCGAGACGGGCGGCGATCTGCAGGATTTCCTGCTTACGCGCCAAACCCTTCTCCCACTTGATCCAGAACGCCATGGGAGGGCGGCTGGGGGTTTATCCGGCCGCCGGGGGCGGCGGGGTGAGGGTGATGCGCTCCGTGATCGGAGCTTTGCCGGCCAGAAACAGCGGGACCGCGTAGCGGACGGCGGCCCGCTGGATTTCGGAGATCGACAGGATGCCACCGGTAGCGCCCTGCAGGTCTTTCAGCATCTTCAACTCGTCCTTGTCGAAAGCAGCGGCCCAGGATTCCCGGCCGTTCTTGGTTTTCTTTTCCTTCCGTGGTTTCAACGCCGTAGAGGTAGTAGCCATAAGGTAATAGAAACGGGTAGAAACTCGTAGAAAGCGCGTCAATAAAAAAATATTCGACTTTACTCCATCACTTTCTATGGTTTTCGATCTAACAAAGGACCGACCATGAAAGCGAACAACCCATCCCACCCCCACGAACTGCCTGGTTTCTCGAAGCCGGTGCCGACAAAATTCCGCGAACAGGAGAAGCTGATCCTGAGCGACGCCCGCCGGGCGACCGACTTCTCCAATTCGGAGTTGATCCGGCGCGCCGTGCGGCTGATGGGCCGCCAGCATGCCGCCGCGAACCGCTACGATTTCCTGCTGGAGCTGACCCCCACCTGAAGATGCGCACGAGAATCGGAAAGAAGGGAACGGAAATCTGGACGGCGTCGGTGCCGACCAAATATGTGCCGGCCGACCTCGACTGGGTCGACCTGCTGTCGGTCCGGACCGGGCTGAGCCGGGCGGAGATCATCCGCCGATCGGTGCGGTTGCTGGCCGGAGAGGCGGCCAAGAATCCGAAGTGGAACTGGGTGGAGCAGACGGCCCGGCCGATGGCGCCGCTGCCGCCGGAACTGAAGGCGGAGATCGGCTATCCGCCGGAGGATTTCGAGGCGGATCGCAGACGACCTCGACGGTGAGGCAGTTGCCGCAGCCGCGGCAGATAAATCCCTCCTCGGTGGAGTTCATCTGATGCTAAAGGCGCAGAGCCAGTTCCTGCGCCTCGGCCAGCGTAGTTGCATTCTTGATACGATTGAACATCTCCCGGCGAAAAGCAGCGGATTCCATGACGTTCAGGGGGTTGGGGAGGGGAAGGAAATCGTTATATTTTTACGGATACAACAACAAATTTGTCCAGCCGGTAGAAAATAGTTTTAGTGTCCGGGCGAAAACCCGATCGCCGAATCCGGATCCTGCTCGCGGGCCCAGCACCCGCCGCCGGCCGCGAGCTTGTAGGGCATGTAGCACCCGCAACCCAGACAGCGGCGGAGCTGCCGATCGTGAAACGGGCAGCGCACACAGATGCGATAGGCGGCCACCGGCGAGCGCGGGCGCGGACGGGCGGAGAAAACGAGCCCGATCATGCCCAGCAGGGTGCGGCCGGTGTGCGGGCGGTCCTCGGCGCGCTGCACCCGCCACCTGGAGGCGAGGCGGCGCCATCGGAGGCCGAGGGGGCGAAAGGC
>CAZIXP010000011.1:0-27505 GCA_964543245.1 uncultured Starkeya sp.
CGCGGGCACAGCGGCGGCCCGCCCTGTGGACGCCGCCCGCGCCGTGCGCCCGCGCACGCCGCTGCGTCAGCGCGGAATGCCCAGCGTGTCCTTGATGGAATCGCCGAGCAGGTCGTGCGTCTCCGGGTGCTTCAGCATGTAGCGGCCGAACACCGAGCAGCGCGGCAGCACGGAAAGGCCGCGCTGGCGGGCGGTGTGCAGCCCCGCCTCGACCAGCCGGGTGGCGATGCCGCGCCCGCCGAGCTCCGGGGGAACCTCGGTGTGGGTGAAGATGATGAGCCCGTCCGCCAGTATATACTGGGCGAAGGCGGTGTGGCCCTCGATCGTGGTTTCGAAGCGGCTGGCCTGGGGGTTGTCACGCACGTCGATGATGGCGTCGTTGCTCATGTTTCCTCCGGTGCGGGCCTGCGGCGCCGCGGACTGCAGACCTGTTGTACAGGCAAATATATGGTCGACCAAACGCAAGGGAGCGACCTCGCGGCGACAGGCCGTTCCCGCGGGTGTATCTGGCGCTGCCGCCACCGGGGAACCTCATGTCCGCCACCGACAATGCCACCGCCCCGCCGGCGGATCCGCTCGCCTTTCTCGAAAGCCGCCGCTCGGTGCCCTTCACCGATCTCGGCGCCCCCGGCCCGGACCCGGTCCAGCTCGAGCGTCTGCTGGCGGCCGCCGCCCGCACGCCGGACCATGCGCTGCTGGTGCCTTGGCGCTTCATCCTGCTCGAAGGCGAAGCGCGCGGGCAGGCCGGCGCCCGCCTCGCCACCGCCTACCGGCTGGCCCATCCCGACATGGAGGAGGCCCGGCGGGAGAAGTTCGCCGCCATCATGGGCCGGCTCTTCACCCATGCCCCGGTGGTGGTGGTGGTGGTCAGCCGGCCGGACCGCGCCACCCGCATCCCCGTCTTCGAGCAGGAGCTGTCGGCCGGCGCGGTGTGCATGAACCTGCTGCACGCCATCCACGCGCAAGGCTTCTCCGGCACATGGGTAACGGGGTGGGCGGCGACCCACCCGCTGGCCCTCGCCGTGCTGGGCGTGGCAGCGGGCGAGCAGGTCGCCGGCCTCGTCCACATCGGCACCGCGCGCCAGACGCCGGCCGAGCGGCCGCGGCCGGACCTGGCGGCGCTGGTGCGGCGGTGGTCCCCCACCGGCGCCTGAACCGACCCCTGCCAGCAGCGATTGCCGAAGGGCGCCGGCTGCGCCGGCTGGTTGCGCCGCAGCATCGAAGGGGCTCAAAAAGCCTTTTCTTTCAATGAATAACGTGCCTATCGTCTGATTTAGGGGGCGATCGTAATGGCAGGTGGCACGGAGCCGGAGATCGATATCCCGACCGAGGAGGCTCGGCTGGAGGCCCTGCAGGCTTTCAGCATGGTCGGGGTTGAGGGCGCCGCGAACCTGGAGAAGATCACCCGTCTCGCCGCCGACATCTTCGGCACGCCGATGTCGTGGGTGTCCTTCGTCGAGCGGGACCGCCAGTGGCTGGTTTCCCGCACCGGGGTGGAGCTGACGGAGACGCCGCGCTCCGCTTCCTTCTGCAGCCACACGGTGCAGGGCGACGAGCCGCTGGTGGTGCCGGATATCGACCGCGATCCCCGCTTCCGCGACATGGTGCAGCAAGGTCCGCGGCTGCGTTTCTATGCCGGCGCCCCGCTCATCACCGCCGGCGGCCATCGCATCGGCGCGCTCTGCGTCGGCGACACCGAACCCCGCGCCGACTTCACCGAGGCCGACACCGGCATCCTTGTCCGGCTGGCGGCGCTGGTGATGGAGCATCTCGACCTGCTGCGCAGCGAGATCGTCCGCCAGTCGATGATGGCGTTCGGCAATGCCACCGACCTCGCGATGATCGCAACGGACGCCAACGGCGTCGTCGCCTTCGTGAACCGCGCCGCCTCGCGGATCTTCGGCTATCGACCGGAGGAGATGATCGGGCGCAATTGCGAGATGATCATGCCGGAGCGGATGCGGGAGGCGCACCGGGCCGCCATGGCCCGGGTCGCGGCCGGCGGGCAGAGCCGGCTGAGCGGGCGCACGCTGGAGGTCACCGGCCTCAGGCGCGACCGCAGCGAATTTCCCATGGAGCTCTCGCTCTCGGTCTGGCGGCGCCACGATGGCGGGGTCGGCATGGGCGCCATCATCCGCGATGTCTCGGAGCGTCGCCAGCGCGACATGCGCCTGCTGCGGCTCGCCAACCACGATCCGCTCACCGGGCTGAAGAACCGCCGCCGCTTCGAGGATGTGCTCGGCGTGATGATGGAGCGGGGCGGCCGTCCCGCGGTGCTGCTGCTCGACCTCGACGGCTTCAAGGAGGTCAATGACACCCAGGGCCACGGGGTGGGGGACACCGTGCTGCAGGCCGTGGCGGTGCGGATCGCCGCCGCGCTGCCGTCCGAGGCGGTGGTGGCCCGGTTTGGCGGCGACGAGTTCGCGGTGCTGCTGCCCGACAGCGGCGGGCCGGAGTTTCCCGTCGCCACGCTGGCGGCGCAGGCGGTGCTGCGCGCCTTCGTCTCGCCCTTCATCACCGAGGGGCTGGTGTTCCAGCTCGGGGTCAGCATCGGCTGCGCCTGTGCACCCGAGCATGCCAGCGACGTCGAGGAGCTGATCGCCAGCGCGGATTTCGCGCTCTACCGCGCCAAGGAAAGCGGCGGGCGCAACTGGCGCCTGTTCGAGCCGGGGATGCGCGATGCCGCCCGGGCCCAGCGGGCGCTGCAGGACGAGCTGCTGCGCGGCCTGCACCGCGGCGAATTCGAGCTCTACTACCAGCCGCAGGTCGCGCTCGATCATGGCCGCATCTTCGGCATGGAGGCGCTGATCCGCTGGAATCATCCCCGCCGCGGCCTTCTCTATCCCGGCGCCTTCGTCGAGGTGCTGGCCGGTAGCGTGCTGGCGCTGCCGGTGGGGCGCTGGGTGATGAACGAGGCCTGCGCCCGGCTGGCGACGTGGCGGGCGGCGGGCATCGCCGATGTGCGCGTGGGCATCAACATCTTCCCCGCCCAGTTCCGCGGCGGCACCTTCGGGGCCGAAGTGCTGGAGGCGATTCGCCGCCACCAGCTCGACCCCGGCAGCGTCGAGATCGAGGTGACGGAAGGCGTGGTGCTCGATTATGACGAGGTGGCGATGGCGCAGATCAGCATGCTGCGCCATTCCGGCGTGCGGGTGGCGCTGGACGATTTCGGCACCGGCTATGCCTCGCTCAGCGCGCTGAAGCGCTTCCCGCTCACCACGCTGAAGATCGACCGCAGCTTCGTCACCGATCTCGCCACCAGTCCCCGCGACACCGCGATCGCCCGCGCCATGCTGTCCATGGGCGCCGAGCTCGGGCTCGACGTCATCGCCGAGGGGGTCGAGACCCGGGCGCAGGAGCAGATGCTGGTGGAGCTGGGCTGCGTGTGCGGCCAGGGCTTCCGCTATGGCCGCCCGATGCCGGCCGCCGAGGCGCTCGGCGTGCTGCAGCGCGACGCCGGCCAGCCCCGGAAGGGGGCGGCGCGGTGAGGCCGGGGCGAGGGTCCGGCAGATCCGCGCGGGGGCCGGCCGCGTAAGGCGAGATATCGCCAGCCACGCGGAGGCCCGCCATGAACCGGACCATCCTTTCCCGAACCATCCTTTCCCGGGCGGCGCTGCCGCCGGCGCTCCTCGCCGTCCCGCTCGCCGCGCTGCTCGCCGGCGCCGCCCCGGCCGCCGCCGATCCCGCGGTGCAGGCGAAGGGCGTGTGGCTGCGCGACGACGGCAATGCCCGGGTGCGCGTCGCGCCCTGTGGGCCGAGCCTGTGCGCCACCAATCTGTGGATCGGCGACACCAGCGGCGGCGAAGCGGTGGGCGACCGGCTGGTGATGCGGGTGGCGGCCAAGGGCGCCGACACGCTCGGCGGCACCGCCTACGACCCCAAGCGCGGGTTGACCTATTCCATGCAGATGACCGTGGCCCCCACCCGTCTCGTCACCCGGGGCTGCGTGCTGGGCGACCTGCTGTGCCGCAGCGTGAGCTGGACCCGGGTGGAGTGAGGCGAGCGGCCGCGCGCCGGAAGCCGGGCGCGCCCGGCTTCAGCCCTTCAGCGTGTAGAAGCCGACATCGATGGCGCCGGCGCGGAAGCCGCCCTCGCAGTAGCAGAAATAATACTCCCACAGCCGCCGGAACTCCTCGGGGAAGCCGAGCCGCGCCGCCTGCGGCCAGGTCAAGAGGAAGCGCCGCCGCCATTCGTGGAGGGTGCGGGCGTAGCTCTCGCCGAAGCATTCGCTGTGCGCCAGCTCCAGCCCCGCCCGCCGCGCCTGCTCGGCGAGGATGGCGCGGGTCGGCAGCATGCCGCCGGGAAAGATGTACTGCTGGATGAAATCGGTGTTGCGCCGGTAGGCCTCGAAACGGTCCTCGGCGATGGTGATGACCTGCAGCACCGCGGTGCCGCCGGCCTTGAGTCGGTCGCGCAGCGCCTGGAAATAGGCCGGCCAGTAGCGCTCGCCCACCGCCTCGATCATCTCCACCGAGACGATGCGGTCGAACCGGCCGGTGACGTCGCGGTAATCCTCGTAGCGCAGCTTCACCCGGCCGGAGAGGCCCTCCGCCGCCACCATGGCCTGCGCCCAGGCGAGCTGCTCGCGCGAGAGGGTGAGGCCGGTGACCTCGGCGCCGCGGCGGGCGAGGGCGGCGGCGAGCGCGCCCCAGCCGCAGCCGATCTCCAGCACGCTCTCGCCGCCCTTGAGGTCGAGCAGTGCGACGGCGCGGTCGAGCTTGGCCTGCTGCGCCTCTTCCAGGCTCTGGTCCGGCCGGCTGTAGAGCGCGGAGGAATAGGACATGCTGGCGTCCAGCCACAGCCGGTAGAACTCGTTGCCGAGGTCGTAGTGGAAGGCGATGTTGCGCCGGCTGCCGCCGCGGGAATTGCCGCGCACGCCGTGGCGCAGCCGGTTCCACAGCCGCACCGGCAGCAGCGCGCCGAGCGCCTTCTCCACATGGGGCACGTTGTGGGCGGCGAGTTCCAATAGCGCGGCAAGGTCGGGGCTCGACCAGTCGCCGTCGGCATAGGCGCGGGCGAAGCCGATGTCGCCGCCGCCGAGCAGGCGGCGCAGCGCCCGCCAGCGGTGCAGCTCCAGGGTCGCCTCCGGCCCCGGCCGGGCGCCGCGCCGGCTGAACTGCCGGCCGCCCGGCACCACCACCGTGAGCCGGCCGCTCTCGATGCCGGCAAGAACCCGCTGCAGCAGCGCCTCGCCGAGGCGGCTGCCGCGCGCGCGGCCCGGCATGGCGGCTCCCGCCATCGGCTCGGTGCTGTTGCTGTTCATCGTCATCCGCAAAGATCCTCAGGGGCGGGTGGCGGGGGAGACGCTGACCGCGTGGCCCGGCGGTGCCGGGCGCGGCCGCAGGCCAATTCCCTTCGCCCAAATCAGCAGGGCTTCCCAATGTATCGCCGCAATTACCTTAAGGGTAAGCAATGGGCAGGCCACCGAGGCCCACAGCAGCGCGCGGTCGGTCAGCGGCTCGCGGCGGGCCTCGTGGACGGCGCTGAGCAGCAGGCCCTCGGCGTCCCGCACCGCGATGGAGATCACCAGCCGCTCGGCGGGCGGCAGCACCCGGAAGCCGTAGGTCAGCGCCATGTCCATGAAGGGCGAGACATAGAAGCACTTGTCCGCGCTCTGCCGCACCGGGGCGCCGGGCGGGGCGTCGGGGTCGACCGCGGCGAGATAGGCATGGCGCTGCCCGAAGGTGTTGTTCACCTCATAGAGGATCGCCGCCAGCCGGCCGTCGCGGCGGTGGCAGAAATAGACGCTCAGCGGGTTGAAGGCGTAGCCGAGGAGGCGCGGCATGGTGAGCAGCGTCACCGCGCCGCCATCCGGCTCCAGCCCGGCGGCGCGCAGATGCGCCTCGACCTGCTCTTTCAGCGGGGCGCCGGAGCCGTCGCCATAATCCGCCTCGCGCAGGCCGAACAGGTTGAAGCGGTTGCGCGACAGCAGCCGCAGCCCGAACAGGCCGGCGCCGGGGCGGGCGCCGGCGAGATCGTCGAGGTCGATCAGCAGCGAGAACACCCGGTAGCGCAGCCGGTGGCGGCGCGGCCGCAGCCGCAGGTGCATCACCCGGCCGACATAGAGCGCGGGCGCCGCGGCGGGTGCGATCGGCGGGGATGCGGTCGGCGGGGATGCGGCCAGCATCATGCGGCGGCCTTCACCGCCCGGGCCGGCGCGGCCGGGCCGAGATGGATGCGGCCGGACTCCTCCGCCACCGTCCACGGCCGGCGCACCCCGCCGATCGCCTCGGCCACGGCGAGGCCGGCCTGCAGCCCGTCCTCGTGGAAGCCGGCGCCGAAATAGGCGCCGCAGAACCAGAGGTTCCGCCGCCCCTGCAGGCGCCACAGCTCGCGCTGGGCCGCCATCGCCGCGACGTCGAACACCGGGTGCTCGTAGACGTGCTGGCTCACCACGGTGGAGGGATTGGGCGGCGTGAGGGGGTTCAGGGTGACGAACAGCGGAATCTGCGCCGGCAGGCCCTGCAGCGCGTTCATCCAGTAGGTGACGGAGAGCTTCCGGGAGGGGCCGCGCCCTTCGCACAGATAGTTCCACGCCGCCCAGGCCGCGCGGTTCTGCGGCATGTGGCCGGCGTCGCCGTGCAGCACCGCGAGGTTGCGGCTGTAGCCGAAGGCGCCGAGCAGGCGGGCCTCCTCCACCGTGGGTGCCGCGATCATGGCCAGCGCCTGGTCGGCATGGGTGGCGAGCACCACCTCGTCGAACATCTGCTCGCCGCCATCGGCGGCCCGCAGCCTCACGCCGTGGGGGCGCGGCTCCACCTGTACCACCGGGTTGCCGGCCACCACCCGGCCGCGGAACTGCTGGCGCAGCCGCTCGACATAGACGCGGCTGCCGCCTTCCACCGTGCGCCAGACCGGGCGGTTGACCAGCTTGAGCAGGCCGTGATTGGCGCAGAAGCGGATGAAGGCGGCGGCGGGATAGGCGCCGATCTGCGCGGTCGGGGTGGACCAGATCGCCGCTGCCATGGGGAAGAGGTGATCCTCGCGGAAGGCCTCGCCATAGCCGTTGAGATCGAGATAGTCGGCAAGGCTCATCTCGCCGAGGCGGGGCAGGTCGCGCGGCGCGCTGCGGTAGAAGCGCAGGAGGTCGGTGAGCATGGCCCAGAATCGCGGCGAGGCGATGTTGCGGCGCTGCGCGAACAGGCCGGACGGGCCGGAGCCGGAATATTCCAGCCGCCCGCCATCCATCGAGACCGCGAAGGACATCTCGGTCGGCCGGGTCGGCACGTCGAGATGCTCGAACAGCGCGCAGAGATTGGGGTAGGTCGCCCGGTTGTGGACGATGAAGCCGGTATCGACGGCAAAGCCATAGGCCTGCACGGTGTTGCTGTGGCCGCCGAGGCGGTTCTCCGCCTCGAACAGCGTCACCTCGTGGCGGCCCGCCAGCAGCCAGGCCGCCGACAGACCGGAAATGCCGCTGCCGATCACGGCGATCCGCTTCGGCCGGTCGGGAGGGAGGTGGTCGGCGCGGCCATTCATGTGGATACCGGCGTTGGTGAGGGCTTCGAGCCTGCGCTAGGATGTACGCCTTCGGCATTGAGCCGGATCACCTTCTTGCCGTGATCCACCGCGAAGTGCCCGCCGTAGAAGGTGCATGAATGCGTCGCTGCTCCCCGCTCCCCCCTGTCCGAGGTCCTTCGCGCCGTCGAAACGGCGGGAAGGTCGTTTGACGCACATGCTCGACGATACCGCAATACCGGCGGGCGCCGAACTGGACCGCCTCATCCTGGCGATCGCCGCCACCGGCGACCGCCAGGCCTTCGCCCGCCTCTTCAAGCATTTTGCGCCGCGGCTGAAATCGTTCCTGCTGAAATCGGGCACGCCGCCCGGCGCGGCGGAGGAGATCGCCCAGGAGACGATGCTGGCGGTCTGGCGCAAGGCGTCCTATTTCGACCCGGAGCGGGCCGGCGCGGCGACGTGGATCTTCACCATCTGCCGCAACCTGCGGATTGACCATCTGCGGCGCGACCGGGGCGTGTTCGTCTCCGAAGACGCCATCCCGGAGGAGGCCGACGAGGCGCCCGACGGCGAGCAGATGTTCATCGCCGCCGAGCGCGAGGCCGAGGTGCGCCGGGCCCTGCAGGGCCTTTCCGCGGAGCAGGCCGCCGTGGTGCGCCTCTCCTTCTTCAACGACAAAGCCCACTCCGAGATCGCCAGTGAACTGGGTCTGCCGCTCGGAACGGTGAAATCCCGCGTGCGTCTCGCCCTGAATCGGCTGCGCACGCTGCTGGACGAGCAGAAATGACGATCAGACATCACCCCAGTGACGAGACCCTGCTGCGCTTCGCCGCCGGTCAGCTGGCACCGGCCCCGGGCCGGGTGGTGGCGACGCACCTCCATGGCTGCCCCGGATGCCGCGAACGCGTCCGGCAGTTCGAGGCGGTGGGCGGCGCGCTGCTCGAGGCGATGAGCCCGGTCACCGTGGCGCCGGACGCGCTGGCGCGGGCGCTTGCCGCCATCGATGCCGGGCCGGCCGAGCGGCCGGCGACGGCCGGGCGCGGTACGGCCCGCAGCGCGCCGCCGCTGCTGCCGGACGGCATCGTGCTGCCCGAGCCGCTGCGCGACTGCGCCATGGGCCCGTGGCGCTGGGCCGGCTTCGGCGTGCGGGCGAGCATGCTGACCCTGCCGGAGGACCCGAAGGCCTCGCTGATGCTGCTGCGGGTCGCCCCCGGCCGCCGGCTGCCCGAGCACGGCCATTCCGGGCTCGAATTCACCCAGATCCTGTCCGGCTCCTTCTCCGACGCCTTCGGCCGCTACCAGCCGGGCGATCTCACCGAGATGGGCGCCGATGTCGAGCACCAGCCGGTGGTCGACCGGGAGGGACCGTGCATCTGCCTCACCGCGCTGGAAGGCGGGGTGCTCTTCACCGGGCCGATCGGCCGGCTGATCCAGCCCTTCCTGCGCCTGTGACCGGCTGGCGCCGCGGCCTCGCCACGGCGCTCGCGGCCGGCATGCTGCTCCCGGGAGGCGCGATCATGGCCCTGTGGCTCTCCCCGCTCGCGGTGCTGAACGCGCTCGCCGACCTCGGCCGGCACGAGCGGATCGCCGACATCGCCTATGGCCCCGACCCCCGCCACCGGCTCGACCTCTACCGTCCCGCCGGCGCCACCGGGGCGGAGCCGGTGGTGGTGTTCTTCCACGGCGGAAGCTGGGAGGAGGGCGACAAGGACATGTACCGATTCGTCGGCGCGGCGCTGGCGGGGCGGGGCTTCCTGGCGGTGGTGCCGAACTATCGGCTCTACCCTCAGGTGCGGTTTCCCGCCTTTCTTGAGGACGCGGCGCGGGCGGTGGCCTTTCTGCACCGCCGATCGGCCGAAATCGGACACACCGTCCACCTCACCGCACTGATCGGCCACTCCGCCGGCGCCCATATCGCGGCCATGCTGAGCTACGATCGGCAGTGGCTCGGGGCGGTCGGGCTCGACCCGGCGCGGCACCTCTCCGCCCTGGTCGGGCTGGCCGGGCCCTATGACTTCCTGCCGCTGACGAGCCCGGCGTTGAAGGATATTTTCACGACGGATCAGGGGCTTGAGGCGACGCAGCCGATCCGCTTCGTCGACGGCTCCGGCCCGCCGGCCTTCCTCGCCGCCGGGGCGCGGGACGTGACGGTGGACCCCGGCAACAGCGAACGCCTCGCCGAGCGCATCCGCGCCCGCGGCGGGCGGGTGGAGCACAAGGTCTATCCGCGGGCCGACCACCGCACCCTGCTCGGCGCCGTCACTCTACCATTATACCTTATCGCCCCCGTCCTCGACGATCTGACGGGGTTCATTCGCCGCTCCTCGAGCCGTCCGGGGCTCCCATGAGCAACGCCCACCTCTTCCTGGCCGCAGCCATATTTCTCAGTCTTTCCATGGTGTTGGCCTGGGCGTTGGCGGTGCGCGCCGGCAATCATGGCTGGGTCGACACGGTGTGGAGCTTCGCCGTGGGCCTTGCCGGGGCGGGCGCGGCGCTGGTGCCGGCGGGGCCGCACGGCACCAGCGAACGGCAGTGGCTGGTGGCGGGGCTGGCGGCGCTGTGGTCGCTGCGGCTGGGCACCCATATCCTGCGCCGTACCCTCAGCGGCAAGGACGACCCGCGCTATGCCGAGCTGGTGCGCGCATGGGGCGGCAAGGCCCGGCGGCGGCTCTTCATTTTCCTGCAGATTCAAGCGGTTGCGGGGCTGCTTCTGGTGCTGGCTATGCTCGTGGCGGCCCGCAACCCGCTGCCTTTCGGCCGGCCGGGCGACGGGCTCGGCGGGGCGCTGCTGGCCCTTTCCATCCTCGGGGCGGGCGTCGCCGACCGGCAGCTCGCCCGGTTCCGCGCCGATCCCGCCAACCGGGGCAAGGTCTGCGACGCCGGGCTGTGGGGCCTCAGCCGGCACCCCAACTATTTCTTCGAATGGCTGGGGTGGCTCGCCTATGCGGTGATCGCGATCGACCCCGGCGGCGTATATCCCCTTGGCTACGCTGCGCTTCTCGGGCCGGGGCTGATGTATGTGCTGCTGGTGCACGCCTCCGGCATCCCCCCGACCGAGGCGCATATGCTGCGCTCGCGCGGCGAGGCCTTTCGCGCCTATCAGCGCCGGGTGAACGCCTTCTGGCCCGGCCTGCCCTCATCCAAACCCGGGAGACCGTGACGCATGAGTGCCCTCGCCCTAGCCGGCCGCCTGGTGGAAAGCACCCCGCTCCCCGACCCGTTGACCCGCTTGGGGATCGCCGCGCTGGTGGGGCGCACCCGCCGCGGCCTCTCCCGCCTGCCGGCGGCGAGCGAGGCCCGTTTTGCCGCGGAAATGGCCGGTTTTCCCATCGCCGAACATGCCGAGCGCGCCAATGAGCAGCATTACGAGCTGCCGCCGGCGTTTTTCGAGCTTACGCTGGGGCCGCGCCGGAAATATTCCTGCGGCTTCTACGACCGCGAAGGCGCGACGCTGGCCGAGGCGGAGCTCAGCGCGCTGGAGGCGACGATGGCGCATGCGGGCCTGACGGATGGCCAGCGCATCCTCGAGCTCGGCTGCGGCTGGGGTTCGCTGACGCTGTTCATGGCCGAGCGGCTGCCGGGCGCCGCCATCACCGCCGTCTCCAACTCTGCGCCGCAGCGCGCCCATATCGAGGCGGAAGCCCGGCGCCGCGGCCTGGGCAATGTTCGCGTCGTCACCGCCGACATGAACGATTTTGCGCCCCACGCCCGTTTCGACCGCGTCGTCTCGGTCGAGATGTTCGAGCACATGGCCAATTGGCGGCCGTTGCTGGAGCGGATCCGCGGCTGGCTGGAGCCAGACGGGCGCCTGTTCCTGCACGTGTTTTCCCACCGCAGCCAGCCCTACCGGTTCGACCATGGCGACCCCGGAGACTGGATCGCGCAGCATTTCTTCACCGGCGGCATCATGCCGAGCCGCGGCCTCATCCGGCATTTTCCGGACCTGTTCGCGGTGGAGCAGGAGTGGAACTGGAACGGTCGGCACTATGCCCGCACCGCCATGGACTGGCTGGCCAATTTCGACGCCAACCGCCCGGCCGTCGATGCGGTGCTCCGCGAGGTCTATGGCCGCGACGCCGACATATGGGCGCGGCGCTGGCGGATTTTCTATCTCGCCACGGCCGGTCTGTTCGGTCATGCCGGTGGGGAAGAGTGGGGCGTCAGCCATTATCGGCTGCGGCCGGTCTGAAAAAACCGGGCCGACGCTGAGAGGCGGCGTCGGCCCGGTCGAGTGGGGGATCGGGCGTGACATCCGACCCCCGGGGATCAAGGACCGCTCAGCCTCCGGTGGCCCAACGCTGGGTGGCGGAGGCGGCGAACTGGCCCGCCATCGCGGCGCAGGCGGTCACGAAGGCGCCCCAGCACAGATCGGCGAGCGTGACGGCGAGGGGCCAGTCGCGAAGGGTTGCCTGATTGGTGAGGTCGTAGGTGCCATAGGCCAGCAGGCCGAGGGCGGCGCCGAGCAGCAGCGAGGTAGTCGCCCGGCCGTTTTCAATGCCGGGATGCACGGCAAACAGCACCACGCCGGCGATATACAGCAGATAGAAGGCCGCCGCCGCCGGCAGGTTGACATCGCTCGCCAGCAAATGACCCAGCAGCGGCCGGTACAGCAGGCCCGTCATGGTGCCGAGCCAGACCGCGTCCAGGCCGAGGAAGACCACGCCGGTGACAAGGTAGGCAGTACCGTAGACGATCATCGGCGGCGGCTTCCGTCTCAAGGTGCGCGAAGGTGATACGCACCCGCCTTCCGTACGGATCAGCAGGGGCGTCCGGCTTTCAGAGCCGGCGCAGCCGCACGATGTTGGAAGGGCCTTGCCGGAAAGCGTCCGCCAGCCGTCGCGCCAGCTCATCGTCCTGGAACGGCTTGCGCACCACGCGGTCCTCGCCGATCTCGCGCAGCGCCTTGAGGTCGGCATAGCCGGTGACGAACAGCGTCGGCAGGCCGGGCCGCAGCTCGGCGGCCGCACGGGCGACCTCTCCGCCATTCATCCCGGGCATGGCGTAGTCGACCATCAGGAGGTCGACCCGCCCGTCCCGGCGGAGCAGGGCCAGCGCCTCCTCGCCGCTGCCGGCAGCGATCACCTCGTAGCCGAGGTCGGCCAGCAGGGCGGCGGTGATGTCCCGCACCGCGCTGTCATCGTCGACGAGGAGGATGGTGCGGTGATGCCCGGCGGCTTCGGTCGCGGCAACGCCGATGTCCGGCGCGGCGGGACGCACGTGCTGGGCGGCACGCGGCAGATAGACCCGCACGGTGGTGCCGTGGCCGACCTTGGTGTCGATGGTAACGCCGCCGCCGGATTGCTTGGCGAAGCCATAGACTTGGGCGAGGCCAAGTCCCGAGCCCTTGCCGATCTCCTTGGTGGTGAAGAAGGGCTCGAACGCCTTGGCCAGCACCTCCTCGGTCATGCCGGAGCCGGTGTCGGCGACGCTCAGCACCACATAGTCGCCGGGCGCGGGTTCCTCCGGCCGGCGCGGCGGCCGGTTGAGCCGCACATTGTCGGTCTCCACGGTCAGCAGGCCGCCGACATCCATGGCGTCGCGGGCATTGATGGCGAGGTTGAGGATGATCAGCTCGATCTGGGTGGGATCGACCAGCGCCGGCCAGAGGCCCGCCTTGAGCGCGGTTTCGAGCCGGACGCTGCCGCCCATCGTGCTCTGCAGCAGGTCGCGCATGCCGGCCACGGTCTCGTTGAGGTCCAGCGGCTTTGGCTCGAGCTTCTGGCGGCGCGAAAAGGCGAGCAACTGCGCGGTGAGCTTGGCGCCACGCTCGGCGGCCATCCGCATGTGGCCGAGCCGCTCGCGGGAGCGGTCCTGCACCCCCTCCCGCTCGAGCGCCCGGTCGACGAAGCCGATATTGCCGAGGATGACCGTGAGCAGGTTGTTGAAGTCGTGCGCGACGCCGGCGGTGAGCTGGCCCACGGCCTCGAAGCGCTGCATCTGCCGCAACGTCTCCTCGACGCGCTCGCGCTCTTCGATCTGGTCGGCGAGTTCCCGGTTCCGCTCGGCGAGGGCGGCGCTCGCGACCTTCTCGCTGGTCACGTCGCGGCCGACGGCATAGAAGGCGTCGCCCTCCGGCGCCGCGGTCCAGGAAATCCAGCGCCAGGTGCCGTCGAGATGCCGGACACGGTTCTCCAGCCGGTCGATCTTGTGGCCGGCGCCGAGATGCTGCACCGCCGCCTCAATGGCGAGGTGCTCGTCGGGATGGACCAGGATGCCGAGATTGCTGCCGACGAGGTGGTCGGGATCGTAGCCCAGCACCGCCTGCCACGCCGGGTTGATCCGCCGCAGCCGGCCGTCGAAGCCGACGACGGCGAAGAGATCGGCGCTCAACCGCCAGATGCGGTCGCGCTCGGCGGTCCTTTCCGCCACCTGCCGTTCGAGCGCGGAGGCGAGGTCGCGCAGCGCCTCGCTGGCGCGCCGCTCTTCGGTGATGTCGCGCATCACGCCGAGGAAGCGGTTGCACGTCTCCTCGACGAAGATGGCCTGTCCGTGAATCGCGAGCCAGCGTTCGCGGCCATCGGCCGAGAGGATGCGGTATTCCTCGCGGAACCGGCCGTCATGGCCCTCGCGCCAGGTGATGGCGCCGTCGATGGCGCGTCGCATGCGCTCGCGGTCGGCGGGGTGGCAGCCATAGAGCAGCGCCTCGGCACCGGATTCCACCGGCGGGGTCAGCCCGAACAGCGCCCGGCAGCGCTCGTCCCAGGTCAGCACCCCGGTGGCCGGCTGATAATCCCACACGCCGAGCTGGGCCGCCTCGGCGGCAAGGCGCGCGCTCATCTCGCTGTGGCGCAGCGCCTCCTCAGTGCGGCGGCGCTCGGCGCGGTCCTGCGCCTGTTCCAGCGCGCGCTCGATCGCGGTGGGAAGCCGCGAGAGATTGCGCTTCATGACATAGTCGGTGGCGCCGCGCTTCAGCGCATTGGTGGCGAATTCCTCGCCCACCACGCCGGAGACGAAGATGAACGGCACCTCCGGCTGCAGGGCGCGGGCGATGGTGAGGGCGGACAGCCCGTCGAAATCGGGAAGCGAATAATCGGCGAGGACGATGTCGCAGGTCCGGTCCTCCAGAACGGCGACGAAGTCGCGCCGCCGCATCACCCGGTCCATGGTGAAGCGGATCTGGGCCTTGCCGATATGCGCGGCCAGCAGCTCGGCGTCGATGTCGCTGTCCTCCAGCAGGAGGATGTGGATCGACGGCCGCTCGCCGGCCTTAGCCTCAGCTTCCATAGCTCAGCCTCGGCGGCGGCTCGTTCAGGATGGCCCAGAACATGCCGAGGTCCTGGATGGCCTCGAAGAAGGCGTTGAAATCGACCGGCTTCACAACGAAGGCGTTCACCCCGAGCTCATAGCTGCGCACGAGGTCGCGCTCCTCGCGGGACGAGGTCAGCATGACCACGGGAATCTGGCGCTGGCTGGGGTCGCGCTTCACCTGCTCCAGCACCTCGATGCCGTCGACCTTCGGCAGCTTGAGGTCCAGCAGCACCACCGCCGGGTCGCCGGGAATGCGGTCGGCATGGTCGCCGCGGACATAGAGATAGTCGAGCGCCTCGGCGCCATCGCGCGCGACCACGATCTTGTTGGCGAGCTGGCATTTGGCGAGGGCGGCGAGGGTGAGTTCGAGATCGCGTGGGTTGTCTTCCACGAGAAGGATGGGGCGTAGATCAGCCACCGGGCGTGTCTCCTGTCGACGCGTGCCGCTTCGGCAGCGTGAAGGTGAATGCCGCACCCTGCCCGGGAGTTCCCTGTGCCGAAACGGTTCCTCCGTGCCGGTCCACGATCCGCTTCACAAGCGCGAGCCCGATCCCGGTCCCCTCGAACTCTTCCGCCCGGTGAAGGCGCTGGAACACGCCGAACAGCTTGCGGGCATAGGCCATTTCGAAGCCGACGCCGTTGTCCGTCACCGTGTAGGTGGTTGCCTCGCCAAGATCGGCGCCGGTGACGCTTATCCGCGCCACCTCGCGCGGGGCGGTGTATTTCACCGCGTTCTGCATCAGGTTGATGAGCGCCTGCCGCACCATGCTGCCGTCGCCCCAGGCGGGGGGGAGGTCGCCGATCTCCCACTCCACCGCGCGCGCGCCCACATCCGGCGCCAGCGAGCGCCGCACCTCGGCGGCGAGCTTGTTCATGTCGAGGCTCGACGCGGCCAGCCGGTGACGTCCGAGCTGCGAGAAGCTCAGCAGGTCGTCCACCAGCCGCCCCGCCGCCGCCGCCGCGTCCTTGATGGAGGCGAGGTAATGCCGCGAGGTGGGCTCCAGCCCGGTTTCGCGGTCGCTCAGCAGCTCGGCATAACCGGCGATATGGCGGAACGGGGCGCGCAGATCATGCGAAACGGAGTAGGAAAACGCCTCCAGCTCGCGGTTGGTGCGCTCCAGCTTGTCGGAAAGCTCGGCGCGCTCCTCGGCGTGGCGCAGCAGGAAGTTCTGCACCGCGGCGCGGAACGAGGCCGCGCTCTCGACCTCCGCCGCGGCCCAGGGCCGGGCCTGAAGCCGCACCTGCTCGCGCCAGGTTTCGAAGGAGCGGCGCGGGTGCAGCCGGTGCGCGCCTTCCTCCACCGCCTTGTGCGGATTTCCGGCCCATTCCACCTCCTGCACGATCTCCGGCCGGAACCAGATGAGCAGGTCGGGGCGGATCTGCGAGACCGAAATGGCGAGCACGCCGCTGGTCGTTCCCGCCAGCGGTTCGAAACGGGGCCAGAGCGTGCCAAGGGAGGAGGTGGCGAAGACCTTCTCCCCGGTGTCGCGGATATGGCTGGCAAGGTCGAGAATGGCTTCTTCCGGCGGGACCCGGCCGGCTGTGGTCAGCCGACCCTTCACCAGCGCGGCGGCGCCGTCCGCCGCGGCGAGGCCCAGCCAGAGCGCGCCATGGGCGGCGAGACCGGCATCGAGGTCTTCCGCGCCCGACAGGGCTGCCAGCAGCTCGGCTTCGATCTCGCTGAGCCGCAGCCGGCGCGCGGCATGCTCGGCCTGCTGGCGGCCTTCGATGTTGAGCGAAAGCACCTGCCCGATCATGTCGCAGGCCCCGCGCACCTGCGCATCGACCGCATGCGGGGCGCGGCTGTGCCCGGAGATGAGCCCCCACAGCGCCCCGTTCACGACGATGGATATCGACATGGAGGCCTGGGTGCCCATGTTGCGCATGTATTCGAGGTGAACCGGCGAAACGCTGCGCAGCGCGGCGAGGGAAAGGTCCAGCGGCAAGCCGTCGACCGGCGACAGCGCGGGCTCGACCGGGCATGGGGTGTAGCCGGCATCGGCGATCAGCCGCAGCCGGTTCAGCAGGTAGAGCGCGCGGGCCTGAGCCGGAATGTCGGAGGCGGGAAAGCGCTGGCGCAGCAGCGAGGGCAGCGCCCCGTCGGAGCTTTCGGCCAGAACGGTGCCGTCGCCCTTCTCGTCGAAGCGGTAGAGCAGCGTGCGGTTGAAGCCGGTGAGGGCGCGGACATGGTGTACCGCGGCCTCGGCCATGGCCTCGATGTCGGCGGCACGGCCGAGCTGGTCAAGAAACTGGCGGACATGGCGGTAGAGCCCGTCCGGTTGCGCCCCCTCGGCGGCGGCCATCGGCTCCAGCTCGATCACCGCGCCTTGCGCCGAGCGGTGTCCGCTCAGGGTGAAGCGGCGGCCGCCGATCTCGACGACATTCAGCGTCGCCGGTTCGCCTGAGGCCAGCCACCCGTCGATGCGGCGGCGCAGCTCGGGTGCGTCGGCATCGGGCCGCTCCCCGAGGCCGGCGGACAGGCCGGTGACGTCGTGCAGGTTGCGGCTGGCATGGAGAAGCGCGGCGCTGTCCGGTGCCAGCACCATCAGCGCGCCCTGCGGCTGGATCGCGCCGGGAATGCGGATCGGCTCGGCCGCGCAGCTGGCCAGCATGTCCGGCGTGACGCCGCTCATCGCGCCGCCACCGATGGGCCGGCAGCGGCGCCGATCTGTCGTGCGCGAGCGTGGGCCGCCGTGGTGTCGACGGCGGCACGCGGCGGGGACGCCCGGAACATGCCTCTGATGGTACTCAACGCCGCATCCTCTTTCGCGCCACGCACGGAGAGAACAACGGCGGCATGGCCTGTGCAACCTACCGCTGCGTGTTCGGTGCAATAGCACCTCAGCGGGTCGCGAGGGCGGTATCGAGCGGCCTCAGAGCCAGTCCAGCGCGGGTCCGGCCGGCACGATGCCGTTGGGGTTGAGCGCCTTTACCGAGTAGTAGCCGCGCTTGATGTGGTCGACATTCACCGTCGGCCGCACCCCGGGCACCGCCAGCATCCGCCGCAGGAAGCCGCTCAGGGCCTCATAGTCCTTCAGCATCCGCCGATTGCACTTGAAGAGCCCGTGATAGGCCGGATCGAACCGCACCAGCGTGACGAACAGCCGGATGTCGGTTTCGGTGAGCTGGTCGCCGAACAGGAAGGGCCCGCCCGCGGCGAGCCGCGCTTCGAGCTCGTCCAGCATGCCGAACACATCGGCGAAGGCTTCCTCATAGGCGATCTGGGTGGTGGCGAAGCCGGCACGGTACACCCCGTTGTTCAGGCGGGGATAGATGGCCTCGTTCAGCGCGTCGATCTGCGGGCGCAACGGCTCGGGGTAGAGATCGACGGTGGAATTGGCGAGATCGCCGAAGCCGCTGTTCAGCATCCGCACGATGTCGGCGGACTCGTTGTTCACGAGGGTGCCGCGCTGCTTGTCCCACAGCACCGGAACCGTGGCGCGCCCGGTGTAATGCGGGTCGGCTCGGGTATAGAGCTCATGGATGTAGGTCGCGCCGTTCAGCGTGTCGCGGTCCGCGCCGGGATAGTCGCCGAAGCGCCAGCCTTCATCCGTGAGCGCAGGTTCCACCACCGAGACCGAGATGACGTCTTCAAGCCCTTTGAGCGCGCGGGCGATCAGGGTCCGCGACGCCCATGGGCAGATCAGCGCGACATACAGGTGGTAGCGCCCGGACTCGGCCGGAAAACCGGCTTCCCCGGTGGGGCCGGCGGCGCCGTCCGGTGTGACCCAGTGGCGAAAGCCGGAGATCTGGCGGACGAAGCCGCCCTTGGCGTCGGTGGCCTGCACCGGGTGCCACTCTGCCGTCCATTTGCCGTCGACGAGCATGCCGCGCTCCGGTTGAGGTGGGGAAGCTTGCGGTGGCGCGCCCCGGGACGGGCGCGCCGCCGGCCGGGATTCACGCCCGGGTGGTCGGCTTCAGCGCCAGCGGGCCGTCGCCGGTGAGGGCCAACGCCAGCAGGCCGGCGATCCACAGGGCGATGAATTCCCAGCCGCCATTCGGGTTGGTGAAGAAGAAGCCCGCGGCAAGGTGCACCGTCACGAGCGCGCCGACAAGGATCGGAATCAGCGCCAGAGCCGCCAGCCGGGCATAGATGCCGAGGATGAGGGCGATGGCGCCGACCACTTCCCACACGATGGTGACATAGGCCAGCCAGCCCGGCAGGCCAAGCGAGCTGAAGAAGCCGGCGGTGCCGGCGGGGGTGAACACGAAGATCTTCAGCCCGGCATGGGCGAGAAACAGGATGCCGAGCGTGAGGCGGAGCAGGAGCGCGGCATAGGGGGCGGTGCGGGCGTCGGTCATGAGGGGGTCTCGCGAGGTGTGAAGGTCGCGCGGATCATGCCGGGGCCGGCGCCGTTTGATTACGCCTGTGCCGGGCGGAAGATTGCTTCCATTGGGGAAGGAAGCTACCAGCCACGATCCCACTCCGGCTCGCCGTGGAAACGACAGGCGAGGAAATCGACCAGCGCCCGCACCTTGCCGGCGAGGTGCCGGCCCGGGGGGTAGATGGCGAAGATGCCGCGCGGCGGCGCCTCCAGCCCCCGCAGCAGCGGCACGATCCGCCCCGCCCGCAGGCTTTCGCCAGCCATGAAGGTCGGCATCCGGGCGATGCCGAGCCCGGCGATCGCGGCGTCGAGGCAGGCTTCGGCATTGGAGAAGCGCAGGCGGGCGGCGGCGGGCACCAGCATCGGCTGGACGGCGCCGGCGGGATGAAAATCCCAGTTCAGCGGATCGGGGAAATTGGTGTCGATGATGCAGGCGTGGTTCGCCAGCTCTTCCGGCTGGCGCGGCGTGCCGTGGTCGGCGAGATAGCCGGGCGAAGCCACCACCACCACCCGGCTGTCGCACAGCTTGCGGGCGATGAGGCTGGAATCGCCCGGCCGCCCGATGCGGATGGCCGCATCGAACCCTTCGTCGATCAGGTTCACCAGCCGGTCGGAGAAGCTGACATCAAGCTGGATGGCAGGAAATTCCTGCGCGAAGGCGATGAGCTGCGGCACCAGCTGGCAGGTGCCGAAGGAGGCGGGCGCGCTCAGCCGCAGCCGGCCGGCCGGCGCGGCGGAGGCGTTGCGCACCGAGGCGTCGAGCGCGTCGAACTCCTCCAACAGCGCCTTCACCCGCTCGTAATAGGCCTGGCCGATTTCGGTGGCGGCGAGGGCGCGGGTGGTGCGGCTCAGAAGCTGCACGCCCAGCTCCGCTTCGAGCTGCGACACCAGCTTGGAGGCCTGCCCGCTGCTGGTGCCGAGCCGGCGCGCCGCCGCGGCGAAGCTGCCGAGGTCGAGCACGGCCACCAGCATGCGGTCTCGGTCGAGGCGGGACATGGCTTCCCCGGCAGGAGCGACGCGGGATTCGCGCCGGCTGGCATGATAGGGCCCGGTGCCGCCGCCTGCGAGGTGGTGGTCCCGCGGGGTCTTCGCGCCGGCCCGCGACGATTCAGCCGCGAGCGCCCCGCTTCTGCGCGAGATCGAGGAAGGCCTTCACCACCGCCGAGGCATCCCCGGCGCGGTGCGCCAGCCAGGTGGTGAGGTGCGGCACCGGCTCCGCCAGCCGGCGGGTCACCACATGCGGCAGGTTGATCGAGCGGAAGGAGGAGGCCATCAGCGAGACGCCGAGATCGGCCGCCACCAGACCGATGATGGTGATCGCCTCGCGGGCCTCCTGGCTGATCCGCGGGCGGAACCCCGCTTCCCGGCACAGGGCGTAGAACTGTTCCGAGGTGCTGGCGCCGGCTTCGGCGGAAAAATGCACGAACGGGTCGCCGGCAAGCTCGCCGAGCTGGATTCGCGCCGCCGGCGGCGTCTGTGCCAGACGGTGATTGGCATGGAGGAACAGCAGCAGTTCCTCGCGATGGAGTTCCACCGCGGTGACGCTGTCATCGGCGGCGGTGGGGTCGGCCGGCGCACGCAGGAAGGCGACGTCGAGCGCGTTGTCGCGCAGCGCCTGTATCTGCTGGGTGCTCAGCATCTCCTGAAGCGTCAGATGCACCGCGGGGCGCGCCTCGCGAAAGGCATGGATGAGCGCCGGCATGATGTTGGCGAGCGGCGCCGAGGCGGTGAAGCCGATGCGCAGCTCGCCAACCTCGCCGCGTGCCGCCCTCTGGCCGATCTGCATGGCCTGCGCCATCCGCGCCAGCACGGCCCGCGCCTCCGGCAGGAACAGCCGCCCCGCCTCGGTCAGCTCCACCCGCCGGCTGGTTCGGGCGAGCAGCGGCCCGCCGATCTCGTTTTCAAGCGCCTGGATCTGCTGGCTGAGCGGCGGCTGCGAAAGGCCCAGCCGCTGGGCCGCCCGGCCGAAATGCAGCTCCTCGGCCAGCACGACGAAGGACCGCAGGTGCCGGAGATCCATTCGACAGACCTATTGATCGCAACGAAACCGGTATTGGACAATATGGATGGCCAGCCGCATCACTCCCGTCAACATCATTCCCCCGCGGCCCGCCCCCATGACCAAGCCTGTCCCCCCTTCCGCGCTCGACCTCTCCACGCCCGTTGCGTCACCCGCCGCCATGCCCGGCTCGGACCAGCTGATCCGCAAGGGGACCCGCCATTTCATCCTCACCAATCTCGCGCTGTTCTCGGCTGGCTTCTCCACCTTCGCGCTGATCTACTGCGTGCAGCCGCTGATGCCGCTGTTCTCCGCGGAATTCGGCATCAGCCCGGCGCAGAGCAGCCTCGCGCTCTCCGCCACCACGGCGCTGCTGGCGGTGGCGATGCTGGTCGCCTCGGCGCTGTCGGAGGTGGTGGGACGCAAGCCGGTAATGGTCGCCTCCCTCATCGCCTCATCGCTGCTGATGATGGCCTGCCCCTTCGTGCGCGACTGGAACGACTTCGTCTGGCTGCGGGCGCTGTCCGGCATCACCTTCAGCGGGCTGCCGGCGGTGGCGATGGCCTATGTCGGCGAGGAGATGCACGAAGAGTCGGTCGGGCTGGCCATGGGGCTGTATATCGGCGGCTCGGGTCTCGGCGGGCTCGGCGGCCGGGCCATCGTCGGCGTGGTGGCGGATTTCTTCTCGTGGCGGCACGGCCTTTTCGCTGTGGGCGCGCTGGGCGTGGTGTGCGGGCTGGTGCTGTGGTGGAGCCTGCCGGACTCGCGCAATTTCCGCCGCGCCTCGCCCTCGCCGCGGGTGATGCTGGCGGCCTTCCTCGCCCATCTCGGCGATGCCCGGCAGCGCGCGCTGTTCCTCACCGGCTTCCTGCTGCTGGGCAGCTTCGTGTGCGTCTACAACTACACCGGCTACCGGCTGATGGCGGCGCCGTTCCATCTGCGCCAGAGCACGGTCAGCCTCGTTTTCGCGGTGTATCTCGTCGGTATCTTTGCCTCGGCCTATATCGGCGATCTCGGCGGGCGGATCGGCCGGGGGCCAGTGCTGTGCCTGTCGATGGGGCTGATGCTGGGGGGCACGCTGATCACGCTGGTGCCGAGCCTGCCGGTCATCCTGCTGGGGCTCGCCGCGCTCACCTTCGGCTTCTTCGGCGCCCATTCGGTGGCCAGCAGCTGGGTGGGCGCCAATGCCCGCCACTCCAAGGCGCAGGCCTCCTCGCTCTATCTCTTCGCCTATTACCTCGGCTCCAGCGTCATCGGCACGCTCGGCGGGGTGTTCTGGGCGAAGGGGGAATGGGCCGGCGTGGTGGGGCTGCTGACGGTGCTGCTGGCGATCGGGCTTGCCGGCGCCGCCTGGCTGGCCCGCACGGCCCGCGCCGCTTAGACCGCGTCACGAAGATTCTCTTTCCTGATCAATGGCTTGTGTCCGGCCGTGGCGTGCCCGGCATCAGCCCGGCTGGCGGGTGCGGCGGCGGCGGGCCTCGCCGCGGCAGCGGTCGGAGCAGGTCTCGATGCTGTCCCATACCCGCTCCCATTTCTTGCGCCAGCTGAAGGGCCGCGCGCACACGCGGCAGATTTTCCGCGGAAAATCAGCCTTTTCCCGCCGTTTCGGCACGATCAGCCCCGGCTGCGCAGGGTGGAGCGGCCGCCGTCGACCCCGATGATCTGGCCGGTGATCCAGCCCGCCTCGGGGGAGAGGAGGTATTGGGCCAACGCGGCGATGTCGTCGGGCTCGCCGAGGCGCTGCAGGGGGTGGAGCTGGGCGATGGCGCCGGCCATCTGCTCATTCGACGTCAGGGCCGCCGCCAGCGGGGTGCGGGTCAGCGAGGGGGCGATGGCGTTGACCCGCAGCGTCGGCGCCAGCTCGGCGGCGAGGGCCCGTGTCAGCCCTTCCACCGCGCCCTTGGCCATGGCGATGCTGGCATGGGCGGGGAAGCCCTGCTGCACCGCGACGGTGGAAAACAGCACCACCGCGGCCGTGCCCTCCCACGCCTTCAGCGCCGGCAGAGCCGCCTGCACCGCCTGCGCGGCGCCCAGCGCGTTCACGCGGAAATCGCCGAGGAAATCCGATTCCTTCAGCTTCGTCAGAGGCTTGAGGTTTATCGAGCCCACCGCGTAGGCGAGCCCCGCCACCGGCCCCGGCACGTCGGCGGCGACGCGGGCGAACAGGTCGGGGTCCAGCACGTCACCCGCGGTGAAGCCGGCCCCGGTTTCCCGCGCCAGCGCTTCGAGCCGGGGGCGGTCGCGGGCGACGAGGTGAAGTTTTGCCCCGCTGCGGGCGAGCCGGCGGGCGAGGGCGGCGCCGATCCCGCCGCTGCCGCCATAGATGATGTGCATGGTTTCCCTCCCGAATCCCGCCTTTTACGGCTCGGCCCGTCCGCCGGTTCAGCGGCCCGGGCGGGTCGCGGGGCGGGCGGGTGCCGGCCATCCCCGCCGCCGGTTCAGCCGGCCGGGCGGGGCCGCGCGGGGCGGGAGGGTCGGTGGAGGGTCGGTGCGGTGAGGTGGACGATGAGGCCGATCACCGGGTGTATGACGGCCTCGCGCGCCGTCCGGCCCGACCGGCGGGCCTCAGTTCATCTCCAGCACGATGCGGCCGTCGATCCCGCCTTCCTCCATCCTGGCGAAAATGGCGTTGATGTTCTCCAGCCGGTCCCACGAGAAGTGGGCCGCGACCGCCCCGTCGCCGGCGAAGTCGAGCGCCTCCTCGAGGTCCTGCCGGGTGCCGACGATGGAGCCGCGCACGGTGATGCGCTTCAGCACCGTGTCGAAGATCGGCATGGCGAAGTGGCCGGGCGGCAGGCCCACCAGCGCCATGGTGCCGTGGGAGCGGAGCATGCCGAAGGCCTGCTCGAAGGCGGCGGGGGAGACCGCGGTGACCAGCACGCCGTGCACACCGCCGATCTGCTTCTGCAGCAGCGCCGCCGGGTTCTCCTCGCGGGCGTCGATGGCGATCTCGGCGCCGAGCGTGCGGGCCAGCGCCAGCTTCTCGGGGTGGATGTCGACGGCGGCGACATGCATGCCCATGGCCTTGGCGTACTGCACCGCCATGTGGCCGAGCCCGCCGATGCCGGAGATGGCGACCCACTCTCCCGGCTTCACCTCGGTTTCCTTCAGCCCCTTATAGACCGTGACCCCGGCGCAGAGCACCGGCGCCGCCGGACCCCAGGCGAGGTTGTCGGGCAGGCGGCCGACATAGTTCGGGTCGGCGAGGGCGTAGTCGGCGAAGCTGCCATTCACGGAATAGCCGGTATTCTGCTGCGAGCCGCAGAGGGTTTCCCAGCCGGTGCGGCAATGCGGGCAGTAGCCGCAGGCGGTGTGCAGCCACGGCACGCCGACCCGGTCGCCTTCCTTCACCCGCTTTACATTGCGGCCGAGGGCGGCGACGGTGCCGACGCCTTCGTGGCCGGGGATGAAGGGGGGATTGGGCTTCACCGGCCAGTCGCCGTTCACGGCGTGGAGATCGGTGTGGCAGACGCCGGTCGCCGCGATGCGCACGAGGATCTGATCGGGACCCGGCTCGGGGATCGGCCGTTCCTCGATCACCAGCGGGGTGCGGAAGCTGCGGCAGACGGCGGCCTTCATCATGTTGGTCATGGGGCTCTCTCCTGATGGCCGCCAACCTTTCCCATCCACGCCGGCCGGTCCTTGACCCCGGTCAATTATGTCGGATCGTGACGAAAACCGCCGTTGCCGCGGCGGGATGGGTGCGGATGCGGCGCCGGTGGGCCGCTGCCGGGCTTTTCCGCGGGATGTGAGCCGGGCGCGTCGCGGGCGCGGCCGGGCCTGCCGCCTGCCGGCCCGCCGGCGGGATCCCTCAAGCGGCGGCGGACGGAGGATGGGAGGCCGGCCCGCCGTCACGCCCGCGCGCGCCGCACGCCGGCAGCGGTCTGCACATAGCCGACGATGAGCATGACGGCGTTGTAGAAAGTGAGGGCGAAGCCGCCGAGCATGACGGCCACCCCGGCCACCTCGCCGAGGAGGAACCCGATCATGAACCCGAAGAGAAGGGACAGGATCGGGAAGAGGAACAGCGACAGGATGGTGTTCGCGATCACCGCGATGAGCGGCACCGCGAAGCCGCGCCGGCGTCCGGGATAGGCGACGCCCAGAATGACCGGTTTGTAGAAGTTCTTGAAATGCACAAAGAGGATCGCGTCCTCGCCGACATCCAGCAGGTCGTACATGTCTTTCATGCAGCTGACGTCGCGCAGAACGGTGTCGCCGATCTCGATCACCGAGACGGTGCCGGAGACGCGGACATGGCCCACCGGACTGTTGACGCTCGTATTGACGATCATGTCGCCTTCCTTGGCGCCGACGCGCTTCAGGATACCCCGAAATTCCTTCATGCCAGCTCCTTCGTCGCCCGGCGCCCCATGGCCCTGCCCAGCGTCCGGGCGCGTCCGGCGCGCTGCGGGAGGCATCGCGTCGCGACCGGTGGGGCAGGGGATTTCCGGGGCCGAGAGTGCCGCGCGGTGCGGGCGGCTTTCCCCTCCCATACAGGGGGGAAGGCTCAGGGATCGTCGTGCGCGGGCAGGGTCGCGACGCTGCGCGCCAGCAGGGCGGCGGCCTCCGCCTGCCGGGAGGTGCCGGTCTTGGCGAGGATGTTCTTCAGGTGCCAGCGCACGGTGCCGATGCCGATGCGCTGGCGGAGGGCGATCTCCTCCGCGGAGCGGCCGGCGCCGAGTTCCGCTGCGATCGCGGCTTCCGTGGCGGTGAGGCCGAACAGCTCCCGCAGCCGGTCGTGGTGAAGGGAGGGGCGTTCGGGGTCCTTCAGGAAAACCAGGGCCAGCGGCCCCGGATCGAGACCCGGCGACCAGCGCGGCCGCAGCGGGGCGACGGTCAGGGTCAGGGGCAATCGTCCCGCCCGGCCGATCGCGAGGGCCGCCGGGGCGCTGCCGGGCGGCCCGCTGCCCGCGCGGCGCGCAGCGCGCGGGCGAAGCGGTCCTGCAGCAGAGGGTCCCGCAGATAGAAACGCCCGTGCAGCACGCCGACATCGGCGCTGGCGCGCAGGCTTTCTTCCGCCGGCGCGTTGGCATGGACGATCCGGCCGCGCCGATCGAGCACGAGCACGCCGGTGTCGAGGCGGTCCAGCGCGTCGAGGGCGGCGGCCTGGGCGAGACGTGCCTTCGTGAGGTGGCGGCCGAGACGGACGGCGCGGGCCAGATGCGGCAGCAGCAGCGCCGCGGCGTGGCGGTCCCGCGCGTCATGGGGCGGGGCGGATTCCGGCCGGTGAATGCCGAGCACGCCCACCGCGCCATCGCCCAGGGTGAAGGCAGCGCCGACCAGATGGAAGATATCGAAGGCCGCCAGCCATTCCCGATAGAAGCCGCTCCGGCGCTGTTCCTCGGGCGACACCAGCATCTCGGCGGTGACGATGCGGTCCATGCCATGAGCGACGCTGCGCTGCACCCAGAGGTCGCGGCGGTGCCAGTCTTCGGTCCAGGCCCGTTTCTGCTCCGGCACGACCATGTTGTCGGTCGTTTCCAGCAACTCGACCTCGCCCGCAGTGCCATGCACCTTGACGACGGCGCTGGTGGAATCGAAGGCGCGGGCGATGTGCCCGGCGGTGCCTTGCCACAGCCGGGCGTCGACTGCGGCATCGTAGAGATGGCCGATCAGCTCATCGGGCAGGCTGGCGTCCATGGGCCGGGGTCCGGAGGGGTGGAGTTCGTCCACCCGCGCACCATAACAAGGATCGAATAGGCCAACCACGTGACGCAAGGTGATGTATGCAGAGGTGTTTTCTTCCCCGGCCGGTGCGCTCCCGCGTGCCGGCGCCGGCTTTCATGGCGCGGCTGAGGCGGCTGCCGGTGCTGGCACGCCTGCGGCTGCCGGTGGTCCTGCTGCTGCCGGCGGTCCTGCTGGCGGCGGCCTCGGCGCCGGCGGCGGCGCAGGCCGCGCCGCCGCCGTCCTCGCCGTCCGCCCCGTGCGCCGAGGCCGGTGGCTATGCCCTCACCGACTGCCTCATCACCGAATTCGCCAAGGCCGATGCCGCGCTCAACGCGGCGTGGAAGAAGGTCAACGGCCTCATCGCCGATGATCCCGACACCCCGGCCGACCAGAAGGCGGCGTGGAAGGCCAACCTGCTGGCGGCGCAGAAGGCGTGGCTCGCCTTTCGCGATGCCGACTGCCGGTTCGAGCTGGTGGCGGCGGAATGGCACAATGGCAGCGGCACCACCGCCGCCCAGCAGCAATGCGCGCTGGAGCTGACGCAGGCCCGCACCCGCGAATTGCTGGAGCGCTACGCCCCGAACTGAGCGCCCGTCGCGATCTCCCGCTGACGGGCGCCCGCCGCCGTGGCAGGGTAGGGCCATGAGTGTCGAATCCGTCCGCGCCTTTCTCGCCCTCCATGCTCCCGACATCGCCGTGATCGAGCTGGAAAGCTCCACCGCCACGGTCGCCGAGGCGGCGCAGGGCCATGGCGTCGCGCCGGCCCGCATCGCCTCCGCGGCGAGCTGAGCCCGAAAGGCCGCCT
>CAZIXP010000011.1:27515-37085 GCA_964543245.1 uncultured Starkeya sp.
ACGCTGTCGCTGCGGGTCGGCGAGCGGCGCTTCCTTCTGGTCACCCGGGGCGATGCCCGGCTCGACAACCGCAAGGCCAAGGCGGCCTTCGGCGGCAAGGCGAGCCTGCTCGACCCGGCGGAGGTGGTGGCGCTGACCGGCCATCCCGTGGGCGGGGTGTGTCCGTTCGGGCTCGCCACGCCGCTGCCGGTCTATTGCGACGTGTCGCTGCGGGCGTTCGACGAGGTGGTGCCGGCCGCGGGCTCCACCACCAGCGCGCTTCGCATCGCCCCGGAGCGGATGGCGCGGCTGGTCGACGCGCAGTGGGTGGATGCCTGCCAGTCCTGCAGCGGCTCAGCCGGGCGGAGCCTCGGTGCCGGCGGGCCGGTCGGTGCCGTCGAGGGTGGCGGGAAAGTCGATCCGGGCGATGGTCCCGCGCGGCGGGCCTTCCCCCGTGCCCGGGGCGATGGTGAAGCGGGCGCCGTGCAGCGCCGCGATGCGGCGCACGATCTCCAGCCCGATGCCGAGCCCGCCGGCGCGCTTGTAGAAGCCCGGCGCATCCGGCCGCGGCGGGGCGGAAAAGCCGACGCCGTCATCGCTCACCACGATGGCGCCGCGCGGGTCGGAGGCGATGAGGATGGCGGCCCCCGGCCCGGCATGGCGGACCGCATTCTCCACGAGGTTGCGCACCGCGTCGCGCAGCAGCGCCGGCTGGCCCTCCACCACCGGGTTGGCGGAGGGCTCGAAGCCGATGCTGCCGCCGCGCTCGAACACGAAGCCGGCCATGGAGCCGACGATCTCCTCCAGGAAGGGATCGAGCGGGATGGCGACGAAGCCGCGGCGGTCGGCGGCTTCCAGCCGGGCGAGGGCGAGGATCTGGTCGATGAAGCGCGAGAGCTCGTCCAGCTCCGCCAGCGCCTTGCGGGCGCGGGGGTGGTCGATCCGCTCCAGCTCAAGCCGCACGATGGCGAGCGGCGGGCGGATTTCGTGGGCGATGGCCGAGGTGAAGAGCTTCTGGCCGGAGACGAGGTCGCGCACCCGGGCATAGGAGCGGTTCACCGCGCCGGCGAGCTGGGCGATTTCCAGCGGCATGCCGGCGGTGGCGAGCGCGCCTTCGGGATGCATCGGGTCGAGCCGCTCCGCCGCCTCCGCCGCCTCCCGCACCGGGTGCAGCGCGGCGCGGATGGAGACGAGGCTGGCACCCAGCACGAACAGCAGCGTCAGCGACATCGGCACCAGCATGTGGTCGATCGCCTCGTCCGCCAGCACCCGCCAGACCGCGTGCTGCGGGTCGCGGTCGATCGCCAGCTCGATAAAGGCGCGGCGGGTGCCGATCTCCACCGTGTGGCCGCCGGCGAAGGAGAGCGGGTAGCCCTCGCTGCGCATCCGCATCCAGAAGGAGGGCGGGTTCAGCTCGAGGGGCAGGAAATGCTCGGTGCAGGATTCATCGCATTGCGAATACAGGATCACCCCGGAGGTGGTGCGCACCCGCGCCACATAGCCCGAGCCCTCGCGGCCGTAGCGCGCGTGCAGCCCCTCCGGCAGCTCGTAGCCGAGCCGGCCGTCATGGAGGGTGAAGCCGGCGGCGAGCGCCTCGGTCTCGCGCTCCAGCAGCAGCCGGGCGAGGTTGTCCGGCTCGCGGACATATTCCCACAGCACCGCCACCAGCTGGGCCAGCATCGCCAGCGCCGCGAACAGCACGATGCGCCGGGCGACCAGGCTGGCGAGCGGGCGCGCCCGCGCGCTCACCCCGCAACCTCGCGCAGCATGTAGCCGACCCCGCGCACGGTCTCGATCGCGGTGCCGGTGGGATGGGCGGCGAGCTTCTTGCGGATGCGCGAGAGCAGCAGTTCCACCGCGTTGGTGGACATCTCCTCGTCGAAGCCGGAGAGCTTGGCCTCCAGCACCCGCTTGGCGGTGACGCGGCCGAGGTCGCGCATCAGGATTTCCAGCGCCGCCCGCTCGCGCGGGGTGAGGGCGATGGTGGTGCCGGCGCAGCTCACCTCGAGCGTGGCGAGATCGAAGCGCAGCGCCCCGGCTTCCAGCACCGGGGCGACCGCGAGCGGCGCGCGGCGCAGCAGCGCCCGGGCGCGGGCGAGCAGCTCGCCATTGTTGAACGGCTTGGCGAGGTAGTCGTCGGCGCCGGCGTCGAGCCCGGCGATGCGCTCGTCCACCGCGCCGCGGGCGGTGATGATGAGGACCGGGGTCATCCGCCGGCGGCGGCGCAGGCCGCGCACGAGGTCGAGGCCGTCGCCGTCGGGCAGGCCGAGGTCGAGCAGGATCAGGTCGTACTCCTCCTCCCCGATCGCGGCCTCGGCCTCCGCTGCCGTGCCGACAGCGTCGAGCCGCCAGCCGGCGTCGCGGATGGTCTCCCCCACCAGCTCGCGCAGGCGCGGGCTGTCTTCGATCAGCAGCAGCCTCATGGCGTCGGCCCCCCGGCCACGGTATCCAGCGGCGTTGATTCTAGGCCTTTTTCCGCCCCGTCACCATCGACCAGACCAGATTCTCGCGATGGCGCCAGCTTTCGAACAGCGCCGCCGCGGCGTGGAACAGGGCGAGCACGAGGATGCCGTTGGCCAGCGTCTCGTGGAGCTCCTCCAGCCAGTCGGCGCCCCAGAAGGCGTCGAGGCCCATCATCCAGCCGGTGACGCTGACGCCGGCGAGCAGCGCCATCAGCGCCAGCATCATCACCGCGCCGGCGGGGTTGTGGCCCAGCATGCGCGGCTCGCGGCCCCGCGCCAGCGCGGCGAGGTAGGCCGCCAGCCGGGAGGGGGTGGGCACGAAATCGGAGAAGCGCGCATGGGGCGTGCCGACGAAGCCCCAGACGAGGCGGATGGCGAGGGCGGCGGCGACGGCATAGCCGATCACCTTGTGCGCCAGCCCGCCGTCTTCCACGACGAACAGGTTCAGCACGCAGCCCGCCACGACGGTCCAGTGGAAGAGGCGCACCAGAGGGTCCCACACCGGGACCGTCGCGGTGGCCGCGGCCGGGCGCTGCTGCGTCCCGGCCGGCTTGTCCTGGGTGACCATGGTGCGGTGTCGGCTCAGTCGATCTCGGACTTCACGACGGCGCCGGTCACCGGGTTGAAGTACACTTCGGCCTTCCGGTTGTCCTTGGTGTAGCCGTAGATCTCGTAGCAGGAGCCGGTGGTCTTGAAGGTCTTGATCTTCTGGTAGCCCATCTCGGCGACCTTCGCCTTCATGGCGTCCTCGCTCAGCCACTTGTCCTTGGCTTCGGTGGTGCAGACCGGGCCGGCCATGGCGGCGACGGGCGCGGCGAGCAGGACGGCGGTGAGGGCGGCGGTGATGATGCGCATGGTGTTTCCCTTTCGTTGTGTCGGTCGCTGCCGACGCCGCAAGGGATAGGCCGGCCCGGCTGTCCGCCGGCTGTCGGAGCCTCGTGATTGCTGTCGCGGAAGGTTTTTCGGCGGTATCGTGCGGCCGACAGGATTCCGACAGGATTGGCGCGCTAGGACTTCCTGCTGGAGTGAGGGAGTTCAGTCATGGCGCGGTCGGCCGGGCGGTGGAGAGCGTGGCGCCTTTGCCTCGCCGTCGCGCTCGCGGCGGTGCTGCTGCCGGCGGGCGGCTATGCCGGCTGGCACTATCTCACCGGCAATGTCCACACCGTGATCGACGGCGAGCTGTACCGCTCCGCCACCCTCTCCCCGACCCGGCTGAAGGACGTGATCGCCACCCGCGGCATCCGCACCATCGTCAATCTGCGCGGCACCGCGGAGGCGCGGGAGTGGTATCGCGAGGAATCCCGGATCGCCGCCGCCGCCGGCATAAGGCTGGTGGACCTGTCATGGTCGGCGCGCCGCGAGCTGACCGACGCGGAGGTCGCGACCTTCATCGCGGCAATGAAGGACGCACCCCGGCCGATCCTGATCCACTGCTATTCCGGCTCCGACCGCACCGGGCTCGCCTCGGCGATCTACCTCGCCGCGCTGAAGAAGGCGGACGAGGTTACGGCCGAGGCGCAGCTCTCGCTGCGCTACGGCCATTTCAGCCTGCCCTTCATGCCCTATTACGCGATGGACGCCACCTTCGACCGGATGGAGCCGAGCTTCGGCTATCCCCCGGACTGAGCCGCCGCGCCACGGGCCGGACGGCTCACTTCACGATGAGCTTGAGCAGGCTCTGCCCGGCCTTGGAATCCAGTTCCTTGGCGGTCAGCTTCCCGTCCTTGTTCTTGTCGGCGGCATTGAAGCGGGCGCGCACCAGCGAGAGATATTCGTCGAGTTCCAGGGTCTGGTCGCCGTCCCTGTTGATCTTGGCCCAGTCCTTCTTGGTCAGGCGGCCTTCGGTCTCGTCCGGCTCCAGCGTGGTGTCGCCGTCCGGGTTGATGGCGTGGAACGTCTTGGTGCCGAGGTCGATTGCCTCGGGGATTTCCAGCGTCTGGTCGCCGTCCTTGTTGTACTGGGCGAGGAAATCGGCGCCGGTCAGGGCAAAGGCCGAGCCGGCCATGCCCACGCTGACCAGACCGGCGAGACCAATGGCGGCGGCGAAACGGGTGAGGGAATGTGACATGGGGAACCTCCTTGGTAGTAACCCGTCACCGGTCTAGGCGGCTGTCTTGGGCGGTTCAATGACATGGGTCAGTCCCCGCCGGGACAAAGGTCCGTCCCCGCCGGGACACGAGCCCGTCCCTGACGGATTGCGCCGGCCCGTCTCCCGGCCCTGATCAGCGCCGGGGCAAGGCTTTGCCGATGGGCGCGGCGTATTGGGGGATGCGCTCGACCCGCGGCTGATAGGCCCCGCTCGCGATGACATGCCGCACGTGGGCGGCGATCTCCTCCATCGGCGCGAACCAGACGTCGCCGCGCTCGCGCACCTTCTCGAGGAACTGCGCCACCACATGCCAGCGGGCGAGACGGCCGGTGGCGAAGGGGTGCACCACCGGCACCCACAGCCCGCCATAGAGATAGGCGGCCTCGAACTCCTCGACGAAGATGCGGAAGCCGTCGGAGGGGGCACGGATCGGCATCATGTAGTCGAGGTCCATCGACTGGACGAATTGCGGCCAGTCGTCGAGGCCCCAGTGGCTCGGCAGTTCCACCAGCCGCTCGCCGGTGGCCCGGCTTTCCAGCAGATAGGGCACGTCGTCGCCCATCAGCGAGGCGTCATAGGCGAAGCCGCGCTCCAGCAGCAGGTCGAGCGAATCCGCCGAGAAATTGTACAGCGGCGCCCGCCAGCCGCGCGGCGCCCGCCCGGTCATCCGCACATGCACCTCGCTCGCCACGTCGAGCCAGTGGGCCTGATCCTCGCGGGTCTGGCCCACGGGGTTTTCGTGGATATAGCTGTGGTGGCCGATCTCGTTGCCGCCGGCGAGGATCGCCTCCACCGCTTCGGGATATTGCTCCATGCACCAGGCCGGGACGAAGAAGGTCTGCCGGATGCCGAGCCGCCGATAGGTCTCGACGATGCGCGGCACCGCGACGGTGGGGCCGTAGCGCAGCATGGAGATGGCGGAGACGCGGTTGTTGCCGTCAGTGGGGTAGTCGAGATGGATGAGGCTGTCGGCATCCATGTCGAAGGTCACGCAGGCCGCGCATTTCGCCCCGTTGGGCCAGGGGATGGGGTTCTTGATCATCGGGAACTCCGGGAGAGAGGCGGCTGCCGGCCTGCAAGAGCCGTGCAAGGCCGCGCGGGGCGGGTGCGGGTGGAGGCGCGCGGATGCGGCGGGGCGCGGGCGGGGCGGGTGAGTGCCGCCGCCCGCTTATGGCCCAGCCCTCCCGCCTTTGCCCCTCAGCCCTCCCGGGCGTGCATGATGCGGCCGATGAGGTTCATCAGGACCTGCGCGGCGAGGATGGCGGTCGAGCCGGTGTGGTCGTAGTCCGGCGCTACCTCCACCAAATCGACCCCGACGATGGTGCCGCGCTTCGCCAGCCCGGCGAGCAGCTCCAGCACCTCGTAATAGATGAAGCCGCCATGGCTCGGCGTGCCGGTGCCCGGCGCGATGGATGGATCGAAGCCGTCGATGTCGATGGTCACGTAATAGCGCTGGCCCGCCGGCACCCGCTCCAGCACCGCCTCGACCCCGAGCTTGCGGATCTGCCGCACCGACAGGATGTCCGAGCCCATGGCGCGGGCGTCGTCATAGCCCTCCTTCGCGGTGGAGGAGACGTTGCGGATGCCGAACTGCGAGAGGCCGGAGACATAGGGCTTCTCGGCGGCGCGCCGCATCGGGTTGCCGTGGCCGTAGCGCACGCCGTGGCGCTCGTCGACGAAGTCGAGATGGGCGTCGATCTGCACCAGGTGGATCGGCCCCCTGGCCGCGCAGTCCTCGGCGAAGGCGTTGATGCAGGGGATGTTGACCGAATGGTCGCCGCCCAGCACCACGGGCAGGGCGCCGGCCTTCAGGATGGCGCGCACCCCGGCCTCGATGGCGGCGTGGCTCTGGGTGGTGTCGGTGTGGACGATGTCGGCGTCGCCGATGTCGACGATGCGCACCTTGTCCGCCGGCAGGTAGGTGACGTCGTCCTCGTGGTCATAGGCGCCGCCATGGCCGAAGGAGAACAGGGTGGAGGCCTCGCGGATGGCGCGGGGCCCGAAGCGGGCGCCGGCGCGCCACTGGGTGCCGAAGTCGAACGGCGCGCCGAGGATGGCGACGTCGGCGTCGATGGCGTCCCAGTCCGGCTGGTAGGGGTTCTTGCCGAAGGTGCAGATGCCGACGAAGGGCAGGTTGAGGCGGCCGGTTTCGTAGCTGTTCTTGCGGTCGGTCATGGGTCGGGTCCTGTGGGGGGATCGGTCAGGCGGCGGCGAGGGCGGCGAGCGCGCCGACCAGCCGCTCGACCTCGGCGGGCGTGTTGTAATGGGCGAGGCCGACGCGGTTGACGCCGCCGCCGGGGCCGATGCCGAGCCGGCCGGCCGCCTCCTGCGCGTAGAAGCTGCCGGCCCAGGCGAAGATGTTCTCATCCGCCAGCGCCTGCGCCACGCCCGCCGGGTCCTTGCCCGGCAGCCGGAAGGAGAAGGTCGGCACCCGCCCTTCCAGCCGGTTCGGGCCGGAAAGCCCGTAGAGGGTGAGGCCGGGAATGCCGGCGGCGCCGTCGAGGAAGAGCCGCATCAGCTCCGCCTCATGGGCGATGGCGGCGGCGTAGCCCGCCACGATCCGCTCGCGCAGCGGGGCGGCGGGGGCGGCCCCGCCCATCCTCTCGCCCAGCGCGGCCATGTGCTCGATGGCGCCCAGCGTGCCCGCCTGCGCCTCGAAGGACGGCGTGCCGGGGGCGAAGCGCCACGGCATCGCGGCGGGGGAGGGCCGCACCTTCAGCGGTTTCAGCCGGTCGCGCAGCGTGGGGGCGAGGTAGAGCACCGCGGCGTGGGGGCCGAAGAACTTGTAGGCCGAGGCGCAGAGGATGTCGCAGCCGATCGCCTTGACGTCGACCGGCAGATGCGGGGCGGACTGCACCGCGTCCACCACCGTCACCGCGCCGACCGCCCGCCCGGCGGCGACGATGCGGGCGACGTCATTGACGGTGCCGAGCAGGTTGCTGGCGTGGTTGCAGGCGACGAGGCGGGTACGCGGGCCGATGAGGCCGCCGAGCGACTCATAGTCGTACTCGAAGCTCTCCGGGCTGAAGTCCAGCCAGCGGACGGTGACGCCCTTCTCCTGCGCCATGGTGAGCCAGGGCGCGACATTGGCGTCGTGGTCCATCCGCGTCAGCACGATCTCGTCGCCGGGCTTCCACTCCCGCGAGAGCATGTACGCGAAGGCGAAGAACAGCGAGGTGGTGTTGAGGCCGAACACGATCTCATCGGGCTCGGCGTTGAACAGGGCGGCGGCGCCGGCATGGGCCTCCAGCATCAGCGCCTCGGCGGCGCGGGAGGTGCGGAAGCTGCCGCCGTCATTGGCGCAGCTCTCGATGAGGGCGCGGTTCATCCGCTCCAGGCAGCGCGCGGCGACCTGGGTGCCGGCCGGCGCGTCGGCATAGAGCCGGGCCTGGCCTTCGTCGCGGACCGCGAGGCCCGGAAAGGCGGCGCGCACCGCCTCCATATCCCACCGTGCCGCTGCCATGCCCGTGCCTCCCGCCATGCCCCTGCCTCCCAAGCTGCCGTCTCGCCGTGCCTGTCCCGGCGCGCCTGTCCCGGCTTGCCCGTGCGCAGGCTGCGGCAGCGGCGGGGTTCGAAAAAGAGGATATGAGAAGGTCATGCATCGCTGGTTTCGATGTATCGGGCGGCGTATCCTGCGGCGTGAGCCGCGGCGGTCGCGGCGTGGCGGGGGCGCATGCGCAGGCTGTCCGACATCGATTTCCGGCTGCTGCGGGTGTTCAAGGCGGTGGTGGACGCCGGCGGGCTGGTGGGGGCGCAGGCGAGCCTCAACCTCTCGCAGTCCACCGTCTCGACCCAGCTCGCCGAGCTGGAGAAGCGGCTCGGCTTCCGGCTGTGCCATCGCGGCCGCGCCGGCTTCGCCCTCACCAAGGCCGGCCAGCGCATCCACGACGCCTGCATCGACCTGTTCGCCGCGGTGGACCGGTTCCAGAACACCGCGGCCTCGATCTCGGGCGAGCTGAAGGGCGTGCTGCGGCTCGGCACGGTGGACGCCATCGCCACCAACGCCTTCTGGGACCTCTCCCGCCTGCTCGCCGCCTTCAGCGAACGCGCGCCCTCCGCGGTCATCGAGGTGTTCGTCGATTCCCCCATAGACGTCGAGCGGCTCGTCATCGAGGGCACTCGCGACCTCACCATCGGCCCGGTGTCGCGGCCGGTGGCGGGGCTGGTCTATGTCCCGCTGTTCCGCGAGCGCCACGCGCTGTACTGCGCGGCGGGGCATGGCCTGGCCGGGCGGGCGCGGGTGCCGGCGGCGCAGGTCCGCCGCGAGCCCTTCGTCGCCCGCCGCTATCTCCAGCGGCTCGACCTCCAGCGCTTCGGCCAGATGCGGCCGGCGGCGATCGTCGAGCACATGGAAGCGCAGGCGGTGCTGATCCGGTCCGGCCGTTTCATCGGATACCTACCGGTGCATTACGCCGAAGGCTTTCGCGACGGTGGGCTGTGCCGGGTCGACACCGAGGAGCCGGGCGACTTCTTCTCGCCCTTCTTCCTCATCCACCGCAGCGGCGCGGAGGAGAACCTGCTGGTGCGGGCCTTCCTCAACCGGGTGGCGGAGCGGGCGCCGCCGCCGGGGGCGCCGGGCGGGGATGTGCTGGGGCCGGAGTGAGGCGGAACGCACCGCGGCGTCGGTGGTGAAGAGTTCGATGGTGCCGGCCGTCGGGTTTCCTTAATACGGGGACAGGCGAGGGCGGCCGGGGAAGGGTCCGGTATGATGTTGAGGCTTCGAGGCAGGGTCAGCGCCCATCCGCCGGCTGACAGCGCGCCGCAGGTGGATGTGCTGCGCCGCCGCTTCCTGCGCAGCGCGATGATCGCGACCCTCGGCTGGGGCGCGGTCATCCTCGGCGGCACCGCGCTCGGTCTATTGGCGATGGAGCCGCCGCAGGACCGCAACAATGTGCTGTTCATCGCGCTGAACATTGTCCTGCTGCTGGCGCTGCGGCGCTGGCCGGCGCGCTTCATCCTGATCGGCTGGCTGTACCTCTCCGGGGCCTTTGCGCTGGCCACCACCGCCCAGTTCGTGGTGGTGGAAGATCAGTTTCGTAT
>CAZIXP010000011.1:37095-51035 GCA_964543245.1 uncultured Starkeya sp.
CGGTGCCGCCTTTCTCATCCTCGGCCAGCTGGCCGGGTGGGTCAGCATCGGCGCGGCCTTCGTGGCCTTCGCGGCGGCGCTGGCGCAGGGCGCCTTCGTCATCTCGCCGCTGGCGGTCTCCACCTTCATCCTGGCCATGGGCTTTTCCGGCCTGTTCTTCCACGTGTTCGAGCAGCAGGCGCGGGACGCGCTCCGGCTGGTGGCGGCGCAGAACGCCGCGCTCGACGCCGCGGCGCGGCAGGACCCGCTCACCGGCCTTCCCAATCTGCGGGCGTTTCGCGAGGCGGCGCAGCACGGCGCGGCGGACGGCGGAGCTGCGGGCCCGCCCTTCGCGGTGGTCTTCGTCGATGTCGACCAGTTCAAATCCATCAATGACCGCTTCGGCCATGGCGGCGGCGACATCGTGCTCGCCGCGGTGGCGCGCACGCTGCGGGCGCCGCTGCGCGCTGGCGACATGGTGGCGCGGATCGGTGGCGAGGAATTCGCCGTGCTGCTGCCGCGGACCGAGCTTACCGCCGCTGTGGCCATCGCGGAACGGCTGCGGGCGGCGGTCGAGGCCCTTGAGGTCGTGGTCGGCGGGGAGCCGCTGGCGGTGACGGTCTCGGTCGGCGTCGCCGTGTCGGGCCGTTCCGGCGACACCGTCGACGCGGTGCTGCGGAACGCCGATGCCGCGATGTACCGGGCCAAGGCGGCGGGCCGCAACCGCGTCATGAGCGGCCCGCCGGCGCCGCCCGCGGCGAGCGCCGCCGTGGCCCCCGCTCGCGGGGCCGGCATGCCCTCCCGCTGACGCCCTGCCGCCAATCGCGGCGCCTGGGCTGGCCTCAGCGGCCGGCGGGAAGGGCGTAGGCGATGACGTAGTCGCCGGCCCGGGTGCCCAGCGAGCCGTGGCCGCCGGCGACCTGCACCACGAACTGGCGGCCGCCCGCCTCGTAGCTCATTGGTGTCGCCTGGCCACCGGCGGGAAGCCGCTGCTGCCAGATCTGCGCACCGGTGCTGACGTCATAGGCCCGGATATAGTCGTCGATGGTGGCGGCGAGGAAGGCGACGCCGGTGGCGGTGAGAATGGGCCCGCCAATGCCGGGCACGCCGAGCTTCACCGGCGGCAGCGGCACGCCGGCGGCATCGCGGATGGTGCCGTTGCGGTACATCCACGCCTTGGTGCCGGTCTTGAGATCGACGCCCGCGACATAGCCCCAGGGCGGGGCCTGGCAGGGCAGGCCGAGCGGCGAGGTGAACGGGCCCATCCGCACGCCATAGGCGCCGCCCTCGTTCACGTTCAGCCCAGCCTCGCTGGAATTGGCCTGTTCTTCCGCGGAAATATCCTCGGAGGGCACGAGCTGGGAGGTGAAGGCGAGATAGGTCGGCATGCCGAACATGACCTGCCGCACCGGATCGACCGCGACCGAGCCCCAGTTGAACACCCCGAAATTGCCGGGATAGACCAGCGTGCCTTCCAGCGAAGGCGGGGTGTAGCGTCCTTCATAGCGCAGCGAGCGGAACTGGATGCGGCAGGCCAGCTGATCCAGCAGGCTGGCGCCCCACATGTCGGTCTCGCGCAGCGGCGGCGGGTTGAAGCTCAGCTCGGAGACCGGCTGGGTCGGCGAGGTGGTGTCGCCCTCGATCGCGCCGCCGGGCGCGGGCATCTCGTGCAGCGGGACGATGGGTTCGCCGGTGCGCCGGTCCAGCACGAAGATCTCGCCCTGCTTGGTCGGGCCGACCAGCGCCGGCACCGGGCCGGCGGCGGTGGTGAGGTCGATCAGCACCGGCTGGGCCGGCACATCCATGTCCCACAGGTCGTGATGCACGGTCTGGCGCACCCAGCGCACCTGTCCGGTGGCGACGTCCAGCGCGACGATGGAGGAGGAGAACCGCTCCACCGCCGGGCTGCGGTCCATGCCGAGCTGGTCGGGCGTCCGGTTGCCGAGCGGGATATAGACGAGGCCCAGCGCCGGGTCGGCGCTGAACACCGACCAGCTGTTGGGCGAGTTGGGGGTGTAGGTCTCGCCCCCGGTGAGCGGCGTGGTGCGGTCGGGGTTGCCGGAATCCCAGTTCCACACCAGCGCGCCGCTGCGCGCGTCATAGGCGCGGATGACGCCGGAGGGCGATTCATTGGCGTAATTGTCGTTCACCGCCCCGCCGATGATGACGAGCCCGTTCACCACCGCCGGGGGCGAGGTGGAATAGTAGAAGCCGCTGCGCTGGTTGGGCATGTTGGCCCAGAGATTCACCGTGCCGCCCTCGCCGAAGCCGGGGCACACCTCGCCGCTCGCCGCGTCCAGCGCGATCAGCCGTGCATCCGAGGTCGGCAGGAACACGCGGGCCGCGCAGGGCGTCCCGGCGGCGCTGGCGGTGTCTTCGTAATAGGACACGCCGCGGCAGGTCTGGTGCTGGCGGTTCTTGTCGAGCCCGCCCTTGGGGTCGAAGCGCCAGCGTTCCTGCCCGGTGGTGGCGTCGAGCGCGATGGCGATGTTGTGCGGGGTGCAGACATAGAGCAGGTCGCCCACCTTCAGCGGCGTGACCTGGTAGGTGGTTTCGGTCACGTCGTCCGGCCCGCGCACGTCGCCGGTGCGGTAGGTCCAGGCGACCTCGAGCTGCCCGACATTCTGCGGCGTGATCTGGGTCAGCGGGCTGTAGCGCTGCCCGGCCAGCGTGCGGCCATAGGCACGCCAGTCGCCGGCGGGAACGGGATCGATGGTGCCGGCGGTGCCGGCGCCGCTGTCCGCCAGCCGGCCGTCGATGCGGTGCTCGTCGCGCAGCAGCGAGGCGCCGGCGACGCCCAGGCTGACGAGGATGACCCCCGCCAGCGCCACGCGGCCGACATCCCAGCGCCTTAGCCCGCCGAGCGCCCAGGGCGTGAGCAGCCACAGGCCGAGCAGGATGACGAGGCCGCCGCGGGTGCCGAGCGGCCACCAGTCCAGCCCGACCTCCCACACCGCCCAGGCGAGCGTTGCCGCGACCAGCAGCGCGTAAAGCAGCCGGGCGTGCCGGTTCCGGCGCCAGACGAGATAGGCGCAGATGACGAGGCCGAGGCCGAGGGCGGCATAGAACCCGCTGCCGCCGAGCGCGATCAGCCAGACGCCGCCGCCGAGCAGGAACAGGCCGATGAGGCCCAGGAGAAGGGAGGTGAGGAGGCGCATGAGGGTTTTCCGAGCCTGTGCCGGAGGTCGGGGCACCAAGGCCCGGATGGTGGGTTAACCGGCCGCCGGGGGATGCGTTCCCTCGGCAATGGCCGCACCGCCCCGCCGGAGGGGCGACAACGGCGGCGGCGCCGAAGAGCGGGCGCCTCGCCGCCGGCGCGCCCTGGTCGGGGCCGGGGGCGCGACTCGTGGCGCAGGACGGGCGAGGCCGGCTTCAGGGGTCGGCCGTGCCGGACAACCTGCCGGCGATTGGCGGCGACGGCGCGGCTGCCTATGCTGCGCAGCCGCGGCGCCGCGACACTGGCCCACGGATGATGAGATCGGCTGAAGGTGCGTCGATGGGCAGTGGCCGCGGCAGGACGGGTGGCGCAGAGGACGCGGCCGGCGGCGGCCCGGCCGCAGCGCCGGCGGCGCGTGCCATGCCGAGCCCCACCGCGGCGACGCCCTCGTCCACGGCGACGATCCCGCGTGCGGCGGCGGGCCCGCGGCCTGCCGGCACGCCGCCACCCTTCCGCTTCCCCCGTGCCGGCAACCCCACGGACCGCCGGTGCCGGCAGCCGCCCGCCACGCCGCGACCCGGCGCGAGGACCCCCGCCAACCGCGCGAGGGCCGGGCATTCCCGTTGGCCGCTCCGGCCTCGACTCCATCCGGGCGCCACGGCATCGCCGACGCCTTCAGCAGGACACCGCCATGACCGAGACCAAGCTTCGCGAGGATATCTGCCTGTTCGGCCGCTCGCTGTTCGAGCGGGGGCTGACGCCCGGCTCCTCCGGCAATATCAGCGTGCGGCTGGAGGATGGCGGCTGGCTGGTGACGCCGACCAACGCGTCGCTCGGCTTCCTCGACCCCGCGCGGTTGTCAAGGCTGGACGCCGGGGGCAGGCTGCTCTCCGGCGCCTCGCCGACCAAGGAGATTCCGCTCCACGCCGCGGTCTATGAGACGCGCGGGCCGGCGCGGGCCATCGTCCACCTGCACTCCACCCACTCGGTCGCGGTCTCGATGCTGCCGGAGATCGACCCCCGCGCGGTGCTGCCGCCGATGACGCCCTATTACCTCATGCGCGCCGGGCAGACCGCGCTCGTGCCTTATTACCGCCCGGGCGACCCGGCGGTGGCCGACGCCATTCGCGGGCTGGGCGGGCGCTATTCCTCGGTGCTGCTCGCCAATCACGGCCCGGTGGTCGCCGGCGAAACGCTGGAAGGTGCGGTGTTCGCGGCGGAGGAACTGGAGGAGACGGCGAAGCTCTATCTGCTGCTGCGCGGGCTCAACCCGCGCTATCTCTCGCCGGGGCAGGTGGCCGATCTGGTCGCGACCTTCGGGCTGACGCTGCCGGAGCCGGACCCGTCGCATCCCGGCTGCGACGGGCCGGCCTGCAACCACCCGAACCACGGCCATCCTCACGGCCACCCCGACGAGAGCCGCGGCTGAGCCGCTGCCCGGTTCGGCACGTGCCCGGCCTGACGTCCGGCCGCGTCAGGGCTTTGCCGCGGCCTTTGCGACGACGGACTCCAGCCAGGCGGCGAGGCTCTGGTCGCTCTCCCGCGCCCGCTGCTCCGCCGCGGCCAGGGTCGCCGGCGGCAGGGCGAGAGTGACGATGACGCGGTCCTCCCGGGCGAAGCCATAGACCGCCGCGCTCACCCGCGCCGCGAACTGCCGGAGGCGATGGGCCTTTTCCTCCTCGGTGAGGGCGGGATTGCCGGCAATGGCGGGGCAGTGCGCGGCGATGAGATGGTCGACGACGAGGCCGGGGGAGGCGCCGTCGCGGCGCAACCCATCCACAAGCGCGGCGAGCTGGACAGGGTCGTCGAGGCCGTCGCCCGCCGGCATCCGCCGCCGCAGGTCACTGATCGTCGGCATCGCCTCCGGCTGGGTCATGAACGGGCACAGCAGGCCGGTATCCGCCGCGGCGGGGGTGGTGGCGCCGGCGCAGGCGAGAAGGAGGAAGACGGGAAGGACGGAAACGCGCATCGGGAAAGCTCCGCGGCCGGCAATGGCGACACATGGGCTGCCGCCGGCAAGGTGGGACGCCTCGGCATATGGGAGCCGGTCCGCCGATGCGGGAGAGGCGACCGGCGAGCCGGGGCTGCCGCGCGCCCCGCCGCGCCGCGCCACCCGCCGCGCTCAGTTCCGGCCGCGGCGGGCGGTGCGCCACTGATGGGGGGTATCGCCGACGAAGCGGCGGAACACGGTGGTGAAATGCGCCTGGGTCTGGAAGCCGATGCCGAGCGCGATGTCCACCAGCGGGGCGCGGGTTTCGAGCAGCATCTGCTGGGCCCGCTCGATCCGGCGGCGCAGCAGATATTCGTGCGGGCGCTGGCCGGTCGAGACGCGGAACTGGGCGGCGAAGTGCATACGGGAAAGCCCGGCGGCGTTCGCCATGTCGGCGAGCCCGATGGGGCGGGCGAGATGGGCGTCGACATAGGCCACCACGCGCTTCATGCGCCAGGCGACGAGGCCGGATTTCGGGCGCCGCGGTTCCCGGGTGGTCGCGGGGTCGGGCCGCAGCTCGGGCATCGGCAGATTGGGGATTCGGGAGATGACGGCGGCGCGCCCGCCGCCTTCGGGCGGTGCGCCGGCGGGGATGCCGACAGCCATCGCCGCCTGCAGCGCGTCCAGCAGCGTCTGCACCGCCGGGTCGATCACCCGAGCCGCGTCCGTCCCGGCATCGCCGATGTCGCGGGCCGCCGCGGGAACGGCAGCGCCGCTCCGCGACGGCGCGCCAGCGTGGCCGGAGGCCGCAGCGCGCGCGGCGGCCGGGGGTACCGCGCCGGCCGGGCCGGGGCAGGCGGGGCCTTTGGAAGGCGGCGTGACATGGAAGGACATGGTCATTCTCCATCGTCATCGGGGGCGGGCGCCGTCTGGCGGGTCCGGAAGAGGCGCCGCGGGAGAGGGGACGGGCCCCTCCTCGCGAGGTCTCTGCCGTCCGCCGCGGGAGGCGGCGCGCACCGGCGATGGCATGGAGCTTAGTGAAGCCGTGGCCCGGCTCCATTCTACCTGCGGTTCGTCAGCCCGCTGATGGGTACAGCCCGCTCATACCTAGGTATAGGCGGCCGGCCACGCGGCGGTATTCCCGGGGGGCCGGAGGAGGGGTCAGGCGGTCCGGGGTGCAAACCGCGAGCGGCGGGACGCAACACGCAAGCGGCGCGGCTTCCGCGGTCGCTTTGGTCGAGGCGAGGATGTTCGGCGGCGGACCCCGCCGATGCGGATGGGTTGCGCCGGGTCGCGCCCGGTCGGGCGCCTTGCTCCGTCCCGGTGGCGGGTGGTCGTTCCCGCGGCCTCCTGCCAACGGGGCGTGTGCCGTCCACCTTTCCCCCTCCGCTCTCCGCCCTCCGCCTGCTGCGTCCGCGACGAACGGCCGGGCGGCGTGGGAACTCGATAGACGCCCGGCGCGGGAATCGTCCCTAGTCGGTGGGATTTGCCGCCGGCATGGCCGCCCCGCGCTGGCGTGATGGCCGTTATCGGCCGAGTCCGAAAGCTGGAGCGCGTGGAGGCTTCGTGAACGACCCATCTCGCCCCGAAGCGCGGCAAGGCGGGCGGCCCTTCGCTCCGCGGCCGGTGATGACGCCCGCCGCGCCGCAGCGGCGGACGGTCGCCCGGCGGCGGACGCCTCGGCCGGGCGCTGCGGGCACCGCGTTCAGCTCCGCCACCCCGCGCAGCGCCGGAACCGCTGCGGGCGGCACGCGCGCCTTGGCGGCACCGCGCCCGGCCGGCGCCCTCCGCCGCGCCGCTCGGGCCGCAGGGGCGGCCGCGGGGCTTTCCGTTTGCGGTTTCCTCGTCGATACACCATGGCAGATGGACCGCCGTGCCCGCGCCCGGGGCGGAGAACGGTTCGACCTCGTGCTTCCCGCCCGGAAGGAGCCTGCCCCGTGACCCTGCGCCCGCAGCCCCGCCCGCCCGAACCCATCGAGCCGCTGGTGATCGTGGTGGATGACGATGCCGCGCTGCGGGGCGCCCTCTCCAGCCTGTTCCGCTCGGTCGGCCTTTCGGTCCAGCTCTTCGCCTCGGCGGCGGAGCTGCTGGCGGCGAAGCTGCCGGAGGGGCCGCGCTGCCTCGTGCTCGACATCCGCCTGCCCGGCGTCAGCGGGCTCGACTTCCAGGGCCAGCTCGCCCGTTCCGACCGCGACATGCCGATCATCATCATGACCGGGCATGGCGATATCCCGATGTCGGTGCGGGCGATGAAGGCCGGGGCGGTGGATTTCCTCACCAAGCCGTTCCGCGACCAGGACATGCTGGACGCGGTGGCGGCGGCGCTGGAGCTCGACCGCACCCGCCGCGAGGCGCGCCGCGCCGTCGCCGACCTGCAGCAGCTCTACGAGGCGCTGACCCCGCGCGAGAAGCAGGTGATGGCGCTGGTCACCGCCGGCCTCATGAACAAGCAGATCGCCGCCGAGATCGGGCTCAGCGAGATCACCGTGAAGATCCACCGCGGCCATGTGATGCGCAAGATGAAGGCGCACTCGCTGGCCGAACTGGTAAGGATGGCGGAGACGCTGGGGCTGGACCGTGCCCGGCCCTGACGCGGCGTGGCCGCGGGGTGCGCCCCGGCCGGCCGCTGCCGCGCGGCTTGATCTGGCGCCTCGACCGCGTGGCGCCGCCGGGCTAGAGCCTGTTCGAGCGAAGCGGATTCCGGTTCGCCTGACGAAAACGCGGCAAAACAACAAGCTGGAGCCTGAGCGATCCGGCTCTCGACCGCGTGCGCCGGGCCGGCCAGGATGCGCCGGACCGCGACCCCACCCCGCCGGCGAGCCGGCCGGCAACGACAGGAGGAACCTGCCATGACCTCGTCCACCGATCCCGTCCCCACCCACCTCGCCAGCGCCGCCGAGCTCGACCAGCGCATCGCCGATCTGCGGGAGAACCTGCGCGACCTCGTCGAGCAGGCTGCGGCCTATTCCGGCGCGGAAGACGAGGAGCGCAGCGCCGCCCGCATCGCCGAGCAGCAGGAGAAGCTGGACGCGCTGCTGAAGGAGCGCGCGGCGCTGCCGGAGTAACACGGCACGCGGAGAGAGAAGACGCGCGGCGCTGTCGGCTCTCCGTCTGCCGAGCGGCGCCGGCCGGCCGGGCTGTCGCGGCCGGTCCTGACCAGCCGCAAGGCGGGCTGCGCCGGCCCGCCCTTCTCGTCACCGCGGGCCGCGCCGGCGGAACGGTTCAGCCCGGGGAGCGGCGGGCGAGGCCGGCGATCTGCAGCGCGGTGCCCACGGCGGCAAAGCCGGCGCCGAGCGCCAGCACCGCGCCCCAGCCACCGGCGCCGAAGGCGAGGGTCGCCGCCCCCGAGCCCGCCGCGCCGCCGACGAACATCGCCCCCATCAGCACGGTGTTGAGCCGCGCCCGGGCGGCGGGGCGCAGCGAGAAGGCGATGTGCTGGTTGGAGACCAGCGCGGTCTGCACCCCGAAATCGAGCAGGATCACCCCGGCGACCAGCCCCGCCAGCGTGCCCCACAGGCCGAACACCAGCCACGAGCCAAGGGTGGCGAGCGCGCCGAGCATCACCGCCTGGCTCGGCCCGTGCCGGTCGGCGAAGCGGCCGGCCAGCGGGGCGGCGAGGATGCCGACTGCGCCGACGAGGCCGAACAGCCCGGCGGCGTCGGCGCCGAGGCCGAAGCCCGGCTCCGCCAGCCGGAAGGCGAGGATGGTCCAGAAGCTGGAGAAGGCCGCGAACAGCGCCGCCTGCGTCAGCGCCGCCCGCCGCAGCGCCGGGAATTCCAGCCACAGCCCGCCGATCGAGCCGAGCAGGCGGCGATAGGACAGCGTGGAATCCGGGGCGCTGTGCGGCAGCACCGCGGCCAGCAGCAGCGCCGCGGCCAGCGCGATCGGCACCGCGAGCCAGAACATCTCGCGCCAGCCGCCATGGGTGGCGACGACGCCGGCCAGCGTGCGGCTCAGCAGGATGCCGGCGAGCAGCCCGGCCATCACCGTGCCCACCGTCGCCCCGCGCCGGGCGGGGGCGGCGAGATGGGCGGCGAGCGGCACGATCTGCTGCGCGACCGTGGCCGCCAGCCCGACCGCCAGCGAGGCGGCGACCAGCGTCGCCGCACCGGGCGCCATCGCCGCCGCCGCCATCGCCGCCGCGAGCAGCAGGAACTGCGCCACGATCAGCCGGCGGCGCTCCACGAGGTCGCCGAGCGGCACCAGCAGGAACAGGCCGAGCGCATAGCCGGCCTGCGTCGCGGTGGGCACCGCGCCGGTGAGCGCGCCGGGCAGGTCGTGCTCGATCACCGCGAGCATGGGCTGGTTGTAATAGATGTTGGCGACCGCGGCGCCGGCGCCGCCGGCCATCGAGAAGGTGGCGAGCGGGCCGAGCGCGGCCGCCTCGTCCACCACGTCATGGGTGGTCATCTGGGTCTCTCCTGCTCCTGCCTCGGCCGCGCGCTGCGGAGGAGGCCGCTGCCGTCGTGCGGGCGGCGGGCGATGGGGTTGCCGGGAAGATAGACCCTCACGAAAAGCGTTATAGTGGGTTCACCTGATACACGAGTATAACGGGACTAGTGACAATGGACTTCCAGAGCCTCGCGGTGCTGGTGGAAACCGCCGCCGCGGGAAGCCTCGCCGGTGCCGCGCGGCGGCTGCGTCTCACGCCGATGGCCGCGACCCGGCTTCTGGCCGGGCTGGAAAAGGAGCTCGGCGCCCGGCTGGTGCAGCGCACCACCCGCGCGCTCTCCCTCACCGAGGAGGGGCTCGCCTTCCTGCCCCACGCGCAGGCGCTGCTGGAGGAGCAGGCGGCGGCGCTGGCGAGCCTGAAGGGGCGCGAGGGGCGTGCCGCCGGGCTGTTGCGGGTCACCGCCTCGCTCGCCTTCGGCCGGCAGGTGGTGGCGCCGCTGATGGTGGATTTCATGCGCGCCCACCCGGCGGTGGCGGTCGACCTCAGGCTGTCAGACAGCCTGGTGGACATCGTGGCGGAAGGCTTCGATCTCGCCATCCGCATCGCGCAGCTGGAGGACAGCACGCTGGTGGCGCGGCGGCTCGCCGACAATCCCCGGCGGCTGGTGGCGGCGCCGGCCTATCTCGCGCAGGCCGGCCGCCCGGCGAGGCTGGCGGAGCTGGAGCGGCACGAATGCCTCACCGTCAGCGGCGCGCCGCACTGGTCGTTCCGCACCGGCGCGGGAACCCGGCGGCTGACGGCCGCCGGCCGCTTCAGCGCCAATTCCATCGACGCGCTGCACGAGGCCTGCCGCGGCGGGCTCGGCATCGCCAACCTGTCGGCGTGGGACGTGCGGGAGGATGTCGCGCGCGGCGCGCTGGTGGCGCTGGCGCTGGCGGACGCCGAGCCCGAGCCGCTGGCGATCTGGGCGGTGTATCCCACCCGGCGGCTGGTGCCGGCGCGGGTGCGGCTCTTCATCGAAGCGCTCGCCGCCCGCCTCGCGCCGGGCTGACCGGCCGGCCTTGTTCAGGCCGCGTCGGGCAGCGGCAGCCAGATCGAGACGCAGCCGCCGGCGCCGGGTGCGGCGGGGGCGATGCGGATCTCGCCGTCATGGGCGGAGATGATGGTGCGGCACATGGCAAGGCCCAGCCCCATGCCCTGCCGCTTGGTGGTGAAGAACGGCTCGAACGCCTTGCGCGCCGCCTCGTCGCTGAAGCCGGGGCCGGTGTCGGACACCTCCACCAGCACGCCCCGGTCCATGGTCGCGGTGCGGACCGAGAGGGTCCGGCGCGGTGCGGGGACCGCCTCCATCGCCTGCATCGCATTGGTGAGCAGGTTGATGACGACCTGCTGCAGCAGGATGCGGTCGCCGTGAACCAGGGCGCCCCCGGCCTCCAGCCGCGCGGCGAGGGTGACGCCACGGCCGCCGATGTCGTTGCGCAGCAGGTGCAACGCCTCCTCCACCAGCAGGTCGAGCTCCAGCGCGGTACGCTCCGGCTCCACCTTGGCCATGAAGCTGCGCACCCGGCGCACCACCTCCGAGACCCGCCGCGCCGCGGCCGCCGTCTCCTCCAGCGCGGCGCGCACCTCGTCGAGCTGCGGCGGGTCGCGTTCCATCCAGCGCCGCGCCGCGGCGGCGCTGGTGACGATGGCGGCCAGCGGCTGGTTGATCTCGTGGGCGATGGAGGCGGAGACCTCGCCGATGGTGGCGGCGCGCAGCGCGTGGTCGAGCTGGGCGCGGGTGTTCTGCAGCGCCTCCTGCACCTTAAGACGTTCGGTGATGTTCAGCACGCTGGCCTGCACCCGTTCCAGCGCGCCGTCGGGCGGAAAGTTGAAGGCGACGATGACCCGCAGCAGCTCGCCCTGGCGGGTGCGGATCGTCGCCTCGCCCTCGAAGGTCGGCGCCCCGGCATCCAGCGCCAGCAGGAAGTCGACGAAGCGCTCCTCCGGGTCGACGAGGAATTCGTCGAGATGGGAGAAGAACTCCTCCCGCGAGGCGACGCCCATGAGCTTCAGTCCGGTGCCGTTGACGTCGATGACCTGCACCATGCGGCGCAGCCGGCGGACGATGTCCGGGTTCTGCTGGAGATGCGCCGCCATGTCGGCGACACCGGCGGCCCGCATCTGTCCCAGCGCCGCCCTGAGCGGGCGCAGGTCGTGCTCCCAGATCGCGACCGCCAGCGTCTCGAAGATGGTGCGGAAGCGCTGCTCGCTCTTCTTCAGCGCCTCCACCGCGGCGCGGCGCTCGGTGATGTCGGTGTTGGTCTCGAGCGTGGTGCCGGAGCGCTTGCCGATGCGCGCCTTCTGCCGCCAGCGGCTGGAGACGTGGATGAGCCGGCCGTCGCGGGTGCGCTGGGTGAGCTCGCCCTCCCAGCTTCCCGAGGCCGCCAGCGCGCCGGCGATGGCCTCGCGCGGCTGGGGGAAGCGGGTGGAGAGCAGCACGTGGGCGTCCTTGCCCCAGGCCTCGGCGAAGGACCAGCCGTAGAGCGTCTCGGCCGCCCGGTTCCAGTAGATCACGCTGCCCTGCGCGTCGGAGAGGTACATGGCGTCGCTGGTCACATCCAGCAGTTCCGCCTGGGCTGCCAGCGTCTCCCGCTCGCCGAGCCGCTTCAGCAGGATGAAGGCGGTGGCGACGATGGCGGAGAGGCTGAACAGCAGCCGCAGCACCGCTTCCACCTCCGGGTCGCGCCCATGGACATGGAGGAAGCTCACCACGGTCAGGCCGACGCAGGCCGCGGCCCAGAACTGGAACGCCCGCTCCGAGGTGGTGTCGCCCACGATGATGAGCACCAGCACATAGAGCACCGCCACCGCGCTGCCGAGCGCGGTGAAGGCGTCGATCGTGAAGATCGCGGCGGCGAGCGCCGCGGCGCCGGCGTGGCGGCCGGCGCGGTGCCCCGCGGCCGGAGCGGCTTGTCTGCGCATGGAAGGGACGTCTGCCTGAAAGGTCCGCCGGATCGGCTCGCCATCATACAGCCGTGCCGGCGCCTGCGCAGTGACCGTTGGGAAGGCTTGGCCTATGCCTGGGTATAGGTGCCCTGCACCACCCCGGCGGGGCCGGGTAGCCCATCGGTCGGTCCCGGCGCCGGGGCTCCGGCGCCTCCGGCGCGGGGGAAGCTGCCGGCAGAAGGCTCAGTGCTGGGCGCGGGTGCACTCGTAGAGGAACCAGGTGCGCCGCTCGGCCTCGTCGATCCACACCTCGATCAGGCTGGTGCTGGCGACGTCGTTATATTCCTCGCACACCCCATGGGCCGCGCGCAGGAAGCCGGTGAGGCGCATGTTGTCTTCGGCGAGTTCGGCCAGCATGTCCTGCGCGGTGACATATTCCGCGTCGTTGTCGGCGAGGCGCTGCAGGCGCTGGATGTGGCCGATGGAGCGCAGCGTGGTGCCGCCCACCTTGCGGGCGCGCTCGGCGATGGCGTCGGTGGTGGCGAAGATCTGGTCGCCCTGCTCGTCGAGCATCAGGTGATAGTCGCGGAAATGCGGGCCCGACAGGTGCCAGTGGAAGTTCTTCGTCTTGAGATAGAGCGCGAACATGTCGGCCAGCAGGCCGGTGAGCGCGGCGGCGATGTCGCGGGTGGCGTCGGCCCCGAGGTCGGTCGGGGTGCGAAGGGGGGCGATCTGCCGCGTCTTGAGCGGGTTCGTGGTCATGGGACACTCCGTGGGGCCGGGCGGAAGGGACGGCGGAACCGGCGGGGCCCGCGGGAGACGGGGGAAAGCTCCCGGAAGGCCGCGGCCGGTTCCGACGGTTCTGAAGCTAGGCGTGTGCGGCGGCCGGCGAAACTGGCCGTTGGGTTGCGCCACTCATACGAGGATATGGTGCGGCGATCCCCGGCGGTAGGGCGCTCAGAGCGCCGGGCCCACCATGCGCTCCAGCCACGCGATCATCTCGGTGCCGTCGAACGGCTTGGCGAGGAAGGCGACGGCGCCCGCCTCCGTCACCTGCCGGCGCAGCCGCTCCTCGGGAAAGGCGGTGATGAAGATGAGCGGGGTGGTAACGCCGCGCCGGCGCAGCGCCGCCTGCATCTCGATGCCGCTCATGCCGGGCATCTGAACGTCGGTGATGATGCAGGAGGCCTGCTCGAGCAGGGGCGAGGCGAGGAATTCCTCGGCGCCGGCGAAGGTGCCGGTGGAAAAACCCAGCGAGCGCACGAGGCTCGCGGTCGCCGTCCGCACGGACTCGTCGTCGTCGACGATGGCGATCATCGGTGGTTGGCGCACTCGCAAGACCCTCCGGCACGCCGGACTCTGCCGGTCTGTCGCCCCCTGGGGCCAGCTATAGCGCTCGGGCGCTGCGCGACGAAAGTCATATCAAGGTTTGGTCGGATCGCCCTTTCGCGCGCCGGCCGGCGACAAAACAGCACGGGCTGGCGCGACAATCCGGGAGCGGCCGCCGCGCGGGTGCGGCGCGAGGGCGGGTCCGCGCGGGCCAAAAGGCACGG
>CAZIXP010000012.1:0-49221 GCA_964543245.1 uncultured Starkeya sp.
TCCTGGCTCAGGTGGTCGGTCGGGGATGACCTGTGGTGCGGCTCGTGGTCGTCATGCGCGCTCATGGGATGCTCCGTCGGTTTGGACCGCCTGCCGTGGCGGCCTTCATGGCGACGAAGCCGTCGGGCGGGACGGAACTGCACCCGGAGCGAAGCGAGAGGACCGAAGCGCCAGCGGAGGATGGCGACAAGCCGGCGATTTTGCTTCGCGATGGAAAGCGGCCTGAAGGCCGCGCCGGAAAATCGTCGGCGCCAGCCATTGCCGATCCGGCCCGGCTGACGGCCGATCGCCCTCTCGAAGGCGCAAGGCGCGGTCCTCTTGCCGTGACTGACGCATCCTTGCGGGTGTGCCAGCCACGGATCGCGGCTCAGCCCGCTCCGGCTATGGGGCCAGGCTCATGAAGCGGGCCACGTCCTCCGGGGCGAGTTGCACCCGAACACCCGTCCGAAGGGCATCCATACCGAGCCGCTGGAGATCCTCGTTGAAGTCCCCAAGTGCTGGCGACAATGGAATGGCCTCGATGCCCTCGGCGTTCGCTCGTTCAATCAGCATGTCCCGTGCGCCGTCTCCCGCCGGATCGTTGTCGCGGACGATGTAGAGCCGCCTCAAGGCAGGCGGGAACAGGATGGCGGCCAGATGCGATGCCGAGAGCGCCGGCGCCATCGCCACGTCGGGGAGGACCTGTCGGAGCGATAGCATGGTCTCGATGCCTTCACCTGCCGCCATCACGCTGTCGGGCACGCCGATGCGGACGGTAGACCCAAGCAGATCACCCATCGCCTTGCGCGGTGTAGTGACCGGAGCCTTGTCCGAGCCGTCGGGGGCGAGCCAGGTGCGGTGTACGCCGGTGATCCTGCCAGATAGATCAGTGACAGCGGCGATCATGGCGGGCCAGGTCTCGGTCGGGCCGTCATCGGGCTTGTAGTAGCAGTGCGGATGAAAGCGCAGGTTTCCGGTTCCGTGCAAAAGCGTAATCTCGCGTCGGCGCAAGTACGTCTGTGCGAGGGTCCCGGCGATGGGCCGCGACATGGCGAATAGCCGGCGTGCCGCTTCGATGGCCCCTGATGGAGCCGGCGTGACGCAGCGACGTGGTGCTGCGGGCTCCGGTTCGGGATGCGGCAGGTTGAGAAAGGTCCGCGCCTCCTTGGCAACCTCAGCGAAGACGGTGAGGCCCAGCGATCCGCGGATGACGTCGAGGAGATCGCCATGTTCTCCGGTGGCGGCATCGGTCCATTTGCCCGCCGGGCCCTTCGCGGATGCCTGGAGCCGCACAAAGAGCGAGCGGCCGGGCGTGTTTCTGATATCGCCGACCAGCCAGTAGCGGCCATCCCGGCGCCCATTGGAGAGATAGTGACGGCAGACGGCTTCGGCCCGATCGGCGAGCCGGCGCGACAGATCGTGAGCAATCCCGGACATGGCGAACTTTTCAAAAACAAAGGCCCGCCGACAGAGCCGGCGGGCCGAGGTTCAGGATCGTGTTGAGGGTTACTCCGCCGCCACGGCAGGGGGGATGTCCGTGGTGTCCTCAGTATCCTCAAGACTTTCGCCTTCGCCCATGGCCGTTGTGCCGTCCTGCGCCGCCGGTTCGGCTCCGCGCAGCGGTTCCGGGAGCCAGCCGGTATCAGCCAGCAACGTTTCAGCCTCGCGGGCCATGTCACCCTTCTTCAGGTGCGCGATGCGCTCCGCGGCACGTGCGCCCTTCGCCTCACTCACCGCCTGCAGAATGCGGGCCTTGGTGACCCGGCCGAGGAAATTGTCCACGGTCGGCTTCCACCCGGCGGCCGCCATATCGAGGTCGACGGCGCGGGCGAGTTGATCCGCATGGTGGAGTGCGCGGGGGCGCCGGTTCCAGGCCTCATGAACAGCATTCACCGACAGGCTCACCACATGGGCGAACAGGCCCGAGCGGCTGTCGCTCTCCCATTCCCGCAGAGTCTCCCAGAGATCGGCCGAGTCCTTCGGCAGGACCTTGGCCCAGCCCTCATGCCGGGCGTGGACCGCCGCGGCCGAGGCACTGTCATTCAGCCCCGGCGCCTGTGCGCTGAAGGCGATGCTCTTCAGGTCGACTTCGAGGCAGCTATCCGAGCCGTAGCGGTAGAAGCTCTTCAGCGTCAGGGCATGCAGGGCCGCGAGGAAAGCGACGTCGGGCCGATCGCCCAGCGCCTGGCGCAGGCCGAGCGTGCGATGCGAGGTCAGCTCGGTCATCAGCCGGTCCGAGAGCGCAGACGGCCCTTCGTCCTCTTCGGAATCGGAGATCGGTGCCTCCACCGTAACGGCATCATTCGCCCTTGTGGCCGAAGCCGCAACAAGATGCGGGCCGGCGTCTTCGGTGGCGACTTCAAGCTCGACCGGTAGTTCGTCCTCGGGCCGCACATAGCCGCGCTCAATGCGCAATGCGCCGTCATGGCCAATGCTGACGAAGGCGCCGGCGCGCGCCACCTCCAGCGGATCGAAGGTGATCGGACGCGCCTCGAAGACTTCGATCGCCGTCTCGATCTCGCCGAGCCGCGCATCGACATCGTCGGGCAGTTCATCCGCCTCAGCGTATTCCGCGGACAGGCGATCATATTCCGCCTGCAGGGCGTTGCGGCTGGCTTCCTCCTCAGTGGTGAGCGGGATGGTCTCACCGCGCAGCTGGCGCAGGCCGTAGGTGTGGCCATAGGCGAAGTCGGGGGCCATCTCGACCCATTTCCACCCCTCGGCGGCGACAGCGTCGGCCTCGGCCTTCAGCTTCTCGGCCACCAGCCGGTCGACCAGCGCAACATCCTGCAGCCAGCCGCCATCATCACCCTGGAACAGGTCGCGCAGGATGGTGCCGCCAGCCTCGACATAGGCCTCGAGGCCGATGAACTGGGCCCGCTTGTCACAGGCGCGGACAGCACCCTCGGTCAGCATGCGGCGGATGGCATAGGGCTGCTTGTCATAGGAGGTCTTCAGCCGCTCGAAGACCTGTTCCTGGCGCACATGGTCGCCGGAAACGGTGAAGGCCATGAGCTGGTCGAGCGTCAGGCCGTCTTCAGCATAGACCTCCAGCAGCACCGGCGAGACCGAGGCGAGCTTGAGGCGCTGCTTGACCACGCTGACGGAGACGAAGAAGGCGGCAGCGATCTCCTCCTCGGACTGTCCCTTCTCACGCAGGGCGAGGAAGGCGCGGAACTGGTCGAGCGGATGCAGCGGCGCGCGCTGGACATTCTCGGCGAGCGAATCCTCCTCGGCGATGCCGCCTTCCCGGATGATGCAGGGCACCGGCGCGGTCTTGGCGAGGCGCTTCTGCTTCACCAGCACTTCCAGCGCCCGAAGCGCCGCCCACCGGCCGGGATCTCGAACATGCCGGTCTCGACGCCTGCGTCATCGACGACGGGCCGAACGCTGAGGCCCTGCAGGAGGCCACGGCGGGCGATATCCTCGGCCAGTTCCTCGATCGAGACCCCGGCCTTGATGCGCCGGACGTTCGACTGGCTGAGCAGGAGCTTGTTGAAGGGGATGTCGCGCGAGGGCGAGAGAATGATCTTCTGAACAATGGTCGCCATGGAAGGCACCTCCGCGACGGGCGGCCAAGAGCCTCTCTCTCGACCTCCAACCCGTCACGAAGCGCAGCGCCGCCCTCTCACTCTGGAGGGCGACGCCACAGAAACGCACAAGCGGAAAGCCGCAAAGCCGGAGATACGGATGTCCGCATCTCCGGTTTTCTTGAAGTCAGGCTGCTCGATCAAGCAGCTTCTTGGCCCGCCCCTCGAGGTCGAGCCGCGCATCCTGGTGCGGCTTGTCGCGTGCGACGGCAGTGATGCCCTGCACGAAGTCGAAGATGCTCTCGGGCTTTCGCCCTTCCTCGACCAGCACCGTGTCGATGATTTTGGCGGTCTCGGCCTTAGAGAAGCCCCGGTTGCGCAGGAAGTCGCTGCGGTCCTCGTCGGTGCGCGCGACGATCTTCTCGCGTGCCGCCTTGATGCCGTTGACGAAGGGCATGGGCGAGGAATTGGCGAAGCGGCTGAGTGCCGGCGCCGCCTCGTGCGCGAAGCGCGAGGCGGCGTATTTGGAGTGGCGGATGGTGATTTCCTGGAAGTCCTCGACACCCCAGAGGTTACGGTTTTGGCACACGGCACGCAGATAGAAACTTGCTATGCCGAGCGTCTTGGCCCCGACCTCCGAGTTCCAGCAATAGAAGCCCCGGAAATAGAGGTCTGGCGCGCCGTCGGGCAGCCGCCCTGCCTCGATCGGGTTGAGATCGTCGACCAGGAACAGGAACACGTCGCGGTCGGAGGCGTAGAGCGTCGTCGTATCCTTGGTGATATCCACACGCGGATTGTAGACGCCCGTGCACCAGTCGAGCACGCCCGGCACCTTCCAGCGCGTGTCGCCGGTGCCGTTGCCGGCAATGCGCTGCACCGCCTCGACCAGCTCGTGATCATAAATCCTACCATAGTCCGGCCCCGTTACCGCGCGCAGCTCGACGCGGCCATTGCTCGTTTCGAACGTCTTGATCTGCTCCGTTCGGTGCGCGGTCAGTCCATATTGCAGATTGATGCCGGCCAGCACGGCGGGAAGCTGACGCAGATAGGTGGCCGGCGCCCCGATCTGGGCCGCGAGTTGGCCGAAGGACCAATGGTTCGGCTCGACGGGCGCATTGGCCCCGGGCAGCACCAGCGCCAGCCGCTCGGCATTGGAGCGACTGGCCTCCACATGGATGCGGGACGTCTCCACGAGGCGCGACCGGCTATGTTCGGCCCGGTCCCGCACCATCGCGGCCAGTTCGCCGAGGGACAGGAACCGTTCGTCGTCCGGCCGGGAGAACCACTCCGACGACACGCGGCCGACCCGCTCGCCGCGCGTGACATCCACCTTGTAGCCGCCGCTGACATCACTACCGGCATCCAGAACCTGCATGTTCATGGGGATTAACCTCCATGACGGTCGCCGGAAGCCTCTCTCCCGACCCTCAACCCGTCACGGAAATCCGATCCGGCCTCTCACTCTTTTGTACTGGAAGCCCGGTTCGGCTCTGCCCGACAACCTCGCAGTGGGATCTGAAATCTTCCCTGAAGAACTCTCTGGCACATGTCAGTTCAAAGCCGGGGCAGCAAATTTTACACGCCTCTGGCACGGCCTGATGGGTGCCGGCGAGGGAGAGCATCGTCGAAGCGAACGTTTTCCAACTTGCCGCTCTCGACATCGATCAATATGCGGGTATATACATCCATTATGGAGACGCCCTGCTACTGCACGCTTTTGCGCAAGGCCACCCGGCGCCTCGGTGCCGCCTATGACGAGGTTTTGGAGCCTTTCGGCATCAATATTGCGCAGTTTTCGCTGCTGCGCATGATGTCGCGCAGCGGGCCTGTAAGTTTGACGGAGCTCGGCAAGATCGCCGAGCTGGACCGCTCGACGGTCGGGCGGAATGTAAGGGTTATCGAGCGCTTGGGGTTCGTAGAAACGGGGCGCGGCATCGATGACCAGCGGGAGGCCGTGGTTACGCTGACCCCTTATGGAGCGCATGTCCTTGAGGAAGCGACGCCACTCTGGGAGACATGCCAGCGCCGCATCGAAGAACGGCTCGGACGCGAGCAGATCAACGCCTTGCAAGACATTGCAAGGGCCATCTGACTGCACCGGCCTGGAGCCTTTTCACGCCTTAAAACGGGCATATACCCATTTAAATAGGTGCTCGGATGACCCACCCCTCGGGCCTCAAGCGCCCAGCCTATCCCTTCGCCGGCTTCCTCGCGCCGCAAGGCGTCCATTACGGCTGGGTGGTGGCGGGCGTCACCTTCCTCACCATGTTGGTGACCGCCGGCGCGGTCGGCGCACCCGGCGTCCTGATCGGCCCGCTGGAGCGGGAGTTCGGCTGGGCCACCGCGGACATCTCCTCAGGCTTCGCCATCCGTCTGGTGCTGTTCGGCCTGATGGGACCGTTCGCCGCCGCCTTCATGAACCGCTTCGGCCTGCGCCCGGTCGCCACCGTCGCCCTGGCGCTGATCGGCCTCGGCGTGTTCGGCTCGTTCTTCATGACCAAGGTCTGGCATCTCGTGCTGCTGTGGGGCGTAGTGGTGGGCTTCGGCACCGGGCTCACCGCCATGGTGCTCGGCGCGACTGTGGCGACGCGCTGGTTCGTGCGGCGTCGCGGCCTGGTGCTGGGCCTGCTCACCGCCAGCACGGCAACCGGACAGCTGGTGTTCCTGCCCCTGCTGGCCCAGCTCACCGAAACGCTCGGATGGCGCAGCGCGCTGTCGCTCGTTCTCGCCATGCTGTTGGTGGCGGCCGTCGCCGTGCTCACCCTGCTGCGCGACCGGCCGTCGGATGTCGGGCTGCTGCCTTATGGCGCGAGCGAGCCGCCGGCCAATCCCGCCCATCCCACCACCTTCAGGGCCATGCTGGCCTCGCCGCTGCTGGCGCTGCGGGATGCCTCGACGTCCGCCACCTTCTGGGTGCTGTTCGGGACATTCTTCATATGCGGCGCTTCCACCAACGGACTGGTGCAGACGCATTTCGTGTCGCTGTGCGGCGATTACGGCATGGCCGCGGTGACGGCGGCGGGCATGCTGGCGCTGATCGGCGTATTCGATTTCATCGGCACGGTCGGCTCGGGCTGGCTGTCCGATCGCTTCGACAGCCGCTGGCTGCTGTTCTGGTATTACGGCTTGCGCGGCCTGTCGCTGCTCTACCTGCCGTTCAGCGACTTCAGCTTCTATGGCCTCTCCATCTTCGCCGTGTTCTACGGGCTCGACTGGGTGGCCACCGTGCCGCCGACGGTGAAACTGGCAGCCGATCGGTTCGGCGACCGTGCCAATCTCGTCTTCGGCTGGATCTTTGCTGGCCACCAGCTGGGCGCCGCCGCGGCTGCCTATGGCGCCGGCTTCAGCCGCACTTTCTACCAGACCTATCTGCCTGCCTTCTTCGTCGCCGGCATTCTCTGCCTCATCGCCTCCCTCGCCATCGTCGCCGTCCGTGAGCGCGCGCCCGGCAAGATCGCCGGCGCCCGCGCGTAGATGCCGCTCATGCCAACGGGCGACGCCCGCGGTCCGTCCCCGTCCGTCGGACCGTCATCTGATATTTCGTCGAGAGTGAAACGCATGACCATCCACGACATCATCATCGCCCACCCGGTCCGCACGGCCATCGGCGCCTATAACGGCGCGCTGAAGGGCACGACCGCGACCGAACTTGGTGCCGTCGTCATCCGCGAGACGCTGCGCCGAGCCGGCCTTGACGCGGCCGAGATCGGCAGCGCCATCATGGGAAATGTCATCCAGGCCGGCAACAGGATGAACCCGGCAAGGCAGGCGGCGATCCATGGCGGGCTGCCGGTATCGGTTCCCGCCATGACGGTGAACCGGGTGTGCGGCTCGGGCGCGCAGGCGATCCTCTCCGCCGCGCAGGAGATCGCCGCCGGCGCCAGCGAGGTGGCCATTGCCGGCGGCATGGAGAACATGGACCGCGCACCTTACTTGATGGAGGGCGCGCGCTGGGGCTACCGCATGGGGCCTGCGCCAATCCTCGACAGCATGCTGACCGACGGCCTCAATGACGCTTTCTCCGGCGAGCATTCCGGCTGGCACACGGAAGATCTCGTCACCCGGATGCAGATCACCCGTGGCGAGCAGGACGCCTTTGCCGCGCGCTCGCAGCAGCGCTTTGCCGCCGCGCAGACGGCGGGCCATTTCGACCGCGAGATCGTCGCCGTGGAGATCAAGGGACGCAAAGGCCCGGAAAGCTTCGCGGTGGATGAGGCGCCGCGCCCGGACAGCACGCTCGAGACTCTGGCGCGGCTGCGGCCGGCCTTCCGGCCGGACGGCACCATCACCGCGGGCAATGCGCCGGGTCTGAACAGCGCGGCAGCGGCGATGATCGTCGCCGACCGCGGTTTCGCCGAGGCGAGGGGCATGGCGCCGCTCGGACGCCTTGCGGGCTACGGGGTGGCGGGCGTCGAGCCCGGCCTGTTCGGCCTTGGGCCGGTGCCGGCGGTGCGCAAGGCGCTGGCGCGCGCGGGCTGGGGACTCGGGGACATCGAGCGGATCGAGATCAACGAGGCTTTCGCCGCCGTGCCGATTGCCGTCGCCCGCGAGTTGGGCCTGCCCGAGGACATCGTGAATGTGGAGGGCGGTGCCGTGGCGCATGGACATCCAATCGGCGCAACCGGTGCCATTCTCGTCACCCGGCTGCTGCACGCCATGAAACGGGAGGGTCTCTCGCGCGGTGTGGTGACACTCTGCATTGGCGGCGGGCAGGGCATCGCCCTGGCCCTCGAAACGCTGTGAAAGGGACAGATCGATGACGGAAGCCTCCGTGATGGCCGAAGCCCCCGCGGGGCCGAGCGCACCATCCGTCGATCACCGCACGCGGCGGCTCATCGAGGCCCCCATCGCCCCGCTGCTGGTTCGCCTCGCCTGGCCTAACGTGCTGATCATGCTGGCGCAGGCCTCCGCCGGGCTGATCGAGACGTGGTGGGTTGCCAAGCTAGGCACCGATGCGCTGGCCGGCATGGCGCTGGTGTTCCCGGCGGTGATGCTGATGACGACGATCTCCGCCGGGGCGATCGGCGGCGGCATTTCCTCGGCGGTGGCGCGTACGCTGGGGGCCGGCCGGCGCGAGGCGGCGGATGCGCTGGTGCTTCACGCGATCGTGGTCAACATTCTGTTCGCGCTCGTCTTTTCTGCGGTGTTCCTGCTGTTCGGCCGGCCGATCTACTCCTTCCTGGGTGGCTCCGGCAGGGAACTGGAGGCGGCGCTGATCTATTCCAACGTCGTCTTCGCCGGGAATGTGCTGACCTGGCTGATGAACGGGCTCGCCAGCGTCATCCGCGGCACCGGCAACATGTTGTTTCCGGCGGTGGTGACCTGCGTCGGCGTGGCGGTGCTGATCCCGGTCTCGCCGCTGCTGATCTTCGGCATCGGCCCCCTGCCCGGATTTGGCATCGCCGGCGGCGGGCTGGCGCTGATCGCCTATTACGCCGCCGGCGCGCTCGCCATGGCATGGTATATCCTGTCCGGCCGCAACCCCGCACGCTTTCGCTGGGTGCGGCTGCACTGGACGCCGCTCGCTGGCATCCTGCGGGTCGGCGCGCTCTCGGCCATCCAGTCGGTCCAGACCAACGTGATCATCGCCGGTGCTACGGCCTTGGTCGCCGCCGATGCCGACGTGAACGCGGTCGCCGGCTTCGGCACCGGCGTGCGGCTGGAGTATCTGCTCATCCCGCTGATCTTCGGCATCGGTGCGCCGATGGTGGCGATGGTCGGCACCAATATTGGCGCGGGACGCAGCGACCGCGCGCTGAAGATCGCGCTGGCCGGCGCCGGCCTCGCCTTCCTCGTCACCGAAACCATCGGCCTTGCCGCCGCGCTCTTCCCCGGGGCGTGGCTGGCGCTGTTCAGCGCGGAGCCCGCGATGATCGAGGCCGGCAGCGCCTATCTGCGCATCGTCGGGCCGTTCTACGGCTTCTTCGGCATCGGCCTCTCGCTCTATTTCGCCGCCCAGGGTGCGGGAAGGCTTTTCTGGCCGCTGGCCGGCGGCTTCCTGCGCGTCGTCATCGCGCTCGGCGGCGGATGGGTGGCGCTGCGCCTCATCGGCTCGCTCAACGCGCTGTTCTGCGCAATGGCGCTGGCCAGCCTCGCCTATGGGCTCACGGTCCTCGTTGCCGTGCGCTCGGGACGCTGGCTTCGGTAGAGCTGCGGACGCTCACGCGGGGCTGCACGTCGCTTGACATTACGTGTATATGCACTCATTATTTCCGCATGAAATCCTCCGATATCACATTGCTGCCTGCCCTGATCGAGGAAGTGGGTTGCACCTGTCTCTGCCGGCGCGTGCAGCGCGCCAGCCGAAATGTGGGGCGCCAGTTCGACGAGGCTTTCCGCCCCGTTGGCATCAACAATTGGCAGTTCACAATGCTGATGACGCTGGCGGCGCAGGCATCGCAAACGGTCAACCAGATAGCGACCGAGCTGGGCATGGATCGCACCACCACGACTAAGAACCTGCGCCCGCTCGAGCGGCGAGGCCTGATCGAGATCCGAATCGATGACAAGGATGCGCGCATGCGCCGGGTCAGCCTGACGGAGGCCGGGGGCCAGTTGCTCGCGGTCGCGCTCGAGAAATGGCGGGTGGTGAATGACCGCATCGCTGCCGCTCTGACGCCCGTGCAGGTGGAGGCGCTGCGCACCGCATTGGAGGCCGTGGCCAGAAACTGAACCCTGTGGCGGGCAGCAAGCCGCCGCGCTTTCAACTACGTGCATATGCATCTTGTGCGACCCGGTCCATGACCGGGGCAGACGATCGAGGCGCAGCGATGGGGGTGCGGCGGCTGGGCCCGCCCCTTCCAGCCGCCCCGACGTCCGGAGCACCCATCAGACTGAATCAGACGGGCGGAGCCAAACGCATGCGCTTCAAGAAGACATTGATGATTTCCGCCGCGCTTCTCATGGCCGTCGGCGTCGGATTCGCCATCCTCGCGCGATCGGGGACCGTGACCGCAGCGCCGGAGGACCCGCGCAACGAGCCGCCGCTCGTGCGTACCACGCAGGCCCGTCCCGCGACGGCTTCCGAGCGTGCCTTTACCGGTGTCATCGCCGCGCGCGTGCAAAGCAATCTCGGCTTCCGCGTCAACGGCAAGATCATCGAGCGCCTGGTCGATCCGGGCGAACGCGTGGTCGTGGGTCAGGCGCTGATGCGTATTGACCCGAAGGACCTCGAACTCGCCCTCAATGCTCGGGAGAATGCCGTCAACGCTGCACAGGCGCAACTCGTCCAGGCGCAGGCCGACGAGGAGCGTTACAGCCGCCTCGCAGCCAATGGCTGGACGCCCAAGCAGCGCTACGAGCAAGCCAAGGCAGCCGCGGATACGGGGCTTGCACAGCTGGAAGCTGCGCGCGCTCAGGCGGAGGTCGCCCGGAACGAAACCGGCTACGCTGTCCTGCGCGCCGATGCCGACGGCACGGTTACGGAAACGCTTGGGGAGCCGGGCCAGGTCGTCACGGCCGGAGAGGTCGTGGTTCGCCTGGCACATGCCGGTGCGCGCGAGGCCGCGGTCAATCTGCCGGAGACAGCCCGCCCAGCTCTTGGCAGCCGCGCACTGGCCCAGATCTACGGCATGTCGGCCGTAAGATCGCCGGCGCAGTTGCGCCAGCTCGCAGATTCGGCCGATCCCGCTACCCGCACCTATGAGGCGCGCTAGGTACTGGCTGGAGAGGCGGCCGAGGCCCCGCTGGGCGCGACCGTAACCGTCTGGCTGCCCCGCACCCATGCAACCGCAGGCGAGGAGACGGAGATTCCCCTCGGCGCCATTCTCGACGACGGACGTGTAACCGGCGTGTGGGTGATAGGCGCCGCCGTCACCTCGACCCTGAGCTGGCGACCGGTCGCCATTCGCCGGATCGGCAAGGAAACCGCAATCGTCACCGGCCTCGCCCCCGGCGAGACCATCGTCGCGCTCGGCGCCCATCTCCTCCATGAAGGCGACCGCGTGCGCGCGGTCGAGACGCAGGCCGTAGAGCGATGACCGGCTTCAACCTTTCGGCGCTGGCGGTTCGCGAGCGTGCTGTCACCCTGTTCTTCCTTCTCGCCATCGCGGTGGCGGGAACCTTCGCCTTCGTGAAGCTCGGCCGCGCCGAGGATCCCACCTTCACGGTGAAAGTGCTTACCGTCACCGTCGCCTGGCCTGGCGCCACCGCGCAGGAAATGCAGGAGCTTGTGACCGAGCCATTGGAAAAGCGGCTGCAGGAACTGCGCTGGTATGATCGCGTCGAGGCGCTAATCCGTCCCGGTCTTGCGTTCCTGACCGTGACGCTGCGCGACGACACGCCGCCGGCCGAAGTGCCGGAGCAGTTCTACCAGGCGTACAAGAAGATGGGTGACGAGGCGCGAAACCTGCCAACGGGCGCCCTCGGCCCCTTTGTGAACGACGAATATTCCGACGTTACCTTCGCCCTCTATGCACTGCGCGCGCCTGGCCTGGCGCCGCGCCTGCTGGTGCGTCAGGCGGAAGCGATCCGTCAGCAATTGCTGCATGTGCCGGGCGTCAACAAGGTGAGCATCCTCGGCGAGCGGCCGGAACGCATTTTCGTCGAATTCTCCTATCCCCGGCTCGCGACGCTCGGCATCTCCGCACAGGATGTCTTCGCCGCGCTGGCGCGGCAGAACGCCATTACGCCGGCCGGCTCAATCGATGCGGACGGGCCGCAGGTCATCGTGCGCCTCGAAGGGCACTATGACGACCTGCAGAAGATCCGCGACACGCCGGTGGTGGCGGGAGGACGCACCCTCAAGCTCGCCGACATTGCCACGGTCGAACGTGGCTATGAGGACCCGCCCACCTTCCTCATCCGCAATCAGCAGGAGCCCGCTCTCGCGCTCAGCGTCGTGATGCGCACGGGGTGGAACGGTCTGGATCTCGGCAAGGCGCTGGAGGCGGAAACAGCCAAGATCGTTGCGACTCTACCCCTCGGCATCACGCTGTCCAAGATTACCGATCAGGCGGTGAACATCACCGAGTCAGTGAACGAATTCATGCTGAAATTCTTCATGGCGCTCGGCGTTGTCCTGTTTGTCAGCCTCCTCAGCCTCGGCTGGCGCGTGGGCATGGTGGTCGCCGCTGCCGTGCCGCTCACCCTCGCGGCCGTCTTTGTCATCATGCTGGAGACCGGACGCTTCTTCGACCGCATCACATTGGGCGCGCTCATTCTCGGCCTCGGCCTGCTGGTCGACGACGCCATCATCGCCATCGAAGTGATGGTGGTGAAGATGGAAGAGGGCATGGACCGCATCAAGGCGGCGGCCTATGCATGGAGCCACACGGCTGGGCCAATGCTTTCGGGAACGCTGGTGACGATCATCGGCCTCATGCCGGTCGGCTTCGCCCATTCCTCGGCGGGCGAATATGCCGGCAACATCTTCTGGATCGTCGCCTTCGCGCTCATCGTATCCTGGTTCGTGGCCGTGGTGTTCACGCCCTATCTCGGCGTCAAGCTGCTTCCCGACATCAAGCCGGTCGTGGGCGGCCACCAGGCCATCTACGACACGCCGGGCTATCGCCGGCTGCGCGCCGTGATCTCCTGGGCGGTGCGGCGCCGTTTCCTCGTCGCGGGCGCCGTGGTGCTGGTCTTCGCGGTGTCGGTGATTGGCATGGGCAAGGTGCGCCAGCAATTCTTCCCCGTCTCCGACCGGCCCGAGGTGCTGATCGAGGTCCGCATGGCGGAGGGTACCAGCATCGAGGTTACCGAGAACGCGGTGAAGCAGGTCGAGGCCTGGCTTCGCACGCAGAAGGAAGCCGAGATCGTCACCTCCTATATCGGCCAGGGAGCGCCGCGCTTCTTCCTCGCCATGGCGCCGGAACTTCCCGATCCCGCCTTCGCCAAGATCGTCATTCTCACCCCCGATGCCGAAGCGCGCGAGGCGCTCAAGCTCCGCGTGCGAGAGGCCATCGCCGACGGGCTCGCCCCGGCCGCCTATCTGCGCGTCACCCAGCTCGTCTTCGGGCCCTACACGCCCTTCCCGGTCGAGTTCCGTCTGCGCGGACCGGACCCCAGCGTGCTGCGTGGCATTGCCGACGAGGCGCTCGCCATCATGCGGGCCAACCCGAACACACGTCAGGCCAACCAGGACTGGGGCCGGCGCGCACCGACCCTGCGCTTCGTGCTCGACCAGGACCGGCTTCGGCTGATCGGCCTCTCGCCGGCCGAGGCGGCGCAGCAGCTGCAGTTCCTGCTCACCGGCGTGACGGTGACGCAGGTGCGTGAGGATATCCGTGCCGTCGATATCGTCGCCCGCAGCGCCGGCGACGAGCGGCTCGATCCGGCGCGGCTGTCCGACTTCACGCTGACCTCGCGGGACGGCAAGCTGATCCCGCTCGACCAGATCGGCCATGCCGAGGTCCGCATGGAGGAGCCGATTCTCAAGCGCCGCGACCGCATCCCGACGATCACGCTCCGCTCCGATATTGCGGAAGGCCTGCAGCCGCCGGAAGTCTCCAAGGAACTTCTCGCCGCGTTCCAGCCGCTGATCGGCCGCCTGCCGGAGGGCTACAGCCTGGAAATGGCAGGCTCGATTGAGGAGGCTGGCAAGGCCAATATCGCGCTGGCCGCCGTCTTCCCGCTCATGCTCAGCCTGATGCTGGCGGTCATTATGCTTCAGGTACGCTCCTTCTCGGCCACCGCTATGGTCATGCTCACCGCCCCGCTCGGTCTCGTCGGCGCAGTTCCGACGCTGCTGGTGTTCAATCAGCCCTTCGGCTTCAACGCCATCCTCGGGCTGATCGGTCTCGCCGGCATATTGATGCGCAACACGCTGATCCTCATCGGCCAGATCCACACCAACCAGGAAGACGGGCTCGATCCCTACCGGGCGGTGGTCGAGGCGACGGTGCAGCGCGCCCGGCCGGTGATCCTCACCGCACTGGCGGCGGTGCTGGCCTTCATCCCGCTGACCCATTCGGTGTTCTGGGGCTCGCTCGCCTATACGCTGATTGGCGGCACGGCGGTCGGTACGGTGCTGATACTCATCTTCCTGCCCGCCCTGTACGCCATCTGGTTCCGCGTGCAGCCCACAGCAGCGACCGAGGCGGACGCGACCGTAAAGGTCGGCCCCCTTGCGTCGGAGGCACCCGCCGGCCCGGCCATCTGACGTCCCCGGGCGTGCGCCCTGAGCGTCACCGTCGTATTTGGTTACGGTCAGAATCGTGTTCGATCCGTGCCACTTCCAGCATCGTCACATCCCTCTGACCCGGGGATGTGACGATGCTAGCTAGGCGTAACGCCGGAGCGGTCGAGAGTCTCAGGATGGTGGGGACATGAGATTCCGCCCGCCCACCAGGTGCTGCGGGCTCCGACCATGATAGCGGTCGCGCATTGTCCGAGCTCAGTGGACGGCTTCCGCCATTCGTCGGTCAAACGTTATCACCGCTGGCGGAGCGAGCGCGCAAAGTGGCCGCTATTATCGCGCCGCCCAGCCTTCAGGCGCTTCCTTCTCCTGATAGCGCAAGCGCGCCTGCCTGATGTCGTCATGACGGTCTTCCGCCCAGGCGATCATTGCCGCCAACGGCGTAAGCATCGACTGGCCAATGGGCGAAAGGCTGTATTCTACTGAAGGTGGCTTGGTCGGGAATACCTGCCGCGTAATGATTCCGTCTTCTTCAAGATTGCGCAGTGCGTGAACCAGCGACCGCTTCGAAATGTCGGGTACGAGTCGCATGAGCTCGGCGAAACGGCGCGGCTTTTCGGCGAGCGCCATGACGAGCAGCGTCGTCCATTTCTCGCCGAGACGATCCAACACGTCGCGAACTGGGCAGTGCGCCTGCACCACGGGCATGGCGACCCACCGCTTGAAATTCTCGATCACGTCGGTCTGGTCCGCAACTCGCGTCGCCATCGTATCCTCGCACTGAGACGAGGTCTTGATATAAGACTATCTCCGCTCTGCTTCAACTGCTGCCGACGGACCGGTCGGACTGATCGCCTCCGAACGCCAACAGCACCTTGCCCCCGGCCACCGCATGGGCGACCGCATCCTTGAGCCGTGACGCGGGATAGACGGCCGCCACCGGCTGCCGGATGCCGTCGGGACGCAGCAGACCGGTCAGCTTGCCGAGCGTTTCAGCGATCCTGGATCTGTGCTCGGGCTGACCTTCGAAGAAACCGTACACGGCAATACGTTTGAAGATGAGGTCCTGCGCCGACACATGCATCGGCTGATGGCTGGCCGCCCCATAAGCCACGAGCGCACCATCCGGGCCGAGCAGGGCAGCTAGGCGTCCGGCAGAGGCCCCGCCGACGCCGTCGAGGGCCAGGCGGATCCTGAGCCCTGCGAGGCGCGGATCGTTCCTGGCGTCATCCGAGTCCAGTAGAACCGTTTCACATCCACTCGTGCTCTGGACACGATCGATGTCCTCGGGCTTGCGAACGAGGCCGACGGTCCGCAGGCCTTGGCGGGAGGCCAGTCCCGCCAGCCAATGACCCAGCCCTGAGGAGGCGGCGTTATAGGCGACCGCGTCGCCCGGCCGAAGGTCGACATAGACATCGAGCAGGAGTGCTGCCGTGACTGCGTTGATCGTCGCCATGGACGCTTGCTCGAGATCGGCGTCGGGCGGCAGGGCCGTCAGTTCCCCCGCGCGAACCAAAAGCCGCTCACGCCAGGTCCGCGACATGAAGGGCAGGATGACGGGCGTGCCGGGCGAGAAGCCGTCCACGCCCGAGCCCACATCGAGAACTATGCCGGCCCCTTCATTCCCGAGGATTTCGGGGAGCGCTGGCTTCCAATCGTAGACGCCCCAGGCGACCATCAGATCGTTGACGTTGATCGGCGCGTAGGCGACCTGGACAAGGACTTCGCCCGGGCCAGGTCGCGATGGTTCATCGATGTCGCGCAGGACGAGGCCATCGACGGCGTTGCCGAATGCGGTCAGTTGAACGGCCTTCATCTCTGGCGCTCCGGCTTACAGGAAAAGGTCCGGGCCAAGATCGGCCACAAGCGTGTCACGGACCCCGGCCGCAAGCGCCAGCACCGATCCAAGCGGACTGAAGGCGATGTGCAGATCGGTCACCTTGCCGGCGTCATCGCGGTGGATCGCGACAAGCCCCACAGCTTTCCCCCCGCCGACGAGATCCACGTCATATTCGAAGTAGGATCGCGCGCCGAGATGGCCGAGGAAGCGAGGGGTCTGCGACGTGTACTGGCTGGCCCCCGCTTTCACGATCTTCAGCACCGTGTCCCGCCCGCGGGCGGGTTGGCGCAGAACGGACGATGTGAGCGCGACATCGTCCCCGAGATCGTCGAGGAAGGGGTGGCGATGCGTGGTTTCGGTCATGATGGACCCCGGGTTCGATTATGCGTGGATGGGAGTGAGCGCGGGGTCGTCGATCACCAGGCTGCCGAGCGACGCCAGATCGAAACCTCGCAGATCCTGCAGGCGGCCTTCCCGAACCTTGTTGGCCCAGTTGGGATCGGTCAGCAGCGCGCGGCCGACCGCGATGAGATCGAACGCGCCGTTCGCGATGCTTGTGCGGAGTTGATCGAGACCCGCTGGCCCGGCGTTGCCGCCGTTTCCGCTGAGCAGATCGGTGATATCTGGACCATCGAGACCTACCGAGCCCACGGTAATGGCCGGCTTGCCGCTGAGGCGTTTGGCCCAGCCCGCGAGGTTCAGGGCCGAGCCTTCAAAGGCGGGTTCCCAAAACCGACGCTGACCAGCGTGGAAGGCGTCCGCACCGGCCTCCGACAATATCGCGAGGATGGTGCCGAACTCCTCGGGCGTGCTGGCGATCTTTGCGTTGAAAGCGCCCTGCTTGAACTGCGAGATGCGAAAGATGATGGGAAAGGCGGTCCCGACCTCGGCCCGGACGGCGCGGAGGACTTCGGCAGCGAACCGTGTGCGGGCGACAAGATCGCCTCCCCACGCATCTGTCCGCGTGTTGCGGCCCTCCCACAGGAACTGGTCGATCAGATTGCCGTTCGCGCCATGCACTTCCACCGCGTCGAACCCGATCGATTTGGCCGCGGCCGCCGCCTGGCCAAAGGCGGCGATCGTGTCGGCGATGTCCGCTTCTGACATGGTATTCGGCTCGTCATTGGGAACGTCCGGAGCCTCCATTTCGGCGGCGTTGCGCAAGGCACCGGCGTGGTGAAGTTGGGCCGCGATCTTGCCACCCGCCTGATGGACAGCCTCGACCACGCCGGCCCAACCCCTGCGGGCAGCGTCCGCATGGAACACGGGAATCCCGGGAACTTCGATGGCCGCGGCCCGCTCCACAGCGACGGCCTCGGTGATGATGAGTCCGACGCCGCCGGCGGCGCGGACGCGATAATAGTCAGCGACGTCTGCGCCGGGTACGCCACCCGGGCTGAAGCCGCGCGTCATCGCCGACATGACGATGCGGTTCTCCAGTTTCAGCGGGCCGATGGCGAAAGGTGAGAAGAGAATATCGGTCATGATCAGAGCCTTCGTCTGAGGAGGGGAGGTTCAGCCGCGTGCGAGGGCAGCGGCGTGTTCTTGAAAGAAGCGCGACAGCGATTTGGGCGTCCGTCCGAGCAGCGCCATTGTCCCGTCTGGCGGGACGTCGAAGTGGCCGGAAGACTGGTTGGCCTCGGTCATCGCCACCATCAGGATGACTTGGGGCGCGACGCCCTGCCGGGCCAATTCGCGGATCAGCCTGTCCTGTTCGACATGCACGACCCGAATCGACTTGCCCACGGCGTCCGAGACCAGGGCTGCGATGTCGTCGACCGTCAGCGCAGCAGGACCCGCGACGTCGACGACACCAAGTCCCTGATCGCTGGTGAGCGCTCGGGCTGCCGCGGCAGCGGCGTCCTCCCGCGCCACATAAGCGATCCGTCCCGCACCCGCCGCCGTGTACCAGACGCCATCGCGGACGATCTGGGGCAGGTAGCTGAGAAGGTTCTCCTGGTACCAGCTGTTCCGAAGAACCGAATATTGGAGACCGCTGTCTCGCAGATCCTCTTCCATAGCGGCGTGATCAGCTGCAAATGGAATGGCAGCGCTCGTGGCCGGGTTCGGCATCGAAGTATAGGCGACGTGATGAACGCCGCTTTGCAGGGCCGCCTCGAGTGCAGCCTTATGCTGCCGCTGGCGGTGCCCAGGGCGTGCCAATTCGTCCGTTGATATGATCAGGGCACGCCGAACGCCAGAGAATGCTTGATCGAGCGTTGACGGTTCATCGAAGTCGACGCGTCGCAGTTCCACGTCGGCCTCAGCAGGAAATACAAGCTTCTCAGGCGACCGTGATGCCGCTGCGAGGCGCACGTCCGGAGAGGCGGCGAGATCGCGGCAGACGAGCTGACCCAGAGCGCCGCGGGCGCCGGTCACCAAGGTGAGGTAAGTCTCCATCATGTCGAGGGCCTTTCATTTGAGACCGGCCGTGCGCCACGTCCAAGCCACGAATCTTGGAGGGCAAGACGCTTTGGCCCGTATTTCGTGGGGCCTGCCGCGCAGGCCCGAGGCGACTTGCGGACGCATCATTCTCGCCCGCAATCCGGAAAATATGGTCTCGAAACAAGACCTAGTCGCATATATATACCGATTGAAAATCCATGGAAGGAGGCAATTTCTTTGCCTCAGGTAACCGCCTTTGCACCTCCCCCGAGCCATTCGACGGCGTAGACAGTCCGCAAACGCGGGTATATACACTCATTCGTCATGCCCTAATCCCCCTCCGGATTCGGACCGACGGCATGTGCGAAGCGGGCGTTTCCTCGACGCAATCGGGGTCTGGATCCTGCCTCGGACGCGCATTTCCCGGAATCGAGAAAGTCAGTAAATCTGAGCCGTCTTATTTGGAAATACGAAATCTGAAAACGCTTATTCGCATTTTCGGGTATATGCGCGCAATTGAATATTTTTCACTACGATGAAAGGGTAGATCTATGAAGTATAAATCCCTGGGCCGTACCGGCGCGCGCGTCTCACAGATCGCGCTGGGAACCGCCAACTTCGGCACCCGTTGGGGGCACGGCGCCGATGCCGCCGAAAGCGGCGCCATCTTCAACGCTTACGTCGACGCTGGCGGCAATTTCATCGACACGGCCGACGTCTATCAGTTCGGCGAGTCCGAAGAGATTGTCGGTGACTTGCTTCGAGGTCGTCGCGAAGATTTGCTCCTCGCCACCAAGTTCACCAGCGGTGCCACGCCCTCTCCGAACCGGCTTGTGACCGGCAACAGCCGCAAGGCGATGATCGCCTCCGTGGAAGCGAGCCTCAAGCGGCTCAAGACCGACCGTATCGATCTCTACTGGGTCCACCAGCCGGATCCGATGGTCCCGTCGGAAGAGATTGTACGCGGCCTCGACGACCTCGCCCGTGCGGGCAAGATCCTCTATGCCGGCCTGTCCAACTTTCCGGCCTGGCGGCTGACGCGCGCAGCGACGATTGCGGAGTTGACTCATGCGATTCCGATCGCTGCGGCGCAGTTCGAATACAGCCTGGTGCATCGCGACCCCGAGAAGGATCTCGTCCCGGTCTCGCAGGCGCTGAATCTGGCTGCGGTCACCTGGTCGCCTCTCGGCGGCGGCGTGCTGACGGGCAAATACCGCAAAGGCGAAAGCGGACGGGCCCAGGCTTTCGGCGGCAAGGTCTTCCAGGCAGAAGATTCGGACCTGCGCACCGCCACGCTCGATGCCGTACTTGGCATCGCCGATGAACTGCACGTCTCGCCGGATCAGGTGGCCATTGCCTGGGTGGTGAGCCGCGGAACATTGCCGATTCTCGGTCCGCGCTCCTTGGCGCAGCTTGCCAGCAATCTCGGCGCGGCAGCCTTGACCTTGTCGCCCGACCATATCGCCCGCCTGACGGCGGCGAGCGAACCGAACAGCGGCCCGGCGACCGCCCCGGCCGTGTCCCTCGACGATTCCGCGACCGAGCCGCTGCTGCTGCCGGTCGCCTGACAGTCTCGACAAAGGAGAAGATAATGTACGTGAAGGGATCCATCGCACTCGTTACGGGCGCCAATCGTGGCATCGGCGCCGAGTTCGTGCGCGAACTGGTGAAGCGGGACGCCGCCAAGATTTATGTTGCGGCCCGCGACACGGCCTCTCTCCAGCCGCTGCTGGCACAGTCCGACCGATTGGTGCCCTTGGCGCTCGACATCACCAAACCCGATGAGATCGAGCGGGCCGCAGACATCGCCTCTGACGTGACGCTGCTGATCAACAATGCCGGGATCTCGGCCTATGGCGGCGTCCTGGGCGCCCCGGACATTATCGGCGCGCGCCAGGAAATGGAGGTCAATTATTTCGGCGTGCTGGCGCTGATTCAGGCTCTCCGTCACGCCCCGGCGCTGCAGAGCGGCGGAGCGGTGGTCAACGTCCTGTCGATCCTTTCGCTCGTGACGCTCCCCGTGGCCGGAACCTATTCAGCCTCGAAGGCGGCGGCCCTATCGCTGACGCGTACGCTGCGGGCCGAACTCAAGACGCGTGGCGTCCAGGTGCTCGGATCCCTCCCGGTGCAGGTCGACACTTCGCTCGGCGCTCCGTTGCCCGAGCCCAAGCTCACGCCGGCGGAAGTCGCTTCGGAAACCCTCGATGCGCTCGAAGCGGGCGCCGAAGAAATCTTCCCGGGCGTTCTCTCACGCAATGCAGCGGACGCCTTTCGGACCGACCCGGCGGCGCTGCAAGCCAACATGTCGAACTTCGTCCACGCGATCGACTGATCGCGCGGGGTAAGTGGACCGGCCGAGTTGGGCGCCATCATGGGCAGGAGAGGGCGTGCCGGCTCGCGCGCCCGCTGGGAAGCCCATCAAAACCATCTCGCTCGCGACAGGGGTATTTCCTTTGAAGAACCAAGAAATCGCGCTGCTCGCGGACGCCGATGCACGGGCGGCCGCCTATCTCCAATCGGTCGAGACGCGTCGCGTATTCCCAACGCCGGAGGCCATCAGAGCCTTGTCGGCCTTCGACGAACGGATGCCGCGGGAGGGCATCGACCCGTCCCAGACGCTGGCCCTGCTCGACGAGATCGGCTCCCCCGCGACGGTCGCCAGCAACGGCCCGCGCTACTATGGTTTCGTGGTCGGTGCGGCCTTGCCGGGCGCGGCCGCGGCGGAGCGGCTGATGCTTGCGTGGGACCAGGGCGCTACGCTGCCGATGACGTCCCCCGTGAGCGCGAAGCTGGAAGACGTGGCGGGCCACTGGCTTCTCGACATTCTCGATCTGCCGCGGGAAAGCGCGGTCGGTTTCGGAACATCCGCCACCGCCTGCGGTCTGAGCTGCCTTGCGGCTGCCCGCCGCGTCCTGCTGAACCGAGCCGGGTGGGATATCGATACAATGGGACTTTCCGGGGCACCGGAAATCCGGGTGGTCGTATCGGACAGAATCCATATTGTGGTTCTAAAGGCGCTTCGGATTCTTGGCTTCGGAACGGCACAGATCGTCAAGGCGCCGACGGACGCCGACGGACGGGTAGACCCCCTTCGCCTACCGGCACTGGACGCACGCACCATACTCTGCCTGCAGGCCGGCGAAGTGAATACCGGCGAGTTCGATCCCTTCGCGGCGGTGATTCCCCATGCCAAGGCCGCTGGCGCCTGGGTGCACATCGATGGCGCATTCGGCCTTTGGGCACGGGCTTCACCTGCCCTGCGTCATTGGACCGAGGGCGTCGAAGCCGCCGATAGTTGGACCACGGACGGGCACAAGTGGCTTAACACCCCCTATGACTGTGCCATGGCAATCTGCCGTGACCCGGATGCGCTGGCGGAGGCCATGAACAGCGACGCGGTCTATGCCACCAGCTCCAAATTGGCGCAGAAGAACCTCACCCTCGAATTTTCGCGGCGCCCGCGCGGCATTCCGGTTTGGGCGGCGCTTCGCACCCTCGGACGCGACGGAGTGGCGGCTCTAATCGAGCGCCACTGCGCACAGGCGCAACGCTTGGCCGAAGGGCTCCGCATGGCAGGTTTCGAGGTGCTGAACCGGGTGGTGCTGAACCAGGTCCTCGCACGTGGTGAGGATGACGCTGAGACGGCGGAGATCCGGCTCGCTGTCGAGCAATCCGGCGAGGCATGGTTCGGACCCTCTGCCTGGAACGGGCGCCCGGCCTTCCGCTTGAGTGTCTCTTCGTGGCGCACGGAGGATGCAGACATCGAGCGGCTCGTCCGCCAACTGGCCCGGCTGCGTGCCGAGCGCAACGGATCACTGGCACCCCACGCCGCCGATTGAAGGAAATGTCATGGACGAGCGCGATGAGAACCCGAGCAGCGCGGCGGAGGCCAAGAAGATCGCAGTGGTTTTGCGCGAAGACCTAGAACCTTGGCAGCGTCTCAATGTTGCGGCATTCACCGTCAGTGGAGTCGCCGGATCGCCAAACGTTCTAGGCGCGCCCTATCGGGACGCGTCCGGCCTCGTCTACCTACCCATGTTCCGAGAGCCGGTGTTGATCTTTGGCGCAACTGCAACGGAGTTGTCGCGCACTGCCGAGCGGGCTCGGGCCCGAGAATTGGTGTTCTCGATTTTCACCGAACAGCTATTTGAAACGCTCAATGACGAGGACAATCGCGCCGCCGTCGCGGAAGTGCCAACCCCGAACCTCGCCATTGTCGGCCTTGCATTCCGGTGCGACCGGAAGATGGCGGATAAGATTCTCAAAGGACTAAAGTTAATCCGCTAAGAGGGCTTTCGCCCAAGGCCGGCCCAGCGTGCAGAGGGCGATGACCCAGTCAGGAGCGGATTGTGGGGTCGTCTTGGCAATATTTTCCGACGAGGCGGTCCAAGGGTGAAAAATGTCCGGCCGGCGACGGCTTAAAGGATGCCGCTCGCACGTCGACGAGCCATGACGGGGACATAACCTCGATTTCATTCGGCACTGACTGGCTCAACGTGAGGTGTGGACCGTGAGACATGACCGGTGCGCTCGATTTGATGCAGGATCGCATCAATCTCTTCGGCAACCCTGTCGGCTGCGAGCCTGAGCGCTTCGTCTATATGGATATAGCGCTGCGTTACGCCGCGGGTCGCATGACCCAGCAGCGCGGCAATGGTCAGTTCGGAAAAGCCCAGGTCCGCCGCGACGCTGGCAAATGTGTGCCTCAATGTGTGCGGAGTCACGTCGTCCAGCTTCGCGCTGCTGCACAGCCGATCGAGGACGCGAACGACGCCGATAAAGTGGCCCTCGCCCCAATCCGCCGGGAAGAAGTACGCTGAATCTGTGCTCGGCTGCCCCAGCAAAAGGTCCATAGCTGCGCGGCCTATGACCCGTGTCTGGGCTCCGCTTTTAGTGTCGGGAAAGCGGATCGAACCTTCCTCCGTGTTGAGCCAAAGCCGCTTCACCCCAAGGCCCTCCATTCGCCGAAAGCCCGTCAGGAGCAGGAAGCGGATGGCAGCCAGTCCGGTCGGATGCTCTCCAGCCTCTGCAGCGAAATGCATGGCCTTCCCAAGGCGGGCGATTTCGCTGCGGCTGAGGCGGCGTTCCCGCGCCTTTCCGGCCAGCCTACGAACGCCACGCGCGGGATTGGCGTCGATCTTTCCAAGGCGAACGGCGTGTTCAAAGATGGCATGCAGCGTCGACATGGTGCGCGCGGCCACCCCCTCCCCGCCCGTGGTCGCTCCGCCTCGACTGCCCGCGCGAGGTTTGGATGTTCTGCCGACGGCAATATCTGCCTGCGCCCCTTCGATATCCCCGAGCTTCAGCGTGGCAATCAGTCGCCGGCCGAGCAATGGCTTGATGTGAACCTCGATCCGGCTCTTATCCATGGCCAGGGTCGATGCCTTGATGGGGCGACGGCTGCGGCCGAGTATGCGGCCGGCCTCGGCTTCGGCCAGATACCAGTTGCATACCTCGGCAACCGTGATGCCCTTCAGCTTGCTGTCCGGGCTATCCAGCGGGTCGAGACCCTTGGAGACGGCCACCAGCTTTTCATGGGCGATCCGGCGCGCCTCCTCGACCGTCATCAGCCCGTAGCGTCCAATCACGGTGCGACGAGGCCGTCCTTCGGGCGAGCGATACTGGATCACGAAGCTCTTCAGCCCCGAGGGCATGACCTGGACGCCGAAGCCTCGAAGCTCCCGATCCCACGCAAAACTCTCCCGAACCTTGACCCCAACCTTGGAAGGTTTCGGAACTTCCAGCGCGTCGATAAAACGCTTCGTCAGCTTTTCCATAGTGAGTTCAGAGCCCTATCGAAAATCTGCTTAGATTTTACGAGGCTAGCCGGATTCTAATCAAATTCCAAGCTCTCCGAAGCGCAAAATAGCGCATGAAACGCCGCCTTTAGCGCGTCCATCTCCAAAAATAGTCGTTTATTTATCGTCGCTTATCGTACTTTAGCAAACCCGCGGATATTGCAGCGAATGCCTCTCGGGCACCTTGCCAAGGTTGGGGTCGTGGGTTCGAATCCCATCGCCCGCTCCAATTCATCGGCCGACTCAAAGCCGCGCCGTTGCGCGGCTTTTGTCGTTTTTGGGCGGTTGGAATCGCTGGCGCCGGAAGGGCCTGAGAAGGCCGCGGTCACCGGCGGGTTACACGTTCAGTCTGGGCACGCAGGTTGAAATCACCGCGTCGCGGGAATGCGCGGCGGTGCGGGGGCGTTCAGTCGCGCAGCAGCTCAAACGGGTCCCCATAGCCACGAAGTGGTCGATATCCTCGATGTGGCCATGCTTGTTACGGTGGTGTTCGCCCACCAGCAGCGCGCCCCCCGGGAGGTCGAACACGACCTGCCGGGCGATTGTATCATACAAGAGACGGCTGGTTAGCGAGCATAGACGTTCGATGTCGACAACGTTTTAATTCTTCAAACTCTCGCTATACATATTTATGACGTGTACGAAAACATGGAGATGTTTGCCTTGCGGATCTTGGCCGCGTCAAGGTGAAGGCGCAGCTGAACAGCCGCCTTTTCTTGATCGCCGGCCTCAAGAAGCGCAAGGATGTTTAGATGTTCTTCGCACTGTCCGCGCACCTGATCGCGCTTCAATACCTGGCGATATTCAACAAGGCGGCGCAAATGATTCTGACGGGCAATCGCGTCCCACAGAAAGCGGTTGCCCGACATTGACGCAAGTCCTTCGTGAAATCGGGAGTTCGTTTCGAAGAGCTCGAACTGCGAAAGCGTACGCCAGGCGCCAGCCAGCACAAATTCCTGCTGTTCACGAAGTCTGAGCGCGAGGCTCCGGTCGAACCGGAAGCCCTCGCAGAGCAGCCCGGAAGGCTCGAGTATGCCGCGGATTTCGTAGCTCTCCCGATAGGCCTCGACGGAGTCAACGAGCGAGGCGAATGCCCAGCCGCGGCCATCCCGCCGCTCGATCCAGCCTTCCTGGGCGATGCGGTTCAGAATACGCCGGAGCCGTGTGCGTGGGATGCCGTATTGGCGCATCACTTCGTTCTCGCTGATCGTATCCGCCAGGCGTCCGTTCAGTCGGTCCTCCGCGATGCTCAAGTAAATGCGCTCGTCTTCGGCAGGCTCGCTTGCCAGCTGATCAGCCTGATCTGGCGGCGTCCCGACGAAATAACCCCGATTGGGCACGTGCTTCAGGAAACCTTCCGCCGCGAGCTGCGCCAGCGCCGCCCTTATCGGTGCCCGGGACGTGCCGAGCAAGCCCTGCAGGGAGCTCTCGGTGACATGCTCGCCCTCCTGCGCGCCAGACACCCGGATATGGAGCAGGATTCGGTTTGCCAGCTGCTTGTGAAGAGAGTTGACCACGACCCGTCCCCGGCGATCCATCCACTCCCGACGTCAATACGTGCCATCCCGGAGGAAGCGCAAGGCTGGCGAGCGATAGCCCGTCGGTCGGCGCCGTCGGTCAGATTGCGCAAAAACAATCTTGCCTTATGAGATCACATAAGACAATCTATCGACATATCAGGCGTCCGCTGCGACAGGTTGCGGTCCCTGGCGCCACGGCCATCCCGCAACGAATGGCTTGAACCGACAACGGCGCGCGACAGCGCCGAAAGAATATTGGCTAAAATGCGTGGAGGAAACGCGATGTCATTCTTTGATAAAATCGCTTGTCTGGCTGCTGTTCCGTTGCTGATGGCGGTCTTTAATTCAGCGTCGGCCCAGTCCATTCCTGAAGGGTATCCCGCCGACTACGGGCATTTGCTGCAAGCTGCCGTGAAAGAAGGCGCGGTGAGCATCTATTCGCCGACCGACGCAGAGCAGGCCAAGGGCCTTATAGCCGGCTTCGAGGCCGCCTTCCCGGGCGTCAAGGTGCAGTGGAACGACCTCTCCAGCAGCGCCGTCTACAACCGCGTTGTCAGCGAGGCGGCGGCCGGACAGGTGGGGGCGGACGTCGTATGGTCCAATGGCCTCGATCTCCAGCTCTTGCTGGTCGAGGAAGGTCATGCCGTCGCCTACAGGTCACCGGAGGCTGCGAACCTGCCGAACTGGGCGAACTACAAGGACACGGCCTATCTGACCACCGTCGAGCCTTCGGTGTTCATGTACAACAAAGCCATATTCCGGGGTAAGCCGCCCACGAACCATGGCGAACTGCTGGACCTGCTCGCGTCGAGGAAGGACGAACTCAAGGGCAAGGTCGCGACGTTCGATCCCGAGAAATCGGCGCAGGCCTTCGTCACCATGACCACCGACGTCCACGTCGACGACAAGTTCTGGCCCCTGGTCGACGCCTTCGGTGCCGCCGACGGCAAGGTCTATTCAAGCTCCGGGCAGATCCGCGAGAAGATCCTCTCCGGCGAGCACACGCTGGGCTTCAACGTCAACGGGGCTTATGCCGCGCAATGGGCGGCGAAGAACCCCAACCTCGTCGTCGTCTACCCGACCGATTACACCATCTCCGCTTCGCGAGCGGCCTTCATCTCCAAGGCGGCACCCCACCCGAACGCGGCGCGCATCTTCCTCGACTACATGCTGTCGAAGCCGGGCCAGGAGGCGGTCGCCAGGGCCGGACTGCCGGCCATCCGCAGTGACACCATCGGCGACAATTTCGCGACCGCGAACACCCTCGCTTCCGGCAATCTGAAGCCGATCCCGCTGGATGCCTCGCTGCTTGCCGACCTGGAGCCCACGAAACGCGCGGCCTTCTTCAAGCGCTGGAAGCAGGCCTTCCAGAAGTAGTCGCTCCCATCACGGCAATAATCTGAGGAGACAATGGCGATGCTGCGCAGCGCCGACGCCGCGGGTTTCCGCATATCCACGCTTTCGACGCTCGCGGTGCTCGTGCTGGCGCCCGTCGGATTGATCTTCTACCAGAGCTTCCTGACGGGTCCGTTCTTTTCCCCGCTCTCGCGGGTCGGCGCCAGTGCCTATGAGTATGTCTTCGCCGACCCGGATTTCTACCGCGCCCTGTGGACCACGACGGTGTTTGCCCTCGGCACGGTCGCCATCTGCGTGCCGCTCGGCGCGACGCTCGCCTTCCTGCTGACGCGTACCGACTTGAAGGGTCAGCGCTGGCTGGAGAGCCTCGTGCTGGTGCCGATGTTCCTCTCCGCCATCGTGCTCGGCTTCGGCTACACCGTTGCGGTCGGACCGTCGGGTTTCGTCACCCTCGCCTTTCACGGCGTGTTCGGCTTTGTGCCGTGGAGCATCTACGGGCTGGGCGGGCTGATCGTCATCGCCGGCCTCAGCCACGTGCCTCACGTTTATCTCTACGCCTCCGCCGCGATGCGCAACCTGCCGGGCGACCTCGAGGAGGCGGCTCGCACCAGCGGCGCGAGCATCTGGCAGGTGGCGACCCATGTCACCTGGCCGCTGATCATGCCGGCACTGATCTTCAGCATCGGCCTCAACGTGATGCTGGCGTTCGAGAGCTTCGGCCTGCCTCTCGTGTTGGGGGATCCTGGCGGCGTGCTGGTGCTCACCACCTATATCTACAAGCTCACCACGATCCTCGGCGTCCCTTCCTACCAGCTCATGGCGGTCGTCGCGGTGGTGCTGCTGGCGATCACCCTGCCGCGCGTCGTCTGCCAGCGCCGGCTGCTCGCCCGCGGCCGGCGGTTCGCCGGAGGCGGCGGCAAAGGCGCCCGCGTCACCCGCATTCGGCTCGGCAAAAGCGGGCAGATCGTCGCCTGGGTCGGCATCGGCCTGTGGCTGCTCATCTCGGTCGTGCTGCCGCTGAGTGGAATCGCGGTTCGTGCCTTCGTCGATTCATGGGGGCAGGGGGTCAATCTGCTGGACCATGTGACGCTGACGAACTTCGAAGAGCTCTTCCGCATCGAGGCATTGTCGCGCGGCATCCTCAACACGGTACTGCTCGCGGTATTCGGTGGCGCGATCGCGGTCGTCGCCTATGTCGTCATCGCTCTCGCGGGACATCGCTGGGGAGGCTTTGGCCATGCCGCGCTCGATTATCTCGTGCTGCTGCCGCGCGCGCTGCCTGGCCTCGTGGTCGGCCTCGCCTTCTTTTGGATCTTCCTGTTCGTGCCGCTGCTGCAGCCTATCCGCTCGACGCTGCTGAGTCTGCTGATCGCCTACATCGTCGTCGGCCTGTCCTACGGGCTGCGGCTGATCCAGAGCACCCTTATGCAGGTCGCGCCCGAGCTGGAGGAAAGCGCCCGCACCACCGGCGCCACCATCGGCCAAACCTGGCGCAGCATCGTCATCCCGATCATCCGCCCCGGGCTGCTCGGCGCCTGGACCATGATCATGATCATCTTCCTGCGTGAATACGCAACCGGCGTCTATCTCATGAGCGCCGGAACCGAAGTGATCGGCTCGCTCATCGTCTCGCTGGTCGCCAGCGGTTCCCTCGACACCATCGCCGCCCTCGCACTCATCAGTGTGCTGATGACCACGCTCGGCCTCGCCCTCGCATCCCGCCTGGGAGCCCGCATCCATGACTGAACTCGTTGTCGAAAACATCCACAAGACGCTCGGCGCGCTGCAGATCCTCAAGGGCGCCAACTTCATCGGCGAGAAGGGGCAGGTCATCGCCCTCCTCGGTGCCTCCGGCAGCGGCAAGACCACGCTGCTGCGGACCATCGCCGGTCTCGAGGTTCCCGAGGAAGGGCGCATCGTCATCAGCGGCAACACCGTCTTCGACGGCGCCCGCCGCCTCCTGCTGCCGCCCGAACGGCGCAATATCGGGCTGGTGTTCCAGTCCTACGCGCTGTGGCCGCACCGCACCGTGGCCGAGAATGTCGGCTTCGGCCTGAAGATCCGCGGCGCCGCCTCCGCCGACATCGCGCGCCGGGTCCGGGAGATGCTTCAGCGCATGGGCCTCGGTGCGCTCGCCGACCGCTATCCCTACCAGCTCTCCGGCGGCCAGCAGCAGCGCGTCGCCATCTGCCGCGCGCTGGTCTATGAGCCACGCGTCATTCTGCTCGACGAGCCGCTCTCCAACCTCGACGCCAAGCTGCGCGAGGAAGCACGCTACTGGATTCGCAAGCTGATCCTGGAGCTTGAGCTCTGCGCGGTCGCGGTGACGCATGACCAGAGCGAGGCGCTGGCCATGGCGGACAAGATCCTGCTGCTGAAGGACGGCGCCATCGTGCAGAGCGGCACGCCGCTGGAGATCTATGGCAGCCCGACCAACCGCTACGCCGCCGAGTTCCTCGGCAACAACAACCTGATCGCCGGCGCCTTTCTCGCCGAGGGCGGCCGGGTCGGCATCGGCGGGCCCGGCTGGTCGCTCGACGGCTGCACGCCGGACGGCACGGGCGCCGGTGGCGCGCCGGCAACCGCTGTGGTGCGGGTCGAGCACACCCGCATCGTCGACGGCGCCGGCCCGAACCGCATCCCGCTGGAGCTGGAGGCCAGCCTCTATCTCGGCTCCTACTGGGAATACCGGCTCAGCGGCCACGGCCTCAGCCTGAAGGCACAGGGCGCGCGACCCCTGCCCGCCGGACCGGTGTGGTGTGAGTTTCCGACCGAGAGCGTCTGGATATTCCCCGCGCAGGACCGCCCGACCCTCTGACCACCCGATGTCCCCCTCGTCCAACACGCATGCTGGGCCTTCCCGCCCGCTGGAGAAGATGATGAAGCTCGCCGTCCTGCCCGGTGACGATATTGGCCCCGAGATCGTCGGCGCCACGCTCGAAGTGCTCGCCAGCGCCGACAAGGTGTTTGGTCTCGGCATCGAATATGACGTCCGCGAGGTCGGTATGGCGGCGCACCGCAAGCTCGGGACGACGCTGCCGGACGACGCGCTCGCCGCCGTGATGGCGGCGGACGGGGTGCTGCTTGGCCCGGGCGGCATGACTGCCTATCCCCCGCTTAGCGAGGGCGGCGTCAACATTCCCGGTACGATTCGCAAGAAGCTCGAGCTTTTCGCCAATGTCCGCCCCGCCCGCAGCCGTGCGAACGTGCCCAAGGCGCATCCCGGCCTCGACTGCGTGTTGGTGCGGGAGAATACCGAAGGCTTCTACGCCGACCGCAACCTGCATCAGGGCTATGGCGAGTTCATGCCGACACCGGATGTCGCGATGTCGATGCGGCTGATCACCGCCAAGGCCTCCCGGCGCATCGCCGAGCGCGCCTTCGAGATCGCGCGCACGCGCCGCAAGCACGTGACCTTCGTCGGCAAGCGTCACGTGCTGCAGGTGACGGACGGGCTGTTCTGGCGCGAGGTCGAAGCGGTTGCCGCCGACTATCCCGACGTCACCCTGCGCGAGATCGACGTCGACGCGATGGCGGCCGACATCTACACCCGCCCGCAGGCCTTCGACGTGATCCTGACCAGCAACATGTTCGGCGACATATTGTCGAACCTCGCCAATGCGCTGGCGGGCAGCCTCGGGCTCGCCGCAGCGCTGAACGTCGGCGCGAAATATGCGGCGGCGAATGCCGGCCACGGGTCGGCCCCGGATATCGCCGGCAGAGGGATCGCCAACCCGCTCGGCATCGTGCTGTCGTCGGCCCTGCTGCTTCGGTGGTACGGCGAGACGCGTGGCAAGCAGAGCTATATCGCCGCCGCTAATGCCATTGAAAGCGCAGTCGATGCCTCTGTCCTCGACCCTGCGGCCCGAACCGGCGACCTTGGCGGCAGTGCCGCGACCGCCGATGTCGCCAAGGTGCTCATCCAGACGATCGAAGCGCAGGGCTGACATGCTCCAGCTGAGTGCGCATCTGGGCTACCTGTTCACCGAACTGCCGCTTGAGCAGCGCCCTGGCGCTGCCAGCGAGGCCGGCTTCACCTTGATAGAGCACCCCAATCCCTACGCGATCCCGGCGCGGCAGCTGGACAAGCTGTGTCGCCAGCACGACCTCGGCTTCGTCCAGCTTGCGCTCCCATCCGGCGATCCGGTTCGGGGGGAAAAAGGTCTCGCGTGCCTGCCGCACAGGCGCGTCGAATTCGAACGGAGCATCGAGACCGGCCTCTCCTACGCGCGTGCGGTGGGCGCGCGGTTCATTCACGTCATGGCCGGCGTGACCCCGCCGGACCAGCGGCCGGAAGAGCTCTGGGCGCATTACATCGACAGCCTCCGGCTCGCCTGCCGCGCTGCCGCAGGAACGCCCATTGGCGTTGTGATCGAGCCCATCGGCCCCGCGACCTTGCCGGGTTACTATCTCAGCGATCCATATGACGCGCTGCGCGCGATCAAGGATGTTGGCGCCAGCAACCTGTCCATGCTCTTCGACGCGTTTCACGCGGCGTGCGCCGGGATCGATCCGGTGAAGTTTGTGCGGCAGCACCAGGGGCATATCCGTCACCTGCACATTGCCGATCATCCCGGGCGTCATGAGCCCGGGACCGGCTCGATACCGTTCGGCGCCTTGTTCGAAGAACTTTCTGCCGGCGGCTACGCCGGTGCCATCGGCCTGGAATACATCCCCAGGACGAGCACTCTCGAGGGGCTGGGGTGGCGCCGCCGATACGAATGACGCGGCAATCCCTGGGCGGCACCTGGCTCGCGCAGGGGAGAATTTCTCCAAGCCCATGAGCATGGGCCCTTCCGGTTTCTGGAAAGCAACATGTCCGCGCGTCCGCGTATAGCCCTCATCCATGCCACGCCGGTTGCGGTAGAGCCGATCAGCCGCGTGCTTGCCGCCGATTGGCCTGAAGCGGAACCGGTGAACATCCTCGACGACAGCCTCGGCACTGACCGCGCCAGATGTGCGCAGATCCTTCCGGAGCTCACGGAGCGTATCATCACGCTCGGCCGCTACGCGCATGGCCTCGGTGCCGATGGCATTCTCTTCACGTGTTCGGCTTTCGGGCCGGCGATCGAAGAGGCCGCGCGAATCATTCCGGTTCCCACGCTCAAGCCGAACGAGGCCATGTTCGAGGCGGCCATTCGCCAGGGCCGGAACATCGCGATGATCGCGACCTTTCCGCCGGCGGTGGCAAGCATGGAGCGCGAGTTCACCGAGGAAGCCGCGCGCCTGCGTTCCGACGCCCACATCACGAGCTTCCTGGTCGAGCCCGCCATGGCCGCGCTCCGATCAGGTGACGCGCAGAGGCATCACCAGCTGGTGGCCGAGAAGGCCCGCGAGCTCTGCGACTACGATGCCGTGGTGCTGGCTCAGTTCTCGACGGCCCCGGCCGCGCCGCTGGTGCGCGAAGAGGTGAGCATCCCCGTCCTTTCAAGCCCGGAAGCAGCCGTCGCCAAGCTGCGCAGGCTCGTGCAACCGTGAGAGACAGACATGCTGATCGGAGTGATCGCCGACGACTTCACCGGGGCGAGCGACATCGCCAACACGATCGCCAAGGGCGTCGCGCCGGAAGGCGGGCTGCGCACGGTGCAGTATCTCGGCGTGCCGACGACCCACGCCTCGCCCGATGTCGAGGCCGGCGTGATCGCGCTGAAGAGCCGCTCCATCCCCGCCGGGGAGGCGGTCGAGCAGTCGCAGGCGGCGCTGGACTGGCTGCTGGCGCAGGGCTGCCGGCAGATCATTTTCAAATATTGCTCGACCTTCGATTCCACCCCCGACGGCAATATCGGCCCGGTGGGCGAGGCGCTGGCCAGGCGGCTCGGGGTCAAGGGCGTGATCGCCTGTTCGGTGTTCCCCGACGCCGGGCGCACCCTCTACAAGGGCCACCTCTTCGTCGGTGACAGGTTGCTGAACGAGTCCGGGATGGAGCGCCACCCCCTCAACCCGATGACCGACCCGGACCTGCGCCGCTGGCTACGGCAGCAGACGACCGAACCGGTCGGCCTTGTCGACTGGAGCATCGTGCGCCGCGGGCCGGATGCCGTGCGCGAGGCACTGGCGGCGGCGGGCGGGCGCGGCGAGCGCCTCGTGATCGTCGACGCCATCAGCAATGACGACCTGCTGACCATCGCGGAGGCCTGCAAGGAGGTAAGGTTCCTCACCGGCGGCTCCGGCATTGCGCTCGGCCTGCCGCGCAACTTCGTCAAGGCCGGCTTGGCCAAAGGCGGCGCGCCGGCGATCGACGCCATCGAGGGGCCGGAAGCGGTGCTCGTCGGCAGCTGCTCGCGCGCCACGCTGGGCCAGATCGAGCGGCATGCGGTGGGCCATCCCGTGCTCGCCATCGACGTCGAGCAGGTGATGGCCGGCACGCTGACCTCGGACGACCTTGTCGGCTTCATCAAGGCCAACGCCGGCAAGGCGCCGCTGGCCTATTCCTCCTCCAGACCTGAGCAGGTGACGGCGCTGCAGGAGCGCTATGGCCGCGAGACGGTCGCCCGTACGCTCGACAGCCTGTTCGCTACGGCGGCCAAGACCCTGTTCGATGCCGGCGTGCGCCGCATTGTCGTCGGCGGCGGCGAGACCTCGGGCGCGGTGGTCTCGGCGCTCGGCGTCACCGCCTTCCGTATCGGCCCGGAGATCGATCCGGGCGTGCCGGTGCTGGTTGCCGAGGATGGCACCGGGCTGGGCATGGCACTGAAGTCCGGCAATTTCGGCGCCGTCGACTTCTTCGAGAAGGCGCTCGGCGCCATCTCGGCCAGGCAACGTGAGACAGCAGTCTGAGGAACGAGGCGATGGATGAGAAGGCGACACGTGAGCTTCTGGTGCGGCTGTCGCGTTCGCTGTTCGAGCGCGGCTATTCGGTCGGATCGGCCGGCAATATCAGCGCCGCCGTCGACGGCGGGATATTGATGACGCCGACCAATGCCTGCCTCGGCTTCCTGGAAGCCGACCGCATCTCCAAGCTCGACCGCAATGGCCGGCACATCTCCGGCGACAGCCCGTCCAAGGAGGTGTTCCTGCATCAGGCCTTCTATGAGACGCGGCCTGGAACCGGGGCGGTGGTGCATCTGCACTCGACCTACGCCACGGCGTTGTCCTGCCTGCCGGATCTCGATGAGCACGACTGCATCGCCGCGCTGACCCCTTACGTCGTGATGCGGGTCGGGCAGGTGCGGCTGCTGCCCTATGTGCGGCCGGGCGAGCCGGCCATGGGCGAGATGATCCGTGCATTGAAGGGCACGCACGCCGCAGTGCTGCTGGCCAATCACGGCCCGGTGGTGACGGCGAAGGACCTCACCGCCGCCGTCTATGCAGCCGAAGAACTGGAGGAGACCGCCAGGCTCCTCGTCCTGCTGCGCGGCCGGAACCCGCGCCTGCTCACCCAGGGCCAGATCGACGAGCTCAACACCACCTTCCCGAAGTAACCCCTGCCGACTGGACGGCGAACCGATCACGGGCGAACAGGTGACGCTCTGCTGGCCTGGGAACGGGGCGGCGGTCCCGCGGAGGATGATGCCTTCCGAGCCGAATTGATCACACGCACCATATGAGCAGAAGGCAGTATGCGCGCCGGGCCAACGCGTTGGGTGACCGCGATCGGCCTGCGCCAAGAGGCGTATGGCACTCATTCGATCCGGCGCAGGAAGGCGTCCATGATCTACAAGGCTGCGGGCGAAATCCGCGCCATCCAGATCTTGCCCGGTCACTCCAAGAGCGGGAACACGGTCCGATATCTTGGCGTCGACGTCGATGCTTCGCTCAATCACCGGCATCGCATCGGCCATGCCATCGAGCGCCCGCTGCAGCTGTTTTTCGGCATGCCGCGCGGCGCCCGCGAACGTCGCCTGCGCATCCGCGTGCATCCAGCCGGCCGCGATATCGGGCCTGCCGCCTTTGCGCTCGGTTGGGTGCTCAACAACCGGCTGGTCACCTCGGCGATCGCCGGTTCACGGCTGGAGGAACCGTGGGACGGCTATGTGCGGGCGCTGGACGACCCCTTCGCCGCGCAGGACGAAGCGCTGGTGGAGGAACTGGTCGCCCCCGGCCAGACCTCGACGCCGGGCTATCTCGATCCCGTCCACCCGGTCGAGGGGCGCGTTCCCCAGGTCGGCGCCCGCCGCAATCGCGGACGCGGGTGATCAACCGCGTGGCCGGCCGATGATGGCCCGTGGCGGCGCCGCGCCTGCGACGGGTTGGTGTTACCCGTTCGGGGGAAAGCGGCGCGTCAGTTCGGTGACGTCCTCGCAGGCCAGCGTCCGGGTTTTCCTGCCGTGCAGCAGGAGGTAGAGCTTGGCCGTTGCCTCCAGTTCCTCGGTCGCGTCCACGGCGCTGGAAAGGTCGGCTCCCGCGACCACCGGCCCGTGATTGGCCAATAGAACAGCGCGGTGATCGCGCGCCTTGTTCGCCACCTCGACCGCCAACGCCTCATCGCCGGGCGGATGATAGGCAATGAGCGGCAGTCTGCCGACCCGCATCACATAATAGGGCGTGAGCGCGGGCAGCACGTTGTCGTGGTCGATGCCGCACAGACAGCTCACCGCGACCGAATGCGTGGAATGCAGGTGTACAACGGCCCGCGCCTTGGGTCTCTCGCTGTAAATGGCGCGGTGGAGGAACGCTTCCTTGGTCGGCGGGTCGCCCGCGACGAGATGGCCGTCGGTATCGAGCTTGGAGAGGCGGGCCGGATCGAGGTCGCCAAGCGAAGAGCCGGTCGGCGTCATCAGCCAGCCGGCCTCGGTGCGCACACTGATATTGCCGGTCGAGCCGGAGGTCAGCCCGCGATCGAATAACGACTTGCCGTGTTTGACGATTTCCTCGCGCAGCCGCGCTTCGCTCGACATGGTCACCCTCAGAATGGCGTTGCCAGGGCACGCTCGAAGAAGTCCGGCCCGCCGAAATTGCCGCTCTTGAGCGCGATCTCGAGCGTGGGGTCACCCAGCGGGCGCGTCCATGGCACCCCGGGCGCGATCTCGTTGCCGATCTCCAGCGCCCCGATGCCCAGCGCCGCGACCACGGCACCGGAGGTCTCGCCGCCGGCAACCATGAGGCGGGAGACGTCGCCGATCACTTCACGCACCAGCCCGGACAGGGCCTGCTCCATCATCTCGCCCGCCCGTTGGCGTCCATAGCGCGCCTGATTGGCGGCGACTTCGCCGGGATCGGCAGACCCGTACAAAACGACCGGCTGTTCGGCGGGCTGCGCCCGAAACCATTCTGCGGCCTGCTGCACAACGGGCGCGCCTCGGGCGATGCGGTCGATATCGAGCTTGTGGTGCGGCCAGACCGCCATGATCCGGTGAAGCTGCTGGCGTGTCGCCGATGAACAACTTCCCGCCAGCACCACGATGCGTCCACCGGCGGAAGACACGGTAGCGGCGCGGTGGCGTGGCGCAGCAGCGCGTTCCCTCACCAGCCCCATCGCGATGGCCGAGCCGCCGGTCACGAGGTGGCAGTCGCGTGCCGCACTCCCGATCGCCATGAGGTCGCCATCGGTGATGGCGTCCACCACGAGATAGCGCAGATTGGCCTGTTCGGCTTGCGCGAGCGCCGCGCTTATGGCCTCCGCACCCTTGGCTACGACGGCGTGCGGCACCAGTCCGACCTTGTAGCGCGACTGCTCGGCCATCAGCTCGACGAGGTTCGAACGCCGCATCGGGGTCAACGGATGGTCCTTCATGGAACTGTCCTGAAGGAGCTTGTCGCCGACGAACAAATGCCCCTGATAGATGGTGCGGTCATTCGCCGGGAAGGCCGGACACACGATGGCAACGCCGGCGCCGAGCGCATCGCCGAGCGCATCCGCGACCGGTCCGATATTGCCCTCCGCCGTGGAATCGAATGTCGAGCAGTATTTGAACAGGATTTGCCCGGCGCCTTGCTCTTTCAGCCATTTGAGCGCGTCAAGTGACTGCCGCACGGCCTCGGGTGCGGGGATGGTTCGCGATTTCAGCGCGACGACGACGGCATCCGCCGGCGGCAGCGGCCTGTCCGGTACACCGATCACCAGGAGCACGCGCCGGTCGTCACGCGCCAGGATGCCAGCAAGATCGGTGGCGCCGGTGAAGTCGTCAGCAATGGCTCCGAGCACGATCGCGTCCTCTGTTGATCCGGTCGCTCAAGGCGGTGACGGCGGCAGCAGGGCTGGTGAGCACGGTCCTGCCGAGAGCTTCTTCGACCGCCGCCCTGGCGCGCGAAGTCGAGAAATGCGCGAGCATCACCGCATCGCAGTCCGCCAGTTCGGCCGCCTGCTGGGCAACGAGACGATTATGGGCCTCGGTGTCTCCGGCCCTCAGGGCCTCGACCGCACCTTCGACAAGGATGGTCTCGATGCGCGCGTCCACGCCCGCGGCGGCGGCAGCCTCGCGGAACTCGGCTTCCATGGTCGCGACCGCGGGCCCGAAGGTGGCGAGCATGCCGATGCGGCGTCCGGCGGCGAGGGCTTCGACGAACATCGCCTCGTTCGGCTTGAGCACCGGCACCGGGAGACGGCGTGCCGCCTGCTCGATCGCCGGGCCGAAGGCCGAGCAGGTGAAGAGAATCCCCTCCGCGCCAGCAAGCACCGCATAATCTGCCAAGGCGTTGATACGGAGGGACATTCTATCGGAAAGTTCTCCCTCGGCGGCGCGATCGCCGGACAGGCTGTCTTCCAGCACATTGGTGCAGCGTGCCTCCGGCCAGAGCGTTGCAAAGGCGGACGCGATCGGCTCGATCGCCACGGCGACGGCGTGGATGAGGGTTACCCGCGGCGTCATCTCGATCAAGCCACCAGCGCCTCGGCCGGCTGGCGCAGGAAGGCCTCATCTTGCAGCCGGCGCAGATGCCAGAGTTTGGAGCCCGCCGGCTCCTCGATCATGTCATAGGTCACGACCGTTCCCGCCGGGATGTCCACCCGCGCCCGATTGCCGGTGAGGAGGGCGGAAACCACCGGATTTCCCGGCGCAATGGGTGCCGCGGGCACGATTCGGGCGCTCAACTGCGGGCTGTGATCATTGCCGAACACGTCGCCGGCCTTGATGTCGCGGGCGGCAACCTTGATCAGGTCGTAGCGCGGCAGGAAGGTATCTGACGCGGTATCGATGCCGAGCAGGCCGGCGACCAGCAGCGAGCTCGAGGTCTCCACGCCACAGAGGTGATAGGGCCGGTAGATCACCGCCGTGGAGTCATCGTAGTTCGCGATCTGGCCTTTGGTGGTCAGCACGTGATTGGAATAGGCGTTGTCGCAACGCACCACCAGGAACACGCCGCCGCCAAGACCGGATTCGTTCGGCGCTCGCAGGCAGGTTGCCAGATCGATGATGCCGTCGCGCTCGAAAATGCCGCCCTTCTCGCGCGAGCAATAGGCGACCGGAATCTCGGTGATGCGCAGCGGTGCATGGACCAGCGTATCGACCGCGGGGGCGAGGCCGGTATAATTGGCGGCGACCGTCATCTCGCAGAGATCGTAGGAGCCGGGTTGCGGCAGGCGGTTGAGGATATGCAGCCGCTTCTCGATATATTCGGCAGCCCGTCCTTCGGGAATCATCTCCAGATATTTGCGATCTTCGGGCGCAATGGTGATGGTCTCCTGATAGGGCGCGTGGATCGTCTTGTCGGTCCTGATGGTGACGGTGCCGCGCGCCTCGTCATAGATGTACTCGCCATCGGTCGCCTTGCCGCCGCTGATGACGGTAAGGCCGATCGACTTCGCCCATTCATAGAGCTGGATCAGCAGCCCGTGCTGGTCGCCATCGACCGGGGTGTAGACCACGCCCGCCTCGCCCGCCATGCGCTTGAGCAGCGGGCCGATGCTGGCGTCGCAGTCCTTGGTGATCATCGCGACATGCTTGCGGCTGGCGAAGGCGTCGAGCGTATAGACCGCGCTCGCCTCCGGCACGCCGGTGGCCTCGCACACGATGTCGACCTCGGGAATGCGAGCTATGATCTCGCAGCGATCGGTATAGACGCGTTTGCCCTGTGCGATCTGCTCCTGCGCCTCGCCCTCCGTGGTGCAGTAGGCCATGCTTTCCGGGCCGAAGCCGGCCTTCACATAAGCACCGCGCGCTGCCTCCAGCGAGAGATCCGCCACCGCCACCACATGGAGGAGCGGGGTGTAGGGATCCTGGGTGACGATGGCGGTGCCGTAATTGCCGGCACCGATGACACCGACCCGAACCACGTCCTTCTTGGCGAACTTCTTGTAGAGATGGTGATAGATCATCGGCTTGTCTCTCGGATGGGTCTGGCGCGGGTGCGAGGGAAGGGTGGGTCCACGGCGTCAGGCGCCGACGGTGATGGCCACGTCCTGCTTGGCTTTTGCACGGCGCTTCATCAGCAGGGGCACGACGAACAGCGCGATGGTGACGGCGAAGATGCCCAGAGCGATCGGGCTCTTGAAGAACACGCTGAAATCCCCGTCGGAGGCGACCAGGGTGCGGCGGATGCCGCGCTCCAGCAGCGGGCCGAGGATCATGCCGAGCACCATCGGCACCGGCGGGTAGCCGAGCTTCGACATGGCGTAACCGACCACGCCGAAGGCGATCGCCAGGCCGACATCGAACATCGAGTAGTTGATGGAGAAGATGCCGTAGACGACGATCGCGATGACCACGGGATAGAGATAGCCCGGCTTCAGGAAGGCGCAGGCGGCGAGCAGCGGGGTGAGCACGATGGTGATCGCCACCAATGCCAGGTTGCCGATGTAGAAGCTGCCGAACACGGTCCAGACGAAATCCGGCTGGGTGGCGAACAGCATCGGGCCGGGCTGCAGGCCGATCATCAACAGGCCGCCCATCAGCACGGCGGTGGTGCCGGAGCCGGGAATGCCGAGCGCGAACATCGGGATCATGTTGCCGTAGGAGGCCGCGTTGTTGGCGGCTTCCGGCGCCGCGACGCCTTCCATGGCGCCATGGCCGAACTGTTCAGGATGCTTCGAGTGTTTCTTGGCGAAGGCATAAGAGATCATGGTTGCCGCCGCTGCGCCCGCGCCGGGCAGCACGCCGACGAAAAAGCCGATCAGCGAACCCGAGATCAGCTCGCGCCAGCAGCGCAGCGTGTCGTCGATCCGGGGCAGCAATTCGCGCAAGCGCAGCTTTGCGCTGATCGCCGAGTCCGAGGTGCTCGGGGTCGCCAGCATCTCGGCAAGGCCGAACAGGCCCACCGCGACGATGGAGAACTCGATGCCATCGAGCAGCTTGACCTGGCCGAAGTCGAACCGCGGCATGCCCATGATCGGGTCGAGCCCGATGGTGCCGATCCACAGGCCGAGGGACAGCGTGATCAATGCCTTGATCGGGTCGGAGCCGCCGAGCACGCTGACCAGCGACAGTGAGAAGATCATCAGCGCGGTCATCTCGATCGGCCCGAAGGCGATGGCGACCTGGGCGATACTGGTGGCGCAGGCGGTGAGCAGCACGAGGCCGATGAGGCCACCGATGAAAGAGGCGGCGACGCTGATGCCGAGCGCCACCCCTGCCTTGCCGCGCTTGGCCATCTGGTAGCCGTCGATCACCGTCATCGTCGCCGAGGCGTCGCCGGGAATGCCGAGCAGGATCGCGGTGACGGCGCCGCCATATTGCGCGCCGTAATAGACCGCGCCGAGGGCGGCGATGGCGGCGGTGCCATCGAAGCTGACCGCGACCGGCAGCAGGATCGCCACGCCCGCTGTGGGCCCGAGGCCGGGCAGGGCGCCGATGAACAGGCCGATCACCGCGCCGACCATGATGGCCAGCAGGATCGACGGGCTGGAGGCGGCGGAAAGACCGCCCAGGAGCAGGCTCCAGGTGTCAAGCATGTCGGTTCTCCTCCGGTCCCGTCAGATCAGCGGAACGCCCAAGAGGGTGTGGAAGGTGACGTAGAGGAGGGCCGACATCCCGATCGCGAGCACGGTGAGGGCGGCGTAGAACTGCGTGGTGCGCGGCCCGAACAGCGCGCCGATGGCGAGCATCAGCAGGAAGATCGCGGCGGTCATGCCAACATAGGGGGCGGCGAGGATGGAGCCCGCCATGAGCGCGGAGGCGCCGAGCACCTTGGCGATTTCCCGATACGCGATCGCTTCGAGATCGATGGCCGGAACGCTCAGTCCGTGATGACGGGCAAGACGCCACAGGTTGATCGCGGAGAAGACGACAATGCCGATGCCTGACCAGACGGGGAGGAAGCCGCCGCTGGGCGTGCTGTTCTCGACATAACCATAGTCGAGCCCCTGATAGATGACGTAGCCACCGAAGCCGATCAGAAGAATGGAAACATAGATGTCGAGATGGCGGACCTGCAGCATGCCGACCTCCCTGCGTCAGATGAAGAATGGGGGTTTCGGCGCGCAGCCCTCCGGGGCGACACGCCGGGCTTGGCAGGAACGCTACTTGATGAGCTTCAGCTCCCGCATCATCGTCTCGTAGCGGGCGCTGGTGACCTCCATCTGCTTGCCGAATTCGACGCTGTTCAGAAAGATCGGTTCTTCGTTGAAGCGCAGGACATATTGGGTCTTCCAGGCCTCGCCCTCTGCGACCTTCCTGAGCACGCCTTCCCAGTAGGCGACAGTTTCGGGCGGCACATCCTTGGGCATCACGATCCCGCGGAGCTGGGTGTGGACGATGTCGTAGCCCTGCTCCTTGAAGGTCGGCACGTCCGGCAGCGAGGTCAGCCGCTCCGGCGAGGACACGGCGAGCGGGCGCAGCGTGCCGGCCTTGAGCTGCTCGAGGATTTCGTTGGGATTGCCGTAGATCAGGTTGATGTGCCCGCCGAGCAGGGCGGCCAGCACTTCGCCCTCCCCGTCATAGGGCACGACGCGGATCGGGGTGCCGAGCTGCTGGGCGGTCATGGTCGCGAGCAGGGCGGGATCAGAGACCGCGCCAGAGGTGCCGGTGGTCAGGCCGGGATGCTGCTTGATGTCGGCGACGGTCTTGATCGGCGAATCCGCCTTCACCGCGAGGATATAGGGCGAGCGGGCAATCGCCGCGAGCGGCGTGAAGTCCTTGTAATTGAATAGCATCTTGCCGAGCAGCGGCGTGGTGAAGAAGCTGACGCCGACGCCGCCGAGCACATAGGGGTTGGCTTTCTGGCCGGCGATGTAGCTATAGGCGATGGCGCCTGATCCCCCGGGGCGGTTCTCGACCAGCACATTGGTAGGGATCAGCTTCTCGTCGTGCAGGATCTTGGCGAGGGTGCGGGCAAGCACATCGCTGCCACCGCCGACGCCGGTCTGCACGATGTACTGGAAATTCTTGGCGGGGTAATTCTCGGCGATGGCGCTGCCAAGGCCCGAGAGCAGAGCCGCGGCGGCGAGCGCGGTTTTCATCGCGCGGCGCCGGGAAAGCGCGGGAATACCCGCGCGGGCAAAGCTGTGCATTCAATCCTCCCATTTTCTTTTTCAGTGCCGCCAACGGGATACGCTGGCAAAGCGCTCATTTGGGCGCCACGAAAGGCATTGGCGTGCCGATCCGCAGCATCGTCGTTGCGTTGGCTCTCGATGAGCCTTCAGCGACGATAGGCTGCCGCAACTAGACACACAAAGCCGAAAATCCTACGGATTGGTCGGATCTTCGAACCAATGAGCGGGCCATGGATTTCGTCGGCAATGTGAACATGAAGCTGCTCCAGAGCTTCCTCGCGGTCGCGGAACAGGGCAGCTTCCGGCTGGCGGCGGAGGTGCTCAACCGTTCGCATTCGGCGATCAGCGCGCAGATCATGCAGCTTGAGGCGCAGCTCGACGTGCGGCTGTTCGAACGGACGACCCGCAATGTCCAGCTCACCGACGAGGGCCGGCAATTGCTCGATAGCGCGCGGCGGGCGCTTTACGAGTTGCAGCTCGGCATGCGGCGCATCCGCGAGAGCGCCGACATCAAGCGCGGGCAGCTCTCACTGGCAGCCTCCTCCAACCTTGCCTCGATCTATTTGCCGAAGGTGCTTGCAGAATTTGTCGAGACCCATCCCCAGATTGCGGTGACGGTGAGCGAACTGACCTCAAAGGAGCTGTTCGAGGCGGTGCGGGCCAGGAAGGTCGACTTCGCCATCGGGCCGGAGATCGACGACAAGGCGCTGGGTTTCGAGACGATACTGATCGAGCCCTTGCAGGCGCTGGTGCCGGTGCGCTTCCCCGAAGCACAGCGCGACCACATCACGCTCGCCGAGCTCCTGCGCATGCCGTTGGTGCTCTCCAGCCCGGCGACCGCGATCCGTGAGCGTTTCGAAATCGCGCTGCGCGAGCAGAACCTGTCGATTTCCAGCCGTTTCCAGTTCATCCAGGCCCAGACCATCATCGCCATGGCGGAGGCCGGTCTGGGCGTCGCGGTGCTGCCCGCGTCGTCCTTGACCAAAGCGCACGCGCCGACCGCCCGCATCGTCGCGATAGAGCCGCCGATCCAGCGCAAGATGGCGCTGATTACATTGCCGGCACAAACACTGTCGCCCGCGGCGGCACGACTTGCCGACAAGATCACGAAGGATGTTCGGCGGATGACCGGATATTGCGCGGCCGACGTCTAGCCCCTCCCTGGCCACAACAGCATCGTGATCATCTCAGACGGCTCATGGCGAGCGGCCGGTCGGCGACAGGCTCGCCGCACGTTGCCTGCGCTTCCCGTGGGGTCGAAGCCAGGCCGCCTTCCCCGCTGCCATCGCTAGAGCCCCTGGTCCGGCTTGGCATTCTGCAGCTGCAATGTGCGCTGAAGGGCCGCGATGGCAGGGTTGGTATTGCCCGGGCGCCAAATGGCGTGCAACTCGACCGTAGGCGATGCGCCCGCCGCCAGTGGCCGCAGCACGACGCCTTCAAAACTCAGATTACGCGCCGCACGGGGAACGAGGGCCACCCCGAGACCGGCCTTTACCAGGCCGAGGATCGAGTGAACCTGGCTGATGTGCTGGACATAGCGGGGCGTGATCCCGGCGGTGGCGAACAGTGTCGCCAGCAGGTCGTAGAAATAGCGGGCTTCATAGGGCGAATAGGTCACCATGGGCTGGCGGTCCAGATCGGCCAGCTGGACCTCGGGAGCGCGAGTGAGGGGGTGACCTTCCGGCGCGGCGATCATCAGGGGCTCGCGCACGACACAGAGCGAGACGACTTCCCGGCGGTTGAAGGTGGGGCGGACGAGGCCGACATCGATGAGGCCGGAGGCGAGCGACTCGAACTGGTCGGTCGACACCATCTCCTTCAGCACGAGGTCGATGCCGGGCGCTGCCTCGCGGAACTGGGTGATCAGGCGCGGCAGGAAATCATAGCCTGAGGCCGCGGTGAAGCCGAGGGTGATGGACCCGACATCGCCACTCGCCGTCCGCCGCGCCGCCAGCGCGGCGCCTTCGGCCAGCCGCAGCAGCCGCCGCGCCTCCGGCAGGAAGCTGTGACCGGCGCGGGTGAGGCTGACCGAGCGGCTGGTGCGCTCCAGCAGCTTCACGTCCAGCGTGTGCTCGAGCAGCTGTATCTGCCGGCTGAGTGGCGGCTGGGTGAGATTGAGGCGCGCGGCGGCGCGGCCGAAATGCAGTTCCTCGGCAACGGCGACAAAGCAGCGGAGATGGCTGAGTTCGAACATCCATGCAAAACTGGCATCGATCGATGCCAAGAACAACTCATTGCCGCATCGAAACCACCCTAAATTGGCGATGGAGGTTTTCCAGCCTCCCAACAAGCAAGGCGCAACGTCGCCATCGCCACTCCCTGGAGGTAACGCCAATGAGCCTTCGCACTCTCAAGGCGGCCGCGGCCGCTCTCGCCCTTTCCGTTCTTGCGCCGGCCTTCATGGCCGGCCCCGCCGCCGCGCAGAGCTTCGACCGTCCGGTGCGCATCGTCGTGCCCTTCGCGCCCGGCGGCACGTCGGACATTCTCGCTCGCCTGATCGCGCCCAAGCTCTCCGAAGCCGTAGGCCAACCGGTGGTGGTGGAGAACAAGCCGGGCGCCGCGGGCAATATCGGCGCCGATGCCGTCGCCAAGGCGCGCCCCGATGGCCACACGCTGCTGCTGATGGATATCGGCTCGCTCGCCATCGCGCCGAGCCTGTTCGCGGACCTGTCCTACAATGTCGAGGCGGACCTTGCGCCCGTCGGCATGGTGATGTTCGGGCCCTATGTGCTGGCGGTGAACCCGTCCGTCCCGGCCAAGAACGTCCCCGAGCTGGTCGCCTATGCCAAGGCTAATCCGGGCAGGCTGGCGGTTGCCAATTCCGGGGTCGGCGCGCTGAACCACATCACCGCCGTTGCGCTGGCGCGCGATCTCGGCATCGACTGGAAGAACGTGCCCTATAAGGGCGGCGCGGCCGCCTCCCGCGCAGTGGTGTCCGGCGAGAGCACGGTCATCATCAATGGTGCGACGGCGACGCTGCCTTTCGTCACCAATGGCCAGCTGGTCGGCATCGCCGTCACCGGCGAGGAGCGTCTGGCCGCTCTGCCGAATGTCGAAACCTTCAAGGAAGCCAAGCTTCCGCTCGCTGATGCCGGCACCTGGCAGGGCCTGCTGACCACCGGCAAGACGCCGCCCGAAATGGTCGCCAAGCTCAATGCCGCGCTGAACACGATCCTCGCCATGCCGGACATCAAGGAAAAGATCGCCGAGCAGGGCGGCTCGGTGCGTCCCGGCTCGCCGGGGGAGGTGAAGAGCTGGCTCGCCACCAACATCAAGAGCTGGGGCGACATCGTCCGCGCCGCCGACATCAAGACCAACTGAGCGGGAAACGCCGTGACCCGCCGCCGCTTCGACTGGCCGGACCTTGCGTTCGGCGCCTTCCTCGTCGCCGTGGCGGCGGGCACCCTCGTCGCCACGCGCGGTCTCTCCGGTGGCACAGCGGCCGATATGGGGCCGGGCTACATGCCCCGTGCCATTGCGCTGATCCTGCTCGCCTTCGGCCTGTTCTTCGCCGGGCGCGGCCTGCTGCGCGGCCCTGTCGGCATCGAGCCGTTGCGGCTGCGCCCGATTCTCGGTGTCGGCGCGGCGGTCGGGGTCTTCGCGCTGCTGATCGAGACGGCGGGCCTCGCGCTCGCCTCCTTCGCCGCGATCCTCATCGCCGCCGCCGCGAGCCGCGAGAGCCGCTTCTTCGAGGTCATTCTGTTCGGCGTGGCGGTCACGGCCGGCGCGGTGCTGCTCTTCGTCAAGGCGCTCGCGCTGCCCGTCTCCATCTGGCCCTGGTGAGCATTCAGACGCGCCATGGAACTCTTCGACAATCTCCTTCTCGGCCTGTCGACCGCGCTGCAATGGAACAACCTGTTCTACTGCCTGATCGGTGTTGTCATCGGCACCGCCATCGGCGTGCTGCCGGGCATCGGGCCCATTCCGACCGTGGCGCTGCTGCTGCCTTTCACCTTCGGCCTCGCGCCCGCTTCGGCGCTCATCATGCTCGCCGGCATTTTCTATGGCGCGCAATATGGCGGCTCGACCACAGCGATCCTGGTCAACGTGCCCGGCGAGACCTCCTCGGTGGTCACCTGCCTCGACGGGCATGAGATGGCCAAGCAGGGCAGGGCGGGTCCCGCCCTCGCCATCGCCGCCATCTCCTCCTTCTTCGCCGGCACGGTGGCCACGGTCGTCATCGCCGTGCTCAGCCTGCCGCTGGCGGCGCTGGCGCTGAAATTCACCGCGGTCGAGTATTTCAGCCTGCTGGTGCTCGGCCTGTTCGCCGCCGTCATCCTCGCTCATGGCTCGGTGGCGAAGTCGCTCGCCATGGTGTTTCTCGGTCTGCTCATCGGCACGGTCGGCATCGACGTGAACTCCGGCGTGGCGCGCATGACCTTCGGGGTGCCGGCACTGGCGGACGGGCTGGACTTCGTGCCCGTGGCCATGGGCATGTTCGGCCTCGCCGAGATCATCGCCAATCTGGAGCGCCCCGCGGTGCGGCAGGTGGTGAGCCAGAAGCTGCGGGACCTGGTTCCGTCGCGCGCCGATCTCAAGGCGGCCTTCCCGGCCATGGTGCGCGGCACCTTCATCGGCTCGGCGCTCGGCGTGCTGCCGGGTGGCGGCGCGGCGCTGCCGCCCTTCACCGCCTATGCGCTGGAGAAGAAGGTGGCGAAGGACCCCTCGCGCTTCGGCAAGGGCGCCATCGAGGGCGTCGCCGGACCGGAGGCCGCCAACAATGCGGGCGCGCAGACCAGCTTCATCCCGCTGCTGACGCTCGGCATTCCCGCCAATGCACTGATGGCGCTGATGATCGGCGCCCTGATGATGCAGGGCATCCAGCCCGGCCCGCAGGTGATGACCGAGCAGCCCGAACTCGTCTGGGGCGTCATCGCCTCGATGTGGACGGGCAACCTTATGCTGCTGATCATCAACCTGCCGCTGGTGGGGCTGTGGGTCTCGATGCTGAAGATCCCCTACCGGCTGCTGTTTCCGGCCATCGTGCTGTTCTGCTGCATCGGCACCCACGGCATCTCCAACAGCGCCTTCAATGTGTGGCTCATGCTGGGCTGCGCGGTGATCGGCTATTTCTTCATCAAGGTCGGCGTCGAGCCGGCGCCGCTGCTGCTCGGCCTCGTGCTGGGCCCGCAGCTGGAGGAGAATTTCCGCCGCGCCATGCAGCTTTCCGATGGCGACCCCACGGTGTTCATCACCCGGCCCATCAGCGCCCTGCTGCTCGCCATCGTCGCCCTCATGCTGCTGGCCATGCTGTCGCCGGCGGTGCTGAAGACGCGCAAGCAGGCGTTGGCCGAATAGCCGCATCCCCTTCCATCGCGCCCCGTCACGACAAGGACCCTGACCCGTGGACCTGCCCGTCAACAGCTTCAAACGCGGCCTCAAGGCCGGCCGCCAGCAGATCGGCTTCTGGAACAGCATGGCGAGCCCGACCGCCACCGAGATTCTCGCCGGCTCCGGCTTCGACTGGCTGATCATCGACGGCGAGCACGCACCCAACGACGTGCCCGGCGTGCTCGCGCAGCTTCATGCGGTGATGGAGAGCGAGACCCACCCCATCGTGCGCCTTCCCGTCAACGATCCGATCGTGTTCAAGCGCTTCCTCGACATCGGCACGCTCACCTTCCTCGTGCCGATGGTCGAGACGGTGGAGCAGGCGCAGGCGGCGGTGGCGGCGACGCGCTTTCCCCCGCACGGTATCCGCGGCTTTGCCGGGGCGGCCCGCGCCTCGCGCTATGGCCGTGTCGCCAACTACCACGCCCGCGCCCATGAGGAGATCTGCATCCTCGTGCAGATCGAAACCAAGCAGGCGCTCGACAATATCGAGGCCATCGCGGCGGTGGAGGGGATCGACGGGCTGTTCGTCGGGCCGGGCGACCTGTCCTCCGACCTCGGCTATCTCGGCGATCAAGGCAACCCCTACATCGTCGAGCTGATCGAGGGCGCGCTGCATCGCATCCTTGCCACCGGCAAGCCGGCCGGCATCCTCACCGGCGACGAAACGCTGGCGCGGCGCTACATGGCGGCGGGCAGCACCTTCACCGCGGTCGGCATCGACACCGGCACGCTGGCGCGCAGCACCGAGGCGATCGCGAAGAAGTTCAAGGCCTGATGGCGGCCGACGGGACGAGGAGAAGACAATGGCGAAGGTTGGATTTGTCGGTCTCGGCATCATGGGCACGCCGATGGCGGGGCACCTGATCGATGCGGGCCATGAGCTGTATCTCTACGACATCAAGCCGGTTCCGGCAGAGCTGACGGGCAAGGGCGGCATTGCCGCCGCGACCGCCACCGAGGTGGCGAAGAACGCCGATGTCATCATCACCATGGTGCCGGACACCCCCCACGTCGTCGCCGCCCTGTTCGGCGAGAACGGCATCGCAGCGGGCCTGACGCCGGGCAAGATCGTGGTCGACATGAGCTCGATCGCGCCGGTGG
>CAZIXP010000013.1:0-48567 GCA_964543245.1 uncultured Starkeya sp.
CGGCAGCCGGTGCGCCGGCCTCCCCCTCCTTTGCGGCCGGCGGGGCGGAGGCGGTGACGGCCGTCACCTCTCCGGCCGCCGACGCGGGCGCGGCGGCGGGCGCGGCGGCAGCCTCAGCGGCGGTCTCGGCGACCTGCACGCCCTCGGGCGGCGTGACGGGAGCGGCGGGGGCGGGCTCGCCCGCCGGAGGCGCCGCCGCCGGCGCCCCAGCATCGCCAGCCGCCGCCGGCGGAAGCGCCGCGTCGGTCCCGGACGAGGCGACGATTTCCGCGACGCGATGGTCCGGGGACAGCGGGGCCGCGGCTCCGGGCGCCGCCTCCGCGACCGGCGTCGCCTGTGCCGTGTCCTGCGGCGCGGGGGCGGCTTCCGTCGGGGGATGACGCTCAGCCGCGGGGATTCCACCGACATCCGGGGCAGGGGCCGGGGTCGGGGTCGGGGTCGGGGTCGGGACTGGGACCGCCGCCGCCACCGCCATGGGTTCGGCGTCGGCCGGCACGGTGACGCCGGCCCGCGCCGAGGCAGCCACCTCGGATGCCCGCTCCGGGAGAGCCGCCGGCACGCGGTCCGGCTCGTGCTGCTGCGGCTGGGGCGCGGCTTCAGGACGCGCGGCCACCACCTCGGCCAGGCGGAGGCTGCCGGTGGTTTCCGGCATGTCCGGCGCTGGAATCGGGGCCGGCCGTTCCACCGCCGCCGCATCGGCGCCGGCAGATGCGGGGGCGGCGGGGACCTCTGCCACGGGAGCGCTGACAGGCGCGGAGCCATGTGCCGGCGGCGAGAGATGTGCCGGTGCGGCGGCGACCGTCGCGGCCTTGGCAGCTTCCGGCAGAGCCACGGGCGCGGCCGGCCCGGAGGCTGGCGCGACGGCCACCGGCACCGCCGGTTCAGAGGCCGGCGCAAGGGACATGGGCGCAGCCGGCTCGGAGGCCGGCGCGAGGGCCACGGGCGCGGCCAGCGCCGGCGCGGGAACATCGAGGGCCACAGGCGGCGGGACGTCGAGAGACGGCGCCGACGGCGCCGGCGCATCCGCCGCCGCCATCTGGGTCGACACGACCACCGGGGTCGGCCCGGCCGCCGGGGCCGGCACAGCCGGCAGCGTCGCGGCGGCGACGGCGACGGGCGCGTCGGGCGCCGGCTCCGTGCCGGGATAGAGCAGGAAGGCCGCCACCCAATTCGCGTCGGGCTGGGCGACATCCATCAGCGGCATCGAGGCGAGCCGCTCGTCCAGCGCGGCGAACGCGTCGAAGCTCGGCGGCATGGGGGGAATCGGCAGCACCAGCCGGGTGTCCGCCTCCCCCGCCTCCGCCTCCAGCGAGGCATCGAGCGCCGCGAAGGACTGGAGATCGGCCGAAACCGGGACACGCGCGGGGAAGATCGGCTCCCGCGCCGCCAGCTCGTTCAGGTCGGCGAAATCCGCCTCGTCCGCAAAGGCCATATTGCCGGGCGCCGACCCCAGGGCACCGTATCCGGCGGCGGCAGGGGCAGCCGCGCCGGCAATCGGGGCACCGGCCATCGCGCCGCCGGTGGGGCGGGACGGCACGAGGGCGGCGTCAGGGCCGGCGTCGACATCGGGGCCGACCAGATCGGGCGTCCCGGCGCTCTCGTCCGCCATGTCGGATGGCCGGCGCAGCGGCAGCGGCGCCGTCGCCGGCAAGGCGAGCCGCGCCGGCCGGGCCGCACGCGGGCGCGCCGCGGCCGGGCCGGCCGCACGCGCGGGCTGGCCGGACCGCGCGTCGGGGCGCAATTCCGACCATGGGTCTGCCGTGCCGCCGCCCGCTTCCGCCGGATCGGCACCGGGCGTCGCCTCCTGGGCCACGGCGCGAAGCACCGTCCCTCCCGGCATCGCGCCGGAAAGCCCGACCAGCAGGAAGCTCGCGGCAAAGGCCCCCGCCCGCCTCATGGCGCCGGCTCGCGCAGCAGGATTTCGATGCGCCGGTTCTCGGGCGCATTGGGATCGGCGGGGTTCTTGGGAACCCGATCGGCGAAGCCCTCGATGGAGCGGACGCGCTTCTCATCGAGGCCGCCGCGCACCAGCATGTAATGGGCGATGTTGGCGCGGGCCGCGGAGAGCTGCCAATTGTCGTAATTGGCCGAGCGGAACGGCCGGGCGTCGGTATAGCCGCGGATGATCACGTCACCCGGGCGTGCGGACAGGGCCGCGGCGATGCGGGCCATCGCCTTCACCAGCCGGGCGTCCGGCACCGCGGAGCCGACCGGGAACATGCTGAAGTCGATGTCGTCGGTCATGCTGATGACCAGGCCTTCGCGGGTGCCGCGCACCTCGACCTGCGGCCCGGCGGCGTTGCCGAGGCTCTGCTGCAGGGCCGCCTGCACATCCTGGCGCAGGGCCTGAACCGCAGCCCCACGCGCCGCGGCGGCGTTGGCCGCCGTGCCGGCCGGCTGCGGCGCCGCGCCGGGCTGGGCGGCCCCGGCCGGGGCGGTGCCGGATTGGGCCGTGCCGGCCGGAGCGGTGCCGGGCTGCACGGTGCCGGCGGGCGCCGCGCCTGCCTGCGGCTTGGCGGCCATGCCGGGCGCAGTGCCGGGCGCGGGTTTGGCGGCGGCGCCGGGCGCCGGCTTGCCGGGGACGGGCTTGCCGGTAGGCGGGCCGGCCGGGCCGGAGAGATCGCTCGGCCCCCCGGCGGGCGGATTGCCGTTGCGCGGGGCGGCGGCGTCCGGCGTCGGGCCGTCCGGCTCGTCCATCTGGCCGGGCGAGCCGGGCTTGTCGGTGAGGGCCTTGGGGCTCGACGCCATCTGCCAGTACACCGGATCGAACGGATCGCGGTGCGCGTCGCCGCTGCCGGTGCCGGGCGCGCCGTTCTCGCCGATCGCGGCATCGGGGGTGGTGGCGGCGTTCGGCGGCGCGAGGGCGGAAATCTCGGCGAGCACCGCATAAGGGTCCTGAAACAGCGCGCGCTCGCGCTTGCCCTGCTGCACGTCGTCGCCCGCGCCGGTGTTCTCGCCGGCGGTGGCGCGCAGGGTCGACATCTTGTCGCCGTCCGCGGAGGTGCCTTCGTCCTTCACGTCCTCGGGATCGTTCAGGCCACGCCGCTCGCTGATGGCGTCGGCCAGGTTCACCGGGTTGAAGTAGTTGGCGATTGCCTTGCGGACTTCCTTGTCGGTGGCGTTGATCAGCCACATGATGAGGAAGAAGGCCATCATCGCGGTCATGAAGTCGGCATGGGCCACCTTCCACGCGCTGGAATGGGCCTCGTGCTCTTCGTCCTCGTGGCGCTTGATGATGATCAGGTCGTGGTGCTGTTCGCTCATGAGGTCACGCGTCGTCCGTGCCGAGCCGGGACAGCCAGAGGCCCATCTGGGATTCGATCACCGTCGCGCCGACCTGCACCCGCACGTCGGGGCTGTCGGCCGGCGCATAGGAAATGCGCGCGGTCTCGCCGAAGCGGGTGCGCAGCTGTTCGAGCAGGTCGGCCGAGCCGGAAATGGCGATGGTCGCGCCATCGGTGCGCAGCGCCGCCGCGACCAGCGCGTGCAGCTCCGCCAGCATCCGCTCGCCAAGGCCGCGGGCGATGAAGGGGCGCACCAGCCGCGCCAGCGTGCCGGCCAGATCGGCCTCCAGCGCGGCAAGGCCGACCTCGAGCATTTCGGCGAGCCGCTCGCTCTCCTGGCGGGTCCAAGCCTTGCGGTCCTCCTGCCGCTGCGCCTCGTGCCGCTGGGCTTCCTCGGCGCTGCGGCGCTCGAACGCGGCATGCGCGGCGGCCTCGCCTTCCCGGCGGCCGCGGGCGAGCGCCTCGGCGACCAGGGTGTCGACGTCGGGCGGGGGCGGGGCCACCGGCGCCACCACGTCCTCCAGCTCGGCCGCGAGCTGGTGGAGAGAGCGGGGAACGGAATAATCCGGCAGGTGAAGGGCGATGGCATGCATGGTCACGGACGGCTCTCCTGCCGCAGCCACTGCCGCAGGATGGCGGCGGCCTGTTCCTCGTCAAAGTCGATGATCTGCTCCAGCCGCTTCTGCGGCGAACGGTTCAGCTTGCTGGTGATGTCCTCGATGAGGTTCACCGGCCCGGCCGGACCCGACAGGACCTCTGCCCCGCCCTCGCCGGCGCCGAGCTCGCCGGCGGCGCCCGCCGCCAGGAGCGCGACCTCCATGCTCTCCTCCTGCTCCGGCCGGGCGACGATGGCGCGCACGGCGGGACGCAGGCCGAACAGGATGAGGAGGATGGCGACGACGAGGATGATGAGGGCGTTGAACACCGTTCCCGCCTGCCGGAGCAGGACCTGGGTCCAGTCCAGCGGAGGAATGGGCTCCATCGCATTGCCACCATCGGCGAAGGCGACGGCGGACACCTTGAGCTTGTCGCCGCGCTCCTTGTCGAAGCCGGAGGCGGCGGCGACGAGCTGCTCGATGTCGTAGATCTGGGTCTCCACCGGAACGGCCTCCTTGCCGTCCTTGGCCTCCCCGGCCGGTGCCAGCCGGTCGCGGTTCACCAGGATCGCGATGGACAGGCTCTGGATGGTGAAGCCCTCGCGCACCGTCTCGGTGGTGCGGGTGGAAATCTCGAAATTGGTCAGTTCTTCGCGGCGGTTGTTCTGTTCGTTGGAGTCGTTGCCGCCGCTGCCCTGGGCCTGCTGGGCCGGCAGGTTCTGCTGCACGGTCGCCGGCGGGGTCTTGCTGCGGTTCTGCGAGGTGCCCGCTTCCTTGATGACGCGCACCGAACGCTCCGTGCGCGAGGCCGGATCGAAGGTGGTCTCGTTGGTGCGCACCTTGTCGGTGTCGAGCCGGGAAGTGACGCTTATCTCGAAATTGCCGACGCCGAGATAGGGGGTGAGGGCCCGGCGGATCTTGGCCTCGGTTTCGCGGTTGATCTGCTCCTGGACCTGCACCTTCTTGCCGGCGGCGGCGTTGTTGGGGTCGTCGCCGGAGGCGAGAACGGCGCCGTCGGTGTTGAGCACCGTCACCGCGTCGATCTTCATGCCCGGCAGCGCCGAAGCGACGAGGTGGCGGATCGCCTCGGCCGTCGAGGAGCCGTCGAGATCCTCCGTGCGGATGACGACGGAGGCGGAGGCCTGCTGCTGGTCGCGGCGGAACGAGCTGCGGTCCGGCAGCACGATGTGGACCCGCGCCGCCTTGATGCCCTTCATCGTCTGGATGGTGCGGGCCAGCTCGCCTTCGAGCGCGCGCACCCGGGTCACATCCTGCATGAAGGAGGTGAGGCCCAGCGACTGCACATCGTTGAAGAGCTCATAGCCGGAGCTGGTGCTCTGGGGCAGGCCCTTTTCGGCCAGCAGCATCCGGGCGCGCGCGGTGTCGGACGGCGCGACCAGCACCGCCGTGCCGTCGGAGCTGACGTCGAAGGACAGCCCGGCATCCTTCAGCGCGCTGCCGATGCGGGTGACGTCCTCGCGATTGAGATTGGCGTAGAGCGTCTCGCTGGTCGGGCGGCTGAGATAATAGGCGCCGAGGCCGATGGTGGCGAGGACGGTGAGACCTATGAGGCCGAGGGCGACGAGCCGCCGCGTCCCTAACTGGAGCAGATTGCTCAGGAGCATGTCGAGCTGCTGGCGACCGATCATGGGTCTTTTCGCTCCTCGGTGTCGCCATCATGGCGATCGATGTGTTCAGTGAGAGAGAGGGGCGGACGCTCCCGGTGGGGGCGACCCGGAGCGTCCGCCGTGACGACGCCGCAGCCCCGGGGCGAGGGCTCGGCGACGGGGCAGCGCGGGGGCAGCCGCGGCGGCGGCGGTCGGGCTGAGGACCACCGTGCCCAGGAACACCATCACGCCATGAGCTTGCACGGGGATTGCGCGGCTCCGGGCCCGAAAAGAAAAAAGGCCACGCTCCGAGGAGCGTGGCCCAGGTCGCCTTGGCGGCGGGGGTAGGCACGAGGGACTGTCTGCTGCCGACGGATCAGCCGCGGAACAGGGTCAGGACGCTCTGCGAGCTGGAGTTCGCGATGCCGAGCGACTGAACGGCGAGCTGCTGCTGAGTCTGCAGCGCCTTCAGCTTGGTCGACTCTTCTTCCATGTTCGCGTCGACAAGCGCGCCGATGGCGCGGTTGTTGGCGTCCTGGAGGGACTGCACGAAGTTCGACTGCGACTCGATACGGCTCGAGGTCGAACCCAGGGTGGTGGAGGCGTCGGTGAGGTCGGTGAGGGCCGCATCGACGATCGAGGTGTAGTTCGCCAGCTTGGCCAGATCGGCCTCGCTCGCGGAGAGGCCCGAGATGTCGATGTCCGCCACCGAGCTCACGGTCGCGACGCCCTCGGAGGTCGCCGCAACGCGGGACTTGTCGAGAATGCCGAGATTGTTGGTGCCCGAGGCGCCCAGCGAGTTCTTCAGCGCCAGCACGGCGCCGTCCAGGGCGGTCTTCTTGGCGGCTTCGGCCGTGGCGATGGCCGAGTCCTTGGTGTTCTTCGCAGTGGCATAGGCGGTGTCGCGGGTGGCGACGGCCGCCGCGTCCATCGCGCTGCCGGCGAAGGCGGTGTCCGCAGCGGCGACGGCCGTGTCATAGGCGGTCGTGGCCGTGGTGGACGCCGTGTCATAGGCGGTGTCGGCGGTGGTCTTGGCGGTGGAATAGGTCGCCGAGGCCGTCGTCACCGCAGCAGCGACCGCCGTGTGAACGGTGGTGTTGCTGTCGTACAGCTTGAAGCTGCTGGTATCGATGTCGATCGTGTCCACCTGCACGGCGTCGCCGGTGCGGGAGAACGAGGCCACCATCGACTTGGTCGCGTTGTAGTTGGCAGAGCTCGAATCCACCGACAGCCAGTTGGCACCGGAGATGACGGTGCTGTTGGCGTTGCTCTTCACCTGGCTGAGCAGGCTGGTGATCTCGGTCTGCAGCTTCTTGCGGTCGGCGTCGGGAGACGCTGCCGTGATCAGCTTTTCCTTGACCTTCTGGAGAGCGGTGCGCGCGGTGTCGAGACCGGTGTTGACGGTGTCGACGGACGACTTGGCGAGGCCCAGAGAGTCCTTCACCGCGCCGAGAGCGCCGTTGTCCGAACGGGTCGTGGTGGCGATCGACCAGTAGGCCGCGTTGTCGGCCGCCGAATTGACGCGGAGACCGGTGGAAACGTGGTTGTTGGTCTGGTCGAGGCTGGAGTTGATCGTCCGCAGGGTCTGGAGAGCGACCATGGAGGACGAGTTGGTCATCAGGCTGGTCATGTCGAAATGTCCCTATGAGTGAGAAAGATTGGGGACATACCGGGCTCGCACCGGCATGGCAGGGGCGGCATCATGCCTTTGCGGAGAGAACCGGCCCGTCAGGATCGGGCCTCTCCTTGTCCGCTTGGAAGCGAACCAACCTGCCATGGGAAAGACGGTGCCAGAGCGAGCTTGCGCGAGGCTTGCACCATCCGGGACGGGACGATGCCGGCGGCCGCCGAAACGAAAAAAGGGCGGCGCCAGCCTGGCACCGCCCCTTTTCACATGACGCGTCGGTTCAGAAGAAGGACCGCACCAGGCCCCCGACCAGCAGGTTCCAGCCGTCGATCAGGATGAAGAACAGGATCTTGAACGGCAGCGCGATCACCGCTGGCGGCATCATCATCATGCCCATCGACATGACCAGCGTCGCCACGATCATGTCGATGATCAGGAACGGCAGCACGATCAGGAAGCCGATCTCGAAGCCGCGCCGCAGCTCGGAGATCATGAAGGCCGGGATCAGGATGCGCAGTTCGACCTTGTCGGTGTTCTCCGCCGGGGGCTGGCCGCCCTCGGCGGCGAGATCGGCGAAGGTGCGCAGGTCCTTCTCGCGCACATGCGCCTGCATGAACTCCCGGAACGGCTCGGCGATCTTCGAGAACGCCTCCTCCTCAGTGATCTGGTTCTGCGTCAGCGGCTGAACCCCTTCCTTCCAGGCCCGGTCGAAGGTCGGCGCCATCACGTAGAACGTCATGAACAGCGCGAGCGAGATCATGACGAGATTGCCCGGCGTCGACTGCAGCCCGATCCCCGAGCGCAGGAAGGACAGGGCGATGACGAAGCGGGTGAAGCTGGTCACCATGATGAGCAGCCCCGGCGCCACCGAGAGCACGGTGAGCAGCGCCACCATCTGGACGATGCGGCCGGTGGCGGCCGCGCCGCCGCTGTCCTGCAGGATCTGCGAGAGGCTCGGCGCGCTCTGCGCCATGGCAGGGCCGGATAGGGCGAGGAAGACGGCGACGAGGCCGAGGCTTCCCACCCCTCGCGGCAGGATCGAACGGCTCATTGCACCACCATGGTTTCGAGCACCAGCTCCTGGATCTTGCCCTCGCCCCGCTGCACCGCGCGCTCGTTGAGGTCCTCGCGCAGGTGCAGCAGCCCGCTGGGCCCTTCGAGCTGGCTGAGGGTCACGGTGCGGATATAGGCCACGATGTCCTCGCGGATCTGCGCGGCCGTGATGTCGGGATGCGGCAGCTCGCCCTTCTTGAAGATGATACCGCCCTCGAGCCGCACGAACATGCCGCTCGGCGCCGCCAGATTGGCGATCACCGGCTTCAGCTCCTGCAGGATCGTGTCCTTGTCGGAATAGGCGAGCTTCTCGGCCTCCGCCGGCGGCTCCGCCTTGGTCTTTTCCGCGACGATCTGCTCGACCGTCGAGGCGAGCTTGATGCCGAGCCCGCCGCCCGTACCCGCCGACAGCAGCGTCAGGACGAGAAGCGCCAGGATGACACCGCCGGCGCCGCTGCGCGGCCGCGCCGGTTCAGCCTTGGCAATGGGGGCCTTCGCCATGAATCTCCACTCCCCTCAGAACGGTGCCGCGGCAAAGCGGGGATGCCGGCGCCCCGCCGGCTGCCGCACGCCGGACAGGCGATCGCCGCCATGGGCGGTGTCGGCCTCGGCGCCCGTCTTGCGGGCGAGGATGCGCCGCCCGGCCATGTCGAGGCGGTTCACCACGGCGCCACGACGTCGTAGATGCGCTGGCCCCAGGCCGGCTGCTGGAAATCCGTGAGGCGGCCGCGGCCGCCATAGGAGATGCGGGCCTCGGCGATCTTCTCGTAGGGGATGATGTTCTGGCCGGTGATGTCGAGCGGGTTCACCATGCCGGCGATGTTCAGCACGCGAACCTCGTAATTGACGAGGATTTCCTGCGATCCGCTGATCATCAGGTTGCCGTTGGGCAGAACGTCGGTCACCACCGCCGCCACCGACAGCTTCAGCTTTTCGGAGCGGTCGATATTGCCCTTGCCCTTGGTGCTGGTGTCGGAGTTGATGTCGAGATTGGCGTCGGCCGCGGCATCCGAGCCGGACCAGCCGAAGCCCGAGGCCGAACCATCCAGGCCGATGCCGGCCTTGGATTTGGCGGCGCGCGAACGCTCCGTCTCGTTGTCGAACTGCGCCTTGTCGTTCATCAGGATCGTCACGGTGAGAACGTCGCCGACCCGGGTCGCCCGCACCGTGCGGTAGATGCTCTGGGTGTTCTGGTCCCAGATCGAGCCGAAGCTGCGCTTCGCCGGCGCCTGGAAGGCGATCGGGATCGGGTCGGTCTGCGGCTCGATGCCATAGCCCACGGGGGTGAGCGAGGGGCCATTGGCAAGGCTGTCGTACTTGTCGGTCTGGCAGCCGGCGAGAGCCAGCGCGGAGACGGCGGCGATGCTGAGCGTCAAGCGGCTCATGACGACTTCCCCTCGGCGGGCGTGCGGCGGGCAATGCCGACCATGGTGCCGGTCAGGCGGGCGGCGCGGGCCGGGTCCATCTCGTTGAGGATGGCGCTCGCCACGCGCGGGCTGAGCTTGGCGAGGATGGCGGCGGCGGGATCGTCGCCCATGGCCGACATCTGGGCGGCGGCGGCATCGGGGCGCATCTGCGAGAACACGGCGATGACCGCGCCATCGGCGCGCTTCAGGAAGTCCTCGCGACGGGTCAGCCAGGCCTCGTACTCCGCGCGCTTGGCCTCGAGCTTGGCGAGGCGCTCCTCGATGTCCTTCTCCATGGCGGCGAGCGCCGCCTTCTGGCGGGCGAAACGGGCGTCGCTCAGCGCATCGGCGATGCTGCGGCAGTATTGCGCGGCGTTCTCCTCGACACCGGCGGGGTCGCCGCCCGGTGCCGCGCCGGCCGCCGGGGCCGCCGCGGAGAGGCTCGCCACGGCGGGCGCGGCTTCCTGGGCGACGGCCACGCCGTGCCAGAGGCAGCTGCCGAGCAGGATCGCGCCGGCCAGCCCCAGCATCCGGGCAACCGGGGAGTCCGGGTGCAGCGGCAGCACCGGCGCGCCCTCCGGCCCCGAGGCGGCGGGACGCGGCTGGTAGCGCCAGGAATCATCCTCCTCGCTTTCCTCCGCGGGCGATTCGGCCCCGAGGCGCAGGAGCGCGGCGGCGATGAAGCCCATGCACCCGCCGGCCATATAGACGAAGAGGTAGGGCAGCAGGTTGAGAACGGTGGTCATGCTTGGGTCTCCCCCGGGCGAGCGGGTCACTGGACGACGAGTTCGGCCTGGAGCGCGCCGGATGTCTTGATGGCCTGAAGGACGGAAATGATGTCGCTGGGCTTCATGCCCATGCGGTTGAGGCCCTGCACGAGGGTCTGCAGGTCGGTTCCCCGGATGATCGAGAGGTAGCCGCCGGCCTCCTCGGCCTGCACGTCTGTGCGCGGAACCACGGTGGTCCGCCCATCGGAGAACGGCTCCGGCTGGGAGACGATGGGTGTCTCGGTCACGCGGACCGTCAGGTTGCCCTGGGTCACCGCGACCGTCGAAATCTGCACGTTGCGGCCGATCACCACCGTCCCGGACCTCTGGTCCACCACCACCCGGGCCGGGGTGTCGGGGTCGACCATCAGTTCGCCGATGCTGGCGAGGAAGCGGGTCGGGCTGAAGCGGGCCGGGCGGCGCACGACGACGGTGCGGAAGTCACGCTCCTGCGCCAGCGGGCCGACACCCTTGGAGGGGTAATGCTGGTTGATCGCGTCCGCGATGCGGGTGGCGGTCGTGTAATCCGGGTTGTTCAGCTCGAGCACATACTCGCCGAGTTCGGCGAGCTGGCCGGGCACCGGGCGCTCGACCAGCGCGCCGTTTGGGATGCGGCCGGAGGTAGGCACGCCCTGGGTCAGGCTTTCGGCCTGGCCCTCGACGACGAAGCCGGTGACCACGATCTGGCCCTGGGCGACGGCATAGGTCTGGCCGTCGCTGCTGTTGAGCTGGGTCACCAGCAGCGTCCCGCCCTTCAGCGAGGAGGCATCGCCCAGAGAGGCGATGCTGACGTCGACCCGCGAGCCGACGCCGGCGAAGGCCGGCAGATTGGCGGTCACCGCCACCGCCGCGACATTGCGCGCCCGCAGCGGCACCCGCGTGCTGATGCCCATGCGGTCGAGCATCGACTGCAGGGTCTGTTCGGTGAAGGGCGCGTTGCGCAGCGTGTCGCCGGTGCCCTGAAGGCCGATGACCAGGCCATAGCCGAGCAGCTGGTTGTCGCGCACGCCCTGCACGCTCGAAATGTCCTTGATCCGCGTCGCGGCCTCGGCCGGGAGCGCGGACAGGAAAAGGGCGAGGACGAGGAGGACCGCGCGCATCATTGGAAGCCGACCTTCACGCCGCCATCGGCCTGCACCACGCCGGTGACCATCTGGCCGGTGTCGGCGTTCTTCAGGCGGATGGTGGCGCCCAGCACGCCGTTCTCCAGCGGGATGCCGACGGCGGTGATGCGCAGCCCATCCTGTTCGAAGCGGATCTGGGTCGCGGTACCGCGCACCACCAGCTTGGGCTCGGCAACCGCGTTCACCGGCACCGGAACATCGGCCCCGAGCACACGCCGCGCCACCTTGCCGGTCAGCTGCTCGCGGCGGGTGGCGACGGGATAGCGCTCTGCCACCGCCGCGGGGAACGGCTTTTCGGTGATCATGCCGTCGCTGATGATCTCGCCGGGGGCGATCGAGGTGACGAGCACGGGCAGCGTCAGGGTCAAGGGTGCCGCCGCCGGGGCCGCCACGGCGGCCGGGGCCGGCGCGGCGTCGGGCGTCGCCGCCGCAACCGGGGGGACATAGGGGAAGGCGGGAAAGGCCGTTCCGGTCTCCTGCGCCGGCGCTGCGCCGGCCGCAAGGGCGAGCGCCAGCACCGCGGCGAGGGCCGCGCCGGTCATCGAGCGAAGCATGGAGGCGGTCCTTGCTAGCGGATGCCCTTGGAGACCGTGGCCGCCATCTCATCGGCAGCCTGGATCACCTTGGAGTTCATCTCGTAGGCGCGTTGCGCCGATATCAGCTCGGTGATCTCCTTCACCGGGTCGACGTTCGAATTCTCCAGGTAGCCCTGGTGGATCTTGCCGAAGCCTTCCGCCGCCGCGACGCCGGTGATCGGCTGTCCGGAGGCCGAGGTCTCGCGGTAGAGATTGTTGCCCACCGGCTCGAGCCCGGCATCATTGGCGAAGTTCGACAGGCTGAGCTGCCCGAGCTGCTGCGGCAGGGCCTGGCCGGCGGTCTTCGCGTAGATCTCGCCGGATTCATTGATGACGATCTCGACCGTGTTGTTCGGGAAGGTGATCGCCGGCTCCACGACATAGCCGTCATTGGTCACGAGCTGGCCGTCGGGACCCTTGTTGAAGGAGCCCGCGCGGGTATAGAGCGTCTCGCCGGTCGGCCCGGTGATGCGGAACCAGCCGCGCCCGTTGACGGCGATGTCCAGCGGGTTGCCGGTCTGCGCCAGCGGCCCCTGGATGTGCAGGTTGCGCACGCCGACGGTGCGCACGCCGAGCCCGATCAGCGCGCCGTCCGGAATGGGAAGGCCGCCATCGACATTCGGCACGCCCTGGGCGCGCTCGGCCTGGTAGAGCAGGTCGGAGAACTCGGCGCGGGCGCGCTTGAAGCCGGTGGTGTTGATGTTCGCGATGTTGTTCGCGATCACCTCCACATTGGTCTGCTGGGCGCTCATGCCCGTGGCGGCGATGGCCAATGCCTTCATGTCGATGTTCCTGCAGCGTCCTTGGGCGAAGCGACGTCCGGTCCGCGTGAAGAAAACGCGTCACGTCAATGACCCGGCCCCCTGGGACCGGCATTCGGCGAGCCTCGCCTAGATCTGCATCCGCGAGATTTCCTGATAGGCCGCGACCACCTTGTCGCGCACCGCCAGGGCGGTCTGCAGCGTCTGCTCCGCGGAGAGGATGGCCTCCACCACATGCTGCACCGAGGCCTTGCCCTCGATGCCGGTGATGGCGGTGGCCTCCGCCCCCTTCATCGTATTGACGACCTGACCGGAGACGTCGGCCAGAACATCGGAGAACTGGGTGCCGGCGACAGGCGCTGCGGAAGGCGCCGCCGGGGCGGAGGCGTTGCGCAGGGTGCCGACGGCGTTGAGTGCGTCGATCATTAGCCGGCCCTCAGAAGATCGATGGTTTGAGAGATCATGGAACGCGCCTGCTTGATCATCTGCAGGTTCGCGGAATAGGAGCGGCCGGCCTCGCGCATGTCCGCCATTTCGAGCATGACATTGACGTTCGGCAGCTTGACGTTGCCGTCGGCGTCGGCGGCGGGGCTGCCGGGGTCGTGCTCGACCACGAACGGCGTCTGCTGGTCGGTGCTGAGCGAGGTCACCGCCACCGCGGTGGCGCCCATGGCGCGGTCGAAGTTGGCGCCGAACTCGACCGTCTTGCGCATATAGGGGTCGGCCCCCGGCGTGGAGCCGGTGGAGCGGGCATTGGCGATGTTCTCGGCCACCACCCGCATGCGGGTGGACTGGGCCACCAGCCCGCTGCCGGCGATCTGGGTGATGGACTTCAGCGGATCGATCATCAGGCGGTCCTCACGCTGGCCAGCACCATCCGGTGGAAGGCGCGGACGATGCTCGTGTTCAGGCTGAAGGTGCGGGCAACCTCGTCGGCCTTGAACATCTCCTGATCGAGGCTGACGGAGTTGCCGGACTCGGAGACCTCGGCATCGCGCTGCTCGGAGGCGCGGAAGTCGCTGCCCTCCAGCGCCGCGAGGTCGATATGGCCGGGGCTGGTGCGGACGGTGGCGAGATGCGTGCGCTCAAGCACGGTCGAAAAGGGCTCGATATCCCGCGCGAGATAGCCCGGCGTGTTGGCATTGGCGATGTTCGTGGCGATCGTCGCCTGACGCACGGAGGCCCAGCCGGCCTGGCGCGAAGCGAGATCAAACAGGAATATCTTGTCCAAGCTGGTCTCCCTCGTCTGATGGGGCGACACTAGGCGCAGAACCTTGCACGAGGCTGGCGGGCGGGATGGGGCGGTCCGGACCGCTCAGTTGCCGGCGATCCGGGCGGCGGCCAGCGCCGCGCCGAAGCGGCGCAGATTGTCGTCGGTCGTCCCCAGCCCCGCGGCGAAGGCGATCCGGTCGATGTGGACGCCGATGGCGGTGTCGCCGAACTCGACGCGGAAAGCGGCCTCGATCGCCTCTTCACGGAACTGCATGTCGATGCAGACCGTGGGAGGAAACCCCCAGTCCGTCTCCATCGTCGCATGGCGGGCGTAGCGGACCCGGCCCGGCTTCATGAAGAGCTCCGCAGAGGAGGCAACGAGATCCTCGATGTTGGCATCCTGGCAGCGGCTGATATACGCCATCACCACGCCAGCATTGGTCAGGCACAGCTCCGCGAGGAAGCCGCGCAGCGTTTCCGCCAGCATCTGCTCGAAAGGCAGGAGAGCGAGCTCCGGCAGGTATTGCCTCTCGAGATTATGGGCACCGTCACCTTTGCGCATGTCCACCTCGCGAATAGATGAAGTGCAGTATTTTCGCCACCGGCCTGTAGAATTCCGGCGGAATCCATTGGTCGACCTGGACCGCCTCATACAGGGCACGCGCCAGCGCGCGGTCCTCGACGACGGGAACGCCGTGGCTCTCGGCGAGCTCGCGGATCTTCAGCGCCACCAGATCGACGCCCTTGGCCACGACCAGCGGAGCGCCGCCCTTCTGCCGGTCGTACTGGATGGCGATGGCGTAGTGGGTGGGGTTGGCGATGACCACCGAGGCCGTGGGCACCGCGTTCATCATCCGCCGGCGGGCGCGCTCCATGGCGAGGGAGCGCATCCGGGCCTTGACCATCGGGTCGCCCTCCATCTGCTTGAATTCCTCCTTCACCTCCTGCTTGGTCATGCGCAGCTCGGCGCGCCAGTGCAGGCGGGACCAGACGAGATCGAGGCACACCAGCACGATGGTGCCGACGCAGACCGCCGACACCAACCGCACCGCCAGCTGAAGGATGATCGCCGGCAGCAGGACGGGGTCGCCCGAGAGCGCCGACATCACCTCCTTGCGGGCCGAATAGAGCAGGATGCCGCAGACGAGGCCGATGGCGCCGAACTTGAAGAGCGCCTTCAGGAAATCGACATGGCCCTGCTTGCCGAAGATGCGGGACCAGCCGGCGGCGGGGGAGATGCGCGAGGCCTGCGGGCGGATGCGTTCGCCCACGATGCTGGGCGCGTTCTGGACGAGAGAGGCGACGAGGCCGGCCGCGCCCAGCACCAGCACGACCGGCAGAAGGAAACGGGCCGCGGCACCGAGCAGCATCCAGAACAGCGCGACCGCGTCCTCGCCGGTGGCGAGCGGGAAGCCGCCGGGATCGTCCAGCAGGCGGGACAGCCCGTCAGCCAGCATCCCCGCCTGGGGCTGCATGAAGAATGACAGGCTGGCAAGGATGCCGAGAAGCGAGGCGAACAGGGTCGCTTCGCGCGAGAAGGGAACGTTGCCCTTCTCGACGGCGTCCGCGATCTTCTTCTCGCTCGCTTCTTCGGTTTTGCTCTCCTTGTCGGTATCATCGGACATGAGGTGCCCTAGCGCACATAGGCGTCGTCTTCGTTGCCCGAATTGAGCTCGATCTCGCCACGGCCGGCCATTTCAAGCGCGAGGTCGGTGATGAGCCGGCGCGCCTCCGCGACGTCGCGCTGCGAGGAGGGTTCGCTGCCCAGCAGTTCCTGCTCGACCATGCGGCGCACGCGCGAACCCAGCGATTGCAGGATGATCTCGCGGAACTCGGGGTCGGTTCCCTTCAGCGCCAGCACGGTGCGGTCGTTCGGCACCTGATCGAACAGCGAGGTGCGGGCGCGGGGCGCCAGGGTGATGATGTCGTCGAAGGTGAACAGGAGCCCCTTCAGGATTTCCGCCGATTTCGGGCGGCTGCCAGCGAGGCTGGTGAGCACGTTCTCCATGTCGTCGCGCTCCATCTTGTTGATGATGTCGGCGATGCGGGCATGGGTATCGGCGCCGGCATTGCGCGCCAGGTTCATCATGAAGTCTTCGTGGATCGTGTCCTCGATGATGCGCATCGTCTCGTCGACGATCGGCTTGAAGGCCAGCATGCGCCGCATCACCCCGTTGCGCATGTCCTCGGGCAGGTGGCTCATCACCTTGGCCGCACAGGACGGCTTCACCTTGGACAGGATCAGCGCCGCGATCTGCGGGTGTTCCTTCAGGATGTAGGTGGCGATGGTGTTCTCGGCGACGCCGGAGATGCGGTCCCAGATCGAGTGATGCGCCTGGCCGAGCACATCGTTCATGATCTCGACGACCTTCTCCGGCGGCAGCACGCCGCTGAGCATCCGCTCGACATCCGCCGTGCTGCCGACCAGATGGGCGCCGGCAGCGAACTGGGTGGCGAATTCCTCCACCGCCAGTTCCACCTGCGGGGTCGAGACCGGCCGCAGTTCCGCAATGGCGCGGGTGACCGTCTTGATCTCCTCGGGGTCGAAATGCTTCATCAGCCGGCTGGCCACGGGCTTGCCCATGGCCATGAGCAACGCGGCGACGCGGTCGGCGCCCTGGAGCGGGCGGGATACGGTCCTCTGGGGTGCGGCGGCCATCGGTCGGGCCTCAGCGCGCGACGTCGCCGCCGGCCGCACCCACGATCTCGGTGAGCGACACGCCGAAACGGGAGCTGTCCTCATCCACCACGACGACCTCGCCGCGCGCGATGATGCGACCATTGACGACGACGTCGACCGGCTCGCCGACGCGGTGATCGAGCGGGACGATGGCGCCGCGGCCGAGCTTCATGAGCTGGGCGACCGGCAGATTGGCCGAGCCGAGCACGACCTGAAGCGTCACCGGCACGCGCAGCAGCGATTCGAGACCACGGCCGGAGCCGAAATTGTCTTCCAGCGTGCCGGCGCGCGGCGTTTCGGCGGGAGCGACGATGCCGTCGGGCGAAAAGGCGGTGGTGCTCACGGCTCGAACTCCAGATTCGTGCGCGGACGGGGGTGACGGGACGCGCCAAGGCGCTGGTCCAGCTCGCCGATGATGTGCTCGGCGGCTTCGATGCGGTCGCACAGGGCCAGCAGCAGTTCCTGGCTGTCGCGGTTGAGCAGCGAGACGGCCTGATGGGCGGTCGACAGCGCATCGGCGCTCTCGCGCAGGGCGACGCGATAGTCACGCTGGCAGGACGTCAGCGTGTCGAGCTTGAGGTACATGATGATCACGCACGCGCTCGTCACCACCAGGGAGACGAACAGCACGGCATCAGCGGGGGAGAATATCATCGAGAAACTCCTGATCGAGATCGACCGCATCTTCGATACGCAAGACATAAGCGCCCTCGGCTTGCCCGAGGCTGCACCAGAACAGCGGCTGCTCGGGGCTCCCGAGCTTCACCTTGGTGCGCGGGGTGGCCTGGAGGGACAGGACCTGCCCGACCTTCAGCGCGGCGACCTCGCCAAGCGTGATCTCCCGCTCTTCGAGCACCGCACGCAGACGCACCTCGGTGCGCTGGACCTCGCCGCGGATGTGCTTGGTCCAGACCGGGTCGCGCGGCGAGGATTCGCCGGTCGCCGTGCTGGCGAGCTGCTGGCGCATCGGGGTGAGCGCGCCCTGCGGGATGAGCACGAACATCTCGCCGCCGCGGTTGATCGCCTGCAGCAGGAACTTGGCGCAGACGCACTGGTTGCTCCGGCGGCCGATGACCGCGAAGTCCATGCGCGTTTCCTGGCGCTGGAACTTGAAGCTCGCCTTGCTCACCAGCGCGAAACAGGCCTGCAGCGCCTTGGCGGCCTGTTCGAACAGCGCCTGGGCGATGCGGATCTCGATGTTCGAGAAGGACCGCTCGTCCTCCACCGGCGCCTCGGAGCCGTCGGCACCGAACAGCACCTCCACCATGGTGAAGACGAAGTCGCGGTCGAAGCCGACGATCACCTGGCTGTCCCATTCGGGCGAATGGAACACGCCGGCAATGGCGTTGCCCTCATAGCTGTCGAGCACGTCGCCGACCCGGGCGATCTCGACGGTGGAGAGGGAGTAATAGGCCTGCGACGCCGCCAGGACCCGGAGGCTGTCGGCGCAATGCGTCGCGAGCCGGTCGAAGATCACGTGCAGCATCGGCAGCTTGTCGAGCGACAGGCCGGCGGCATCGAGCAGAAGGTCGCGGATATCGCGCGGCGCGGTGACGGTCGGAGCTTTCATGTCACGCCGCCTGCTGCATGGCCGCCACGGACGGCACGTTGGAGATGGCCTCGCTCTCGACCTCGTCGATGGTCGGGCGGTCGGCGCCGGAGATGGTCTTGCGGCCGTGCTCCAGCGCGATCTGCGGCAGGGCACCGTTCATGTAGGCGATGAGCGCCTGCTTCACGATGATGAAGGGCTGCACCTGCTTCTCCCGCGTCATCTTGATCTTGGTGGCGAGCGGGGAGAGCACCGCATAGGACATGAAGATGCCGACGAAGGTCCCGATCAGCGCCGAGCCGATGTAGTGGCCGAGGATTTCCGGGGACTGGTCGATGGCGCCCATGGCCTTGACGATGCCCAGCACCGCCGCGCAGATGCCGAGCGCCGGCAGCGCTTCCGCCACCGTGCTGACGGCGCCGGCGGGCTTGGTCTTGTGCTTCTTCACCGTCGAGATTTCCTGCTCCATCAGCGCTTCGATCTCGTGGGACCGCGCATTGCCGATGACGATCAGGCGGGCGTAGTCGCAGATGTACTGCGTCAGTTCCTTGTCCTTCAGGATGGTGGGGAAGTGCTGGAACAGCGTCGAATTCTGCGGGTCATCGATATGGCCTTCGACCTCGTTGCGGGGCCGGGTGCGCAGCTCGCGCATCAGGGCGTAGAGCAGGCCGAGCAGCGCGAGGAAGTCCTTGCGCTTGGGCGCCTTGTTGGTCACCGCCTGCATGATGCTCGCCCCGGTGTCCTTGATGGTCGACATCGGGTTGGCAATGATGAAGGTGCCCACGGCGATGCCGCCGATGATGACGAACTCGAATGGCTGCCAGATCACTTCGATATGGCCGCCCATGGCCATGAAGCCGCCGAGAAGGGAGGCGATCCCTACGATCAGTCCAATCAAAACGCCCATTCGAAGCCCTCCGCTGACCCTGCCGGTCTAGTCCGGCAAGGTTGCGCGGAGCTTGAGTCCGGCCGGCCGGGCGCCGCCGGCCGAGAAAGGGCAAGGCAGGCCCGGGCAAGCTTGCCCCGGCAGCTTCACCCGGACGCTCCCGGGGAAACCGCCAATGGACACGACATTCGCGAGCTATCAGTCGCTCTCGCGTGATCTCACGCGCACCTTGAAACTCAAGAGCGCCGAACCCAGCGTGGCTCTCGAGACGAAGTACTACAAGGCCAATATCAAGAACATCAGAAGCATCGATGATTTCCTGAAGAACACGCGCGTCTTCACCTACGCGATGAAGGCCTTCGGGCTCGAGGACATGGCCTTCGCCAAGGCCTATATGCGCAAGGTGCTGGAAGGTGGCGTGGCCGACTCGTCGTCCTTCGCCAATCGCCTGAACGACGACCGGTTTGTCGCCTTCGCCAAGACCTTCGACTTCAAGCAGTACGGCGCCCTGACGACGAGCCGGACGGAAGCTAGCACGCCGGTCGTGGACAAATATGTCCGCCAGTCCCTCGAAACCGATCTCGGCGCCCAGAATCAGGGCCTGCGCCTCGCGCTCTACTTCAAACGCGAAGCCCCGAACGTGAAGTCGGCCTATGGGCTGCTGGGCGACGCGGCGCTGTGGAAGGTCGTGAAGACGCTCTACGACTTCCCCGATGCGATGGCCAATGCCGACATCGCCAAGCAGGCCAGCGCCGTGAAGGCGCGGCTGAACGTGGCCGATCTCAAGGATCCCACCAAGCTGGATCGCCTCATCAGCCGCTTCACGGCGAAATGGGATGCCGCGAACGGCATCGCCGACAGCAGCCTCACCACCCTGTTCGCCCGAAACACCACCCGCTTCGACATCGGCATGACGCTGATCTCGCTCAAATACGGAGGCTGATGTCGTGTCGTCCGGACTCTATGTCGCCCTTTCCGCGCAGATGGCGATGGAACGGCGCATGAACACCATTGCCAACAACGTGGCCAACATGAATACGCCGGGCTATCGCGCGGAGGAGGTGAAGTTCTCGGCATTGCTCTCCACAGCCGGCAAGGGCGATGTCGCCTACAGCAACGCCGAGGAGAGCTACACCTCGACCCGGGCGGGACAGGTGACCTATACCGGCAACCCGCTCGACGTGGCCCCGCAGGGCGATGTCTGGTTCGCGGTGAAGACGCCGGCCGGCCGCGCCTATACCCGCGACGGCCGGCTGCAGATGTCCGCCACCGGCGAGCTGAGAACCGTCGACAACTTTCCGGTGCTCGATGCCGGCGGAACCATGCTGATGCTGGATCCCGCCGCCGGGGCCGCGACGATCGGCGCCGACGGCGCCATCACCCAGGCCGGCAACATCGTCGGCTCGATCGGCCTGTACCAGATTCCGGCCGGCGCGAAGCTCACCCGCAACGGCGCCTCCACGGTCACACCCGACAAGCCCGCACAGGCTGTGCAGGACTTCACCGGCGTGGGCGTGCGCCAGGGCTATGTCGAGGGCTCCAATGTCGAGCCGATCCAGGAGATGAGCCGGCTGATCATGGTGCAGCGCGCCTTCGAGATGGCGGCCTCCGCCGTGCAGATGAACGAGGACAGCACCTCCGAGGCCATACGTTCGCTGGGGCCCTCGTGACATGACGAACGCCCTGGTGAAGCTGCAGGATGAGGTTCTCTCCGGTCTCGAAGAAGTGCCGCTGGTCCGCGTCGGCGGCTCGGTCTGCGAGGTCACGCCGACCTATCTGAGGGTCAACGGGCTGTCGCAACACCTCACGCTCGGCGAGCGCGTCTCGCTTCAGCTGGCCGACCGCGCCGTGATCGGCGAAGTGGTGCGCCTCGACACCACCGGCGCGACCGTCAAGCCGTTCGACGAGCGCACCGCCATCGGCATCGGCGCCGCGGCCTGGCGGGCCGGCGCGCTGGCCTTCCGCCCGCATTCCGGCTGGAAGGGCCGCGTCATCAGCGCGCTCGGCCTGCCGCTCGACGGCAAGGGCGCCCTGCCGCTCGGCGAGCGGCGCATGCCGCTCGATGCCGAGCCGCCGGACGCGATGAGCCGGGCGCGGATCGAGAAACCGCTGCGCACCGGGGTGCGCGTCATCGACCTGTTCACCCCGATGTGCCAGGGCCAGCGCCTCGGCATCTTTGCCGGCTCGGGCGTCGGCAAGTCGACGCTGCTGTCGATGCTGGCCCGCTGCGAAGGTTTCGACACGGTCGTGGTCGCCCTGGTGGGCGAGCGCGGGCGCGAGGTGCGCGAATTCCTCGAAGGCCCGCTGGCGCCGAACCGGCACCGTGCCGTGGTCGTGGTGGCGACCTCCGATGAAAGCGCCATGGTGCGGCGCCTCGCGCCGCAGGCGGGGCTCGCGGTGGCCGAGTATTTCCGCGACCGCGGCGAATCGGTGCTGCTGATCGTCGACAGCGTCACCCGCTATGCCCATGCCGCGCGCGACGTCGCGCTGGCCGCCGGCGAGCCGGCGGTGGCGCGCGGCTATGCGCCGAGCGTGTTCAGCGCCCTGCCCCGCCTGCTGGAACGCGCCGGACCCGGCCTCGAGGGCACCGGCTCGATCTCGGCGGTGTTCTCCGTTCTGGTCGACGGCGACGATCACAACGACCCCGTGGCCGACGCGATTCGCGGCACGCTGGATGGCCATATCGTGCTGGACCGCGCGATCGCCGATCAGGGCCGGTTTCCTGCCGTCAGCGTCCTCGGCTCGGTGTCGCGCCTCGCCGATCTCGTCTGGAGCCACGACCAGCGCGAGCTCATCCGCAAGCTGCGGGGGCTGATCTCGCGCTTCGAAGATACCCGGGACCTGCGCCTGCTGGGTGGCTACACCCCCGGCAGCGACATCGAGCTCGACCAGGCCGTGGCGGTGGTGCCGAAGATCTATGACGCCCTGCGCCAGCTCGCCGACGCGCCGGCGAGCCGCGACGCCTTCGCCGAGCTGGCGCAGGCCATACGCGGCTGACCGCCAGTTTCGCACAAGCCTTTCATCGTCAATTGGCGCCGGCTCCGATCGCCGGAGCATCACCGCCGCAGGAGTCTTCCATGAGCCTTTACGGCACGCTGCGCACCGGCGTTTCGGGCATGACGGCGCAGTCCAACAAGCTCGGCACCGTCGCCGACAACATCGCCAACTCCAATACCGCCGGCTACAAGCGGGCCTCGACCGAGTTCTCGAGCCTGCTGGAGCAGGGCCCGATCGGCGAATACCAGTCGGGTTCGGTGGAAACCCGGATGCGCTACGCGATCTCCCAGCAGGGCGCCATGAACTATTCGACGTCCAACACCGATCTCGCGGTGCAGGGCAATGGCTTCTTCCTGGTATCCGACACCGCCGGCACCTCCTACCTTACCCGCGCCGGCGCCTTCAAAGTGGATGCGTCGAACGGCAATCTCGTCAACGCCGCCGGCTTCACCCTCATGGGCTACGACATCAGCAATGGCGCCCCCGACATGGTGCTGAACGGCGCGGGCGCGCTGGAGCCGGTGAACATCTCCGCCACGCGGCTCGCCGCCACGCCCTCGACCAAGGGTGCTTTTGCCGCGAACCTGCCGGCCGCCGCCGCCGTGGTCACGTGCTCGACCCCGGCCGACAACTTTGCTTCGATCGCCTATTCGCAGAAGTCCTAGCTGGTCGCCTTAGACAATGTCGGAAGCAAGGTGACGCTGGACATCTACCTCACCAAGACCAGCGCCAGCCCGATCAGCTGGGAGATGTCGGTGTTCGACCGCGCCGGGGCCCCGGCAACCGGCACCTTCCCCTATTCGTCCGGCCCGCTGGCGACCACCGCGCTGGACTTCGACGAGAAGGGCGCCCTCACCTCCACCCCGAGCCTCAGCCTTGCGGTGCCGAACGGCCAGCCCCTCACCCTCGACCTCACCGGCATGAGCCAGCTCGCGACCGCCTACACCCCCCTCTCCGCGACGGTGGACGGCAAGGCGCCGAGCGCGGTGGCGAGCATCCGCATCGACAAGGACGGCACGGTCAACGCCATCGACCAGAACGGCATGTCGAACGCGCTCTACAAGGTGCCGCTGGCCTTCGTCACCAGCCCGGACAACCTCAATCCGCGCGCGGGCAACGTGTTCGAGGTCACGGACACCTCCGGCGCGATCCAGATCGGCACCGCCGACCAGGGCGGGCTGGGCGCCGTCGTCTCCGGCGCCACCGAGGCATCGACCGTCGATGTCGCCACCGAGCTGACCGAGATGATCGTCGCGCAGCGCGACTACACCGCCAATTCCAAGGTGTTCCAGACCGGCACCGAACTTCTCGACACCCTTCTGAACCTCAAGCGGTGATGTCGTCATGAGCCTGTCGCTCGCCCTCAACACCGCGCGCTCCTCGATCTTCGCGACGTCGACGCAGATCGAGACGACGGCCCGGAACATCTCGGGTGCCAGCGATGCCGGCAGCTCGCGCAAGATCGCCGTCACCACCACCAGCGCGACCGGCGGCGCCTATGTCGTCTCGATCTCGCGGGCGGTCGACACCGAACTCTATTCCCGCATGCTGGGTGCGACCTCCCGCACCGCCGACCAGCAGTCCGTGCTGGACGGCCTTGACCGGCTGCAGGCGGTGGTGGGCGATCCTGCCAGCGAAACCTCGGTCGGCGCCCGGATCGGCAAGCTCGACGACGCGCTGGTGACCTATGCCAACGCGCCGGACGAGCCGGCGCTCGGCAGCGCCCTCGTGACCACGGCGCGCGATCTCGCCACCACGCTCAATAGCGCGAGTGCGGCGGTGCAGACGGTGCGGAGCGAGGCCGACACGGCGATGGCCCGCTCGGTCGCGCGGGTGAACGATCTGCTCGGCCAGTTCGAGTCGGAAAACATTGCCGTGGTGCGTGGTACCTCGCTCGGCGCCGATGTCACCGACGCGCTCGACCGGCGCGACGGCATCCTCTCCAAGATCGCCGAGGAAATGGGTGTCACCACCCAGACCCGCGGCAACAACGACATGGTCATTTACACCGACAGCGGCGTGACGCTGTTCGAGACCCGGCCCCGCGCGGTGGCGTTCAAGGAAACGCCGGTCTACCAGCCCGGCACGGTCGGTCGTTCGGTGACGGTGGACGGTGTCGAGGTCACCGGCGCCGACGCCACCATGCCGCTGAGCTCCGGCCGCCTCGTCGGTCTTGCCACGCTGCGCGACGACGTCACGGTGACCTTCCAGACCCAGCTCGACGAAACCGCCCGCGGCCTCATCGAGGCCTTTGCCGAGAAGGACCGCACCGCGACCGGGGGCCCGGCACGGCCGGGCCTGTTCACCGCCGGCAGCACCAGTCTGCCCACTGCGTCGACCGGCCTCGCCGGCCGCATCGCCGTGAGTGCCGCGGCCGACCCCAGCCGGGGCGGCTCGCCCACCGTGCTGCGCGACGGCGGCATCAATGGCGCGGCCTATGTCGCCAACGCGTCGGGCCAGGCCGGCTATGCGGGCGCACTGAACGGTCTGCACGACACGCTCGGCGCCATCCGCAGCTTCGACGCCACCAGCCAGCTCGACCCGAAGCAGAGCCTGAAGGACTTCAGCTCGGCCTCGATCGGCTGGCTTGCCGGGGTCCGGCAGAACACCTCGTCCAGCGTCGACAGCACCAAGGCGCTGCTGGCGCACGCCTCCAACGCCCTGTCCAACGCCACCGGCATCAACATGGACGACGAATACGCCCGGCAGCTCGAGCTGGAACGCAGCTACCAGGCCTCCTCGAAGCTGATCTCGGTGATCAGCGGCCTGTTCGACACTCTCATGCAGTCGGTGAGGTGACATGCGCACCACCTTCATTTCCACGCAGAGCCTTTCCAACGCCCCGCGTGCCGCGCTGCCGCGGCTCCAGGCCGAACTGTCCGACACCAGCACCGAAATCACGACCGGCCGCTATGCCGATGTCGGCCGGCAGCTCGGTGTCGGGACGGCGGAAAGCGTCCAGCTCCGGCTGGAGCAGGCGGCGCTGGGCTCGCTCAAGGACGGCAATGCCTCGGCGACCGCGCAGATCGACCGGACGCAGACGGCGCTGGCCGACATCCGTTCCGGGGCCGATTCGTTCCTCCAGCAATTGCTGGCGGTCACCGGCACCGGCGGCTCCGGCGCGGTGCTGCAGCAGCAGGCGGCCGGCATCCTCAATGCCCTGACCGACACACTCAACGTCACCGATGGCCGCCGCTATCTCTTCGGCGGCCTCAACAGCAGCGAGAAGCCGGTCGCCTCGCTGGCCGACGGCCCCGGCGCCGCGATCTCGGCCGCCTTTGCGCAGCGCTTCGGCCTCGATCCCGCCTCGCCGCAGACCGACCCGAAGGTGAAGACCATCACCGCCGCCGACATGGCGGACTTCATCGACAAGGACCTCGCCGGCTTCTTCAGCGAGACCGGCTGGTCCTCGACCTGGTCCAGCGGCTCCAGCGACAACCGCATTGCGACCATCGGGCTGGGCGAGCGCGTCGAGGTGTCCGCCAACGCCAATGAGCCAGCCATGCGCAAGCTGGCGATGGCATACACCATGGTGGCGACGCTGGGCACGCAGGCCCTGAGCTCTCCGGCGCTGCAAACCGTGATCGACCGTTCCCGCTCGCTGGTGGGAACGTCCCTGAGCGAACTCACCGCGATCGGCGCCCGGCTGGGGGCGGCGCAGAACCGGATCGATGCCTCCAACGAGATGATGCAACGCGCGCAGGACGTGGTGCAGCGCCGGCTCTCGGCCCTTGAGGGGGTCGATACCGCCGAGGCCAAGACCCGGTTCGACACGCTCTCCCAGCAGATCGAGATGTCCTACTCCCTGACATCCCGAATACTCAAAATGTCTATCCTCAACTACGTGTAACCGAAGGATTGAGGCGTCATGTACCGGTTTTCCTATGCCGACATCCTGGGCGATTCCGGCGCTGAAGGGCGCGAGGAGGAACGTCTCGCCCTCGATCACGCCATCGAGCTGCTGACCCGCGCCGAGAAGAGCGGCCCCTCTTCCGTCGAGGCCGCCCAGGCGGTGCTCTACCTCCAGAAGCTCTGGGGATTCCTGATCCGCGACCTCTCGGATCCGCACAACGAGCTGGCCGACAGCCTGCGGGCGAACCTGATCTCGATCGGCCTCTGGATCATCAAGGAGGCCGACCAGATCGTACAGGAGAGGTCGACCAACTTTTCCGGACTGATCGACGTCAACCGCACCATTCGCGACGGGCTGAGGTAATCCAGACCATGCAGATCACGCTGAAACCCGGAGAGAAAATCTTCCTCAACGGTGCCGTCATCCGCGTCGACCGCAAGGTGACCATCGAGCTGATGAACGACGTGGCTTTCCTGCTGGAGAGCCACGTGCTGCAGGTGGAGGACACCACCACGCCGATGCGCCAGCTCTATTTCATCGTGCAGACGATGCTGATCGAGCCGCGCAAGGAGGCCGCCGCCCGCAAGCTGTTCCGCGAGCAGCTGGCCGGCCTCATGGTGAGCTTCCAGAGCGACTCCATCGTGGCCGCCCTCGCCCAGGTCGGCAGCCTGGTGGATGCGGGGCGCCTGTTCGACGCGCTGCGCACCATCCGCCGCCTTTTCCTGGTCGAGGCCACCATCCTGGGCGGCACGCCCAAGGCCGCCTGAGAGGTAGATCCAATGACCAGCGTTTCGCCCGTGACCGGCACCCCGGCTTCGTCCTCGACGTCCGCCACCAAGACCGACGTGAAGGCCGCGAGCCTCGACTACACCGCCTTCCTGCGCCTCCTCATCGCCCAGATGAAGAACCAGGACCCGACCAAGCCGATGGATTCCACCGCCTATATGAGCCAGCTCGCCTCCTTCTCGCAGGTGGAGCAGAGCGTTTCGACGAATGCGAAGCTCGACTCGCTGCTGACCTCCTCGGCGCTGCAGACCGCGGACAACGCCGTCGGCCGAAACGTGACGAGCGCCGACGGCGCGGTCTCGGGCAGGGTCGCCTCCGTCCGCATCACCTCCGAGGCGCCGGTGGCCACCCTCACCGATGGACGCGAAGTCACGCTCGGCGCCGGCGTGCGAATCTCCTGATGAACGAGGCGGACGCGCTCGACCTCGTCCAGTCGGCGATCTGGACCATCATCATCGCCGCGGGACCGGCGGTCGGTGTGGCGATGCTGGTCGGCGTCGCCATCGCGCTGATGCAGGCGCTGACGCAGATCCAGGAGGTGACCCTCACCTTCATACCGAAAATCATCGCCGTGCTCGTCGTCACGGCCCTGACCGGCACCTTCATCGGCCAGCAGATCCTCGCCTTCACCGAGGAGGTGTACGGCCGCATCAGCACGGGCTTCTGACGAGATGAGCGAGATCGGACTGATGAACGCGCCGGCGGCCGGCGCCGAACGCAATTCGCGCCGCGACGTCGCCTTCGCCGGCGGCATCGTCGCCATCCTGGCCGTGCTGTTCCTACCGATCCCCCCGGCGCTCATCGATGTCGGGCTGGCGCTGTCGATCGCGCTCTCGGTGCTGATCCTGATGGTCGCGCTGTGGATCCAGAAGCCGCTCGACTTCTCCTCCTTCCCCACCGTGCTGCTGATCGCCACGCTGCTGCGCCTCGCGCTCGGCATCGGCACCACCCGCCTCATTCTCGCCCATGGCGGCGACGGCGTGACGGCCGCCGGCCACATCATCCACGGCTTCTCGCAGCTGGTGATGAGCGGCGATTTCGTCATCGGCATCGTGGTGTTCGCGATCCTGATCACCGTCAATTTCCTCGTCATCACCAAGGGCGCCACCCGCATCGCCGAGGTGGGCGCCCGCTTCACGCTCGACGCCATCCCCGGCAAGCAGATGGCCATTGATGCCGATCTCAATGCCGGGCTGATCGACGACAAGGAGGCGCAGCGGCGCCGCGCGGAGCTGGAAGAGGAAAGCGCGTTCTTCGGCTCGATGGACGGCGCCTCCAAGTTCGTCCGCGGCGAGGCCATGGCCAGCCTCATCATCATCGCGGTGAACATCTTCGGCGGCATCATCATCGGCGTCACCCGCCATGGCATGCCGCTGAGCGAGGCGGCGGACATCTTCACCCGCCTCTCGGTCGGCGACGGACTGGTCTCGCAGATTCCCGCCCTCATCGTGTCGCTGGCCGCCGGCCTGCTGGTCTCGAAGGGCGGCACCCGCGGCTCGGCGGAAAAGGCGGTGCTGGGCCAGCTCGGCGCCTATCCCCGCGCGCTCTACGTCGCCGCCGCCCTGCTCTGCGCGCTGGCGCTGGTTCCCGGCCTGCCGTTCCTGCCGTTTGCGATCCTCGGTGGCCTGATGACCTTCGTCGGCTACACCATTCCCCGCCAGCTCGCCCGCAAGCAGCAGGAGGAGCGCAGCCGCGAACAGGCGCAGCAGCAGCAGATCGCCGCGGATGCGAAGGATTCGGTGAAGGAATCGCTCCGGACCCACGAGGTCGAGATCGCCGTGGGCAAGCAGCTCGCCACCGCGGTGCTGCGCAACCCGCCGGAGCTGGCGCACCGCATCGGCAAGATGCGGCGCAAATTCGCCGAGCGCTACGGCTTCGTGGTGCCGGAGGTGAAGGTCAGCGAGAGCCTGGCCGTGCCGGGCAAAAGCTATCAGATCAAGATGCACGGCACCGTGGTGACCTCCCACGAGATGCGCATCGGCGAACTGATGGTGGTGATCGGCGACGGGCCGAAACCGGATGTGCCGGGCGACGAGGTCCGGGAGCCGGCCTTCGGCATGCGCAGCATGTGGGTCTCCGAGGCCTATGCCGGCGAAGTGAAGCGCGAGGGCTTCACCGCGGTCGATTCGCTCTCGGTCATGCTGACGCATCTCAGCGAGGTCATCTCCAACAACCTCGCCCAGCTGCTGTCCTACAAGGACATGCGCGCCCTGCTCGACCGGCTCGATCCCGAATACAAGCGGCTGATCGAGGATATCTGCCCGGCGCAGATCTCCTTCTCCGGGCTGCAGGCGGTGCTCAAGCTGCTGCTGGCCGAGCGGGTCTCGATCCGCAACCTGCATCTCATCCTGGAGGCGGTCGCCGAGATCGTGCCGCACGCCCGCCGCTCGGAACAGGTGGTGGAGCATGTCCGCATGCGCATGGCGCAGCAGATCTGCGGCGATCTCTCCAATGGCGGCACGCTGAACGTGCTGCGGCTCGGCGGCAAATGGGACCTCACCTTCCATGAGAGCCTCAAGCGCGACGCCAAGGGCGAGGTGGTCGAGTTCGACATCGACCCGCGGCTGGTCGAACAGTTCGGCACCGAGGCATCGGGCGCCATCCGCGAACGGATGAAGACCGGCGGCAACTTCGCCCTGGTAACCTCGCCCGACGCGCGACCCTATGTCCGGATGATCGTCGAGCGCATGTTCCCATCGCTCCCGGTGCTGTCCCATGTCGAGATCGCCCGCGGCGTGGAGATCCATTCGCTCGGAACGATCTCGTGACCGCGCTGGCGGACGCCTTCTTCATCGAGGCGTTCCTCATCTTCTGCCGCATCGGTGCCTGCCTGATGCTGATGCCGGCGCTCGCCAGCAGCCGCATTCCGATGCATGTGCGGCTGTTCCTCTCCCTCGGCGTCTCGCTCGCCCTATTGCCGCTGCTTGGCACGCGGGTCGGGCTGAGCGTGGGCGATGGCGGCCTTCCCAGGCTGGTCAGCGCCATTTTCACCGAGCTGCTGGTCGGGGGGATGATCGGGCTGTTCGCCCGGCTGTTCCTGCTGGCGCTGCAGACCATGGGAACGGCGGTGGCGCAGTCCATCGGCCTGGCGACACCGGCCGGCATGGGCATCGAGGAAGACGCCATGCTGCCCGAGGTGACGACGCTGTTCACCCTTACGGGAACCGTCCTGCTGTTCGCGACGGGGCAGCACTGGGCGATGCTGCGGGCCCTGATCGACTCCTATGACGGCATCCCCGCCGGCGCCGGGCTGGCGGCGGTGCGGTCGCTCTCCATGGTGGTCGACCAGCTCAGCCTGACCTTCACCGTGGCGCTTCGGCTTTCCGGGCCGTTCCTGATCTATTCCATCATCTTCAACTTTGCGGTGGGCATCACCAACAAGCTGGTGCCGCAGATCCCGGTCTACTTCATCGCTATGCCGTTCATCACCGCCGGCGGGCTGCTGATGCTGCACGGCAGCATCCACGAGATCCTTTCCGAGTTCATCGCGGCATTTGCCGCCTGGCTTCAGGCGATCTGAACATGAAAAGGCTGAAGAAAGCCCGCCGCATCGAAGAGCTGCACGCCCGCATCCACCAGCTGGCGGAACACCGGCTGGCGGCGCTCGAACGGCGCAAGGCCGACACCGAGGGCGAGCGGGCCGCCGTGCTGGCGACGCTCGCCGACGAGCGGCTCGGGCCGATGCTGGTGAGCTACGCCGCCAACCGGCTGCGCCGCATCGACGCCGATATCCAGCGGCTCGAAACCGAAAGGGCGGCCGAAGCCGCCAACGTCCAGCGCGATGCGCTCCGGCTGAAGCGGGCGGAGCGGCTGACGGCGCGGGTCGATGTCGCCGTCCGCGCCGATGCGGAGAAGAAGAGCCTCGATGACATCCTCGAGGCGCTGGCCGCCGCAAGGGGAGCAAGCCTCCCGCCAGCTTGACCGGAGAGAGTGGCAGCAACCACTCAACGGTTGAGCCACATGAGCATCAAACCTCCCTCCGACCTCATCCTGGACGTCGTGAAGGCCGCGGACCCGAACAAGGCTCAGGCGATCGCCCTGCGCCTGAAGCAGGTGGGCGGTCCGGGGAACACCGATACGCTTCAGTTCGCCGATGCGCTGGAGCAGACCGAGCCGCCGGCGGCCGCGGCCCTGGCTGGCGGCAGCCCTCTCAGCGGGATGACCGCCGGCTCGCTCAGCAATGCGACCGCGCTTTCCGCCTCGTCCAGCAGCGGCCGCGCCGGCGAGGCGCACCGACGCTTCGAGGCGATGGTGCTGTCGAACTTCGTGGAGTCGATGCTCCCGAAATCCAACGCAACCCTGTTCGGCGCCGGCACCGCGGGCCAGGTCTGGCGGTCCATGCTGGCCGAACGCATTGCCAATGAGGTGGCGCAGGCCGGCGGCATCGGCCTTGCCGAGCGGCTCGGAACCGAGCGCACCCGCAACAGCGGAGCCGCGTGATGACGACGCCTGTTCCCCAGCTCGCCTCCTTCGAACTCGGCTTCGAGCGCATGGCGCAAGCCGGCGGCTCGCCGGTGGCCACCTCCATGCTGCACGGGCTGCTCGACCGGCTCGAGGAAGCCCTCGACGAGGAAACCACCGGCCTCGAGCACCGCACCGCGCTCGACTTCACCGAGATCAGCCGCCGCAAGAGCCGCAGCCTGCTGGAACTCAGCCGCGCCACGCGGGCACTGCCGCAGGCGATGGATGGACGTCTCGTCGAACGGCTCGCCCGGCTGCGCGGCAAGCTGCTCCGCAATCAGGAACTGCTCGGCATCCATCTGGCCGCCGCTCAGGAAGTCGCCGGTATCCTCGGCAGCGCCATCCGCTATGCCGATTCCGACGGAACCTATTCCTCCAGCCATGCCAGCGGACCCGCGAGCCGATGATCAAGATCCTCGTCATCGGGCTCTGGGTGTGCGCGGTGACGCTGCTGTCGAGCTATGGCGGCGCCCGCTGGGCCGCGGGCATCCCGCTCAAGACGGAGGAGAAATACCTCCAGGGGCTGGAATATCGGCGGCTCGACCCGATCAACGTCCCCATGATCATCGACGGCGACGTGAAGGGCTATGTCGTTGCCCGCCTCGTCATGACCGCCGACGCCGAACTGCTGCACAGATTGCCGATCGAGCCGCAGATTTTTCTGGTGAACGAAGCGTTCGACGAGATCTACATGCGCGCTCGCGTCGAATTCGGCGAGCTGTCGAAATACAATCTGAACGAAATATTGGAAAGGATCAAAGCACGCACGAACGAAAGGCTGAAGGGGCCCGTGGTTCAGGACGTGCTGGTCGACGCCATCAACTACATCGACAAGACGGATATACGCTCACTGGCGCAGAAATCGCGCAGCAGCAAGCCTGAAACAAGCAAGACCGCGTCAGCTGGAAACGCGTCTGCGCCGCCGACGGCGGACCATGGCCCCGCGCCTGAGAACACCTCGCACTGATACAGACTGGATATCCGAACATGAAGATCATCGGTAAAATCTACGCCATCGTGGCCGTGCTCGGTATCGCCACCGCCACCGTGAGCGGGCTGTCGATCTACACGCTCAAGCGCCAGAGCGCGCTGAACGAGGCGCTCGACCTCAACGCCCAGCGCGCCTTCCTGGCCGAGCGGATGAACGGTCTCATCAGCACGGTGGTGATGGAATCGCGCGGCGTCTACATGGCGAAGGACATCGAAGCGGCGAAGCCCTACACCGCTGGCATGCAGCACGGCCTCGAAGAGCTCAAGAAGACGCTCGATCAGTCAGGGGAGCTTGCCAAAGGCGATAATGATTTCGGCTTCGCCGATGTGGCGAAGGATGTCGTGAAGTTCCTCGAATTCCGCACCGAGACGATCCGGCTCGCCTTGAACGAGGGTCCGCAGGCGGCCGCTACCCAGGGCTTCAACGACGCCAACCGCGCCAACCGTAAGGCGCTCCAGATCTCGCTGAACGCTCATGTCGAGCGGGTCCGCGCCGCGCTGGATCCGCTGCGCCAGGAGGTGGCGGATTTCGACCAGCTCGCCGTCACCCTGATCATCGGCGCCAGCGTCGCCGGTCTTCTTCTGGCGATCGCCATCGCCCTGCTCATCGGCATCAAGACCCTTAGCCGGCCGATCGTGCGGGTGTCGCAGACCCTCAAGACGGTTGCTTCCGGCAATCTCGACGTCGCGGTCGAAGACCATCCAGGTACCGACGAGGTCGGCGATCTCTGGCGCACCACCCGCGAATTGCTGGTCACGCTGAAGGAAGCCGCACGCCTGCGGGCCGATCAGGAAGCGCAGGCGGGCCGGCTGGAAATGGAAAAGCGCGCCGCCATGCGCGAACTGGCCGAGCGTTTCGACAACGAGGTCTCGGGCGTTGTGCAGTCCGTCGCCGCCGCCGTCACCCAGCTCGAGCACTCCGCCTCCTCGATGAGCTCCTCCGCCGACGAGACCAGCCGCCAGTCCACCGTGGTCGCCGCGGCCGCCGAGCAGGCGACCAGCAATGTCCAGATCGCGGCGTCCGCCGCCGAGGAACTGGCTGCTTCGGTTCGCGAGATCGGGCAGCAGGTCTCCACGGCAGCCAAGATCGCCGGTGAAGCCACCGATCAGGCGAGCAGCACGGCCGAAGTGGTGCGGGGCCTCGCCGCCAGCGCCCAGCGTATCGGCCAGGTGGTGAACCTCATCACCGACATCGCGTCCCAGACCAACCTGCTCGCGCTCAACGCCACCATCGAGGCGGCCCGGGCCGGGGAGGCCGGCCGCGGCTTCGCGGTGGTGGCGCAGGAAGTGAAGACGCTCGCGGAGCAGACCTCCAAGGCGACCGACGAAATCTCCTCGCACATCGCCGCGGTGCAGGGCGCCACCAACAATGTGGTGCAGGCGATCGAGGGCATCTCGGGCACGATCCGCCGGATCGACGAGATTTCCGGCGCCATTGCCACCTCGATCGACGAGCAGGGCGCCGCAACCGGCGAAATCGCCCAGAACGTTCATCAGGCCGCCCAGGGCACCCAGGAAGTCTCCGCCAGCATCTCCTCGGTCAGCACCGCCGCTGCCGATACCGGCCGGGTCTCCACCGAGATCGTCCGCTCGGCGTCCGAACTCTCCGCCCAGGCGAACCGACTGCGCCGCCAGGTCGACACCTTCGTGGAGCGCGTCAGGGCCGCCTGACGCCTCTCCCCGGCGCCTGTTGCCGGTTTCCCCGCCGCTTCCCGTCGCACGCGAGACCCGCCATGGACGATCTGCTCCGCGAGTTCCTGACCGAAACCAATGAGAGCCTCGACACCGCCGATGTCGAGCTGGTCAAGTTCGAACTCGACCCCAACAACAGCGAAATCCTGAACAACATCTTCCGCCTCGTGCATACCATCAAGGGCACGTGTGGCTTCATCGGGCTGCCCCGCCTCGCGGGCATTGCCCACGCCGCCGAAACCCTGATGGACCGGTTCCGCGAGGGCATGCCGGTGACGACCGAGGCGGTCGGGCTGGTCATGCGCTCGATCGACCGGATCAAGCTCGTTCTCGCCGAGATCGAACGCAATGACGGCACCGAGCCCGCGGGAGACGACAGCGACCTGATCGCCGAGCTGGAAGCGCAGGCCGCCGCCTCGCCACCCCGTCCCACCCCGGCCAGCCCCGCGCCTGTTCCACCGAAGGTCGTGCCGGCCCCGGCACCGCGCCTCGAGCTCGTGGCGGAACCGGAGCCGCCGCGCCCGATCCTGCCCGGCGAGGTGTCGCTGGAAGAGCTGGAACGGGTTTTCCGCGAGACCAAGGCCGAGACCGGGCCACTCTCGGCCGGCACCGGCGCGAGCGGGGCGCTTGCCGCGCCAATGACCGCCCACGATCCCAAGGCCCAGGCCGTCATCCACGAATCCTCGGTCTCCGCCCAGACGATCCGCGTCAATGTCGGCGTGCTGGAGCACCTGATGACGATGGTTTCCGAACTGGTGCTGACCCGCAACCAGCTGATGGAAATCAGCCGGCGCAACGAGGACCAGGATTACAAGGGCCCGCTGCAGCGCCTGTCCAACGTGACGGGCGAGCTGCAGGAAGTGGTCATGCGCACGCGCATGCAGCCCATCGGCAATGCCTGGCAGAAGCTGCCGCGCATCGTGCGCGACCTTGCCCAGGAGCTCGGCAAGCACATCGAGCTTGAGCAGCACGGTGCCGAAACCGAACTCGACCGCCAGGTTCTCGACCAGATCAAGGACCCGCTCACCCACATGGTCCGCAATTCGGCGGATCACGGGCTGGAAACCCCGGCCGCCCGCCGGGCCGCCGGCAAGCCGGAGAAGGGCACCATCCGCCTCTCCGCCTATCACGAGGGCGGCCACGTCATCCTCGAGATCTCCGACGACGGCCGCGGCCTCGATGTCGACCGCATCAAGGCCAAGGCCATCGAGAACGGGCTGTGCACCGAGGCCGACGCTGCGCGGATGAGCGATGCGCAGATCTACCGCTTCATCTTCCACGCCGGCCTCTCGACGGCGGCGGCGGTCACGAGCGTCTCGGGCCGCGGTGTCGGCATGGATGTCGTGCGCTGCAACATCGAGGCGATCGGCGGCACGGTCGACGTGCGCTCGAAGCGCGGCCAAGGCTCCACCTTCACCATCAAGATCCCGCTGACGCTCGCCATCGTGCCGGCGCTGATCGTCGAATCGACCGGCGAACGCTTCGCCCTGCCGCAGACGTCGGTGGTGGAGCTCGTCCGGGTCCGCTCGGGCTCGGAACACGCCATGTGCTTCATCAAATACGCCCATGTGCTGCGGCTGCGCGACCGGCTGCTGCCGATCATCGATCTCGGCGCCGTGCTCGGCCTCTCCTGCCACTACGGGGAACGGCCCGAGGGCGAGCTCATCGCGGTGATGCAGGTCGGCAGCCAGCGCTTCGGCGTCGTGCTCGACAGCGTGTCCCACACCGAAGAGATCGTGGTGAAGCCGCTCTCCACCGTGCTGCGCGGCGCCTCGCTGGTCTCCGGCAGCACCATCCTTGGCGACGGACGGGTGATCATGATCATCGACCCCAACGGTCTGGCCCAGATCGCGGCCTCGCGCGCCGAGAAGACCGGCGAAGCGTCCGAGGCGACCCGCACGGCCGAGGACCGCCAGGAATCCGCCAGCCTGTCGCTGCTGCTGTGCCGGGCCGGTGCCCAGGGCATCAAGGCGGTGCCGCTGTCTCTCGTCACCCGGCTCGAGGAACTCGACACCGGGCAGATCGAGGAGGTCAGCGGGCGCTCGGTGGTTCAGTACCGCGGCACCCTCATCCCCATCGTCTACGCCAATGCCGAGGTCGAGCGTCGCACCTCCGGGCGGCAGCCTCTCCTCATCTTCTCGGAAGGGGCGCGGACCATGGGCCTGGTGGTCGACGAGATCGTCGACATCGTCGAGACCACGCTCGATCTCCAGCTCTCGTCCGGTGCGCCGGAAATCATGGGCGGCGCCATCATCAACGACATCGCCACCGAGGTGCTCGACGTCGCCTACTACCTCGAACACGCCTTCGGCGACTGGTTCGACATTCCCATGGCCCGGCGGAATGCCGGTCCACCGGCGCGGCTGCTCCTGGTCGACGACAACGCGTTCTACCGCGCCATGCTGGAGCCGGTGCTGAAGGGCAATGGCTACCTCGTCACCACCTGCGCGTCGGCTGACGAGGCACTCCAGCGCCTTTCCGGCGAGGACCGCTACGACGCCGTGGTGAGCGAGGTCGACATGCACGGCATGGACGGCTTCCGCTTCGCCCAGCATGTGCGCGACGAACTCCACATGGAGAACCTGCCGATCATCGCGGTGGCGACCGCCCAGAGCCCCGACTCGATCGAGCGCGGCCGTCAGGCCGGCTTCACCGACTACGTCGCGAAATTCGATCGCCCCGGCCTCATCGCCGCGCTGCGCGAATTCGCCCATCACCCCGAGGAGAAGGCCGCATGAGCCAGACCCACATCTCAACCCTCGATCGACAGGATGCGCGCCAATACGTCACGGTGCGCATCGGAGGGCAGCTTTTCGGCCTGCCGATCTCCGCCGTGAACGAGGTTTTCGCGCCGGACAACATCACGCGTGTGCCGCTGGCGTCGTTCGAGATCGACGGCGTGCTGAACCTGCGCGGGCGCATCGTCACCATGATCGACATGCGCCGCCTGCTCGGCCTGCGCGACAGCATCGCCGCGCCGATGGCGGTGGGGATCGAACGGGCCGGCGAAGCTTTCGCCCTCCTCATCGACGATATCGGCGACGTGCTGCTGCTGGACGACAGCACGCTCGAAGCCAACCCCACCAATCTCGACGACGAATGGATGGGCTTCGTCGACGGGGTCCACCGCCTCTCCGGCGAACTGATGCTGGTGCTGGACGTCGAGCGCACGCTCGCCCGCATCGGCATCGCCCACGCCGCCTGACGAAAACGAGCTACGGGAAAATTCCCATGAAAACCTGCCTTGTGGTGGATGATTCCGCCGTCGTCCGCAAAGTCGTGCGCGGCATGCTGGAACGCTGGTCCTTCGACGTCCAGGAGGCCGATAACGGCGAACGCGCCATGCATTGCTGCTCCAGCGGCATGCCGGACGGCATTGTCCTCGACTGGAACATGCCGGTCACCGACGGGCTGCAGTTCCTCGAGCGGCTGCGCGCGAGCGAAGGGGGCAGCGCCCCCAAGGTCATCTTCTGCACGACGATGAACGAGATCGACCACATCGCCCGGGCGCTGTCGCTCGGGGCGGATGAATACATCATGAAGCCGTTCGACGAGGACATCCTGCGGGAGAAGCTCGAAGAGGTCGGCCTGCTGGAGAAATCCGCTCCATGAACGCCAATGCCGCTTCTGCTCAGCCACCCTCCGCCGGTGTCTCGCCCATCAAGGTCATGATCGTGGACGACTCGGTGTTCATCCGAGGTCTGCTGTCGAACTGGCTGAGTGAGAGCGGCGAGTTTCAGGTCGTCGCGACGCATGCCAATGGGCGGCGAGCCGCCGACGACGTCCAGCGCGCCCAGCCTGACCTGGTCATTCTGGACCTCGAAATGCCCCAGATGGACGGCCTCACCGCCCTCCCCCTGATCCTTGAGCGCAAGGCCGGCACCGCGGTGCTGGTCGCGTCCGCGCTCACCCGACGTGGTGCGGAGGTGAGCCTGCGGGCCCTGACGCTGGGCGCCGCCGACTACATTCCAAAGCCCGACGCCGCGCGCGGGGTCGCCGCGGCGGACGAATTCCGCAATGAACTGCTGGCAAAGGCACGCAGCCTCGGCGCCCGCGCCCGCCGCCGCGGCATGCCGCGGCTGCCGATCGGCCCCTCGGCCAGCAGCCCCTCGGCATCGGCCGCTGTGGCTCCGGCGGCGACCCCCGCGCCTGCTCCGACGCTGACACCCGGCACCGACGCCGTGCCCGCCACGCCGCGGCGCATGCGGCCATTCTCGATGATGCCGGTCGGCATTCTCGCGATCGGCAGCTCCACCGGCGGTCCGCAGGCGCTCACGCGGCTCTTCGCCGACATCGGACCGTTCATCGGCAACATTCCCGTGGTGCTGGTCCAGCATATGCCGGCCACCTTCACCCCCATCCTCGCCGAGCACATCGCCCGCGCCTCCGGGCGCAGCTGTGCCGAGGGGCGGGACGGCGAAGCGATCCGGCCCGGCCAGATCTATGTCGCGCCCGGCGGCCTCCACATGAAGCTCGTCAAGGAGAACGGCCAGGTTCTGGTGCGCCTCAGCGAGGACCCGCCGGTGAATTTCTGCCGGCCCGCGGTCGATCCGCTCTTCGAAACCGTGGCGGCGCTCTACGGCACCGCGGCGCTCGGTGTGGTGCTGACCGGCATGGGCAGCGACGGCGCCAAGGGTGCCGTGCGCATCGCCGACAGCGGCGGCAGCGTCCTCGCCCAGGACGAAGAAAGCAGCGTGGTGTGGGGCATGCCGGGGGCGACCTTCGCCGCCGGAGCCTGTGCGGCCGTTCTCCCGGTCGCCGACATCGGCCGCAAAGTGACACGCCTCGTGACAGGGGGACGGGAATGATATCCGCCGCCGACTATGACTTCCTCAGCCGATTCCTGAAGGCCAAATCCGGTCTCGCCCTTTCCAAGGACAAGCAGTACCTCATCGAAAGCCGGCTGGACCCGGTGGTGCAGAAATTCGCCCTGCCGGACCTGACCCGGCTGGTGGCCCAGCTGCGGGACGCCCCCGCCGCGCCGCTGGTCGAGGCGGTGGTCAACGCGATGACCACCAACGAGTCGCTGTTCTTCCGCGACAAGACCCCTTTCGAACTGCTGACGACGACGATCCTGCCGGATCTTTGCCGGCGCCGGCCTGCGGCGCAGCCCCTGCGGATCTGGTGCGCGGCCGCCTCCACCGGGCAGGAGCCCTACTCCATCGCCATGCTGCTGCAGGAGAATGTCCGGCTGCTCGGCGGCCGCAAGGTGGAGATCATCGCGACCGACCTTTCGACCGAGGTGATCGCCCGCGCGCAGCAGGGCATCTACAATCAGTTCGAGGTGCAGCGCGGCCTCCCGGTGCAGTATCTGCTGCGCTACTTCCGGAAGACCGGCGAACTCTGGCAGGTGTCGGACGACATCCGCGCCATGGTGCGCTTCTCAAACCTCAACCTGCTGCAGCCCTTCAGCCACCTCGGCATGTTCGACGTCGTGTTCTGCCGGAACGTGCTGATCTATTTCGACATTCCCACCAAGGCCGACATTCTCGCCCGGGTCGGGAAGGTGTTGACGAAGGACGGCTATCTGCTTCTGGGCGGCGCCGAAACCGTGCTCGGCATCTCCAGCGAGTTCGTGGCCGGGCCCCAGCGCGGCTACTATGTCCAGGCGACGGCCGGAGCGCCGGCGCCCGTCGCGTTCCGTGCTGCGGAATAGCGCCGGCACGAGAGCGCCGCCACGATAGCGTTGCGACCCGCCCCCATCCCGGCGTGGATGGGAGGCGGGCGCGGCGGCCGGACATGGCGTGGCGCGACATGAGAAACCCCAGCCATCGGCCGATGCGCTTGCGCATCTGACGAGAGGCCGTGCCTTTTGCGGTTGCATTTCCCACAGAAAACCAAAATTCATGTGGGGTATGCTGCAGGGCGGCCGGGCGGCTCCGATCGCCCGGCGCCGGCGAGAGGTGGAAGCATGTCCCTGAAGCGGCAGAGCGACATTCTGCACGCCGTGCGTGAGAGCGGCAGCTACAGCATCACCGAGCTGGCGGAGCGGCTGGCGGTCTCGACGGAAACCATCCGCCGCAACATCCGGCCGCTGATCGAGAACGGCTCGCTGCTGCGGTTTCACGGCGGCATCATGGACCCCGATCGCCAGGACGAGCCGCCGTTCCAGCGCCGCATGCAGGTGAACCGCGAGTCGAAGCGCCGGGTCGCCGCTCTCGTGCGCAGCATGATCCGCGACGGCGACAGCCTGATCCTCGACAATGGCACCACCACCACCTATGTCGCGGAAGCGCTGAGCGACCATTCCGGCCTCGTCGCGGTGACGAATTCGGCGCAGATCGCCTGCCGGCTGTCCTCGCGCAACAACAACCGGGTGTTCATGGCCGGCGGCGAGCTCAGCGGCGACGACGCCGCCGCCTTCGGCGCCAGCTCGCTGGATTTCCTGCGTCAGTTCGAGGTGAAATACGCCCTCATTTCGGTGGCGGGCGTCACCGGCCGTGGCGACCTTGTGGATTTCCACCTGTTCGAGGCCGAATTCACCCGGGCCGCGATGAAGCAGGCGCACGAGACCTGGGTCATCGCCGACACCTCGAAATTCGGCCGCGAGGCGCCGGTGCGGGTTTGCGATCTCGCCGCGATCGACGTCATCGTGTCCGACGCCGCTCCGAGCCCGGATTTCGCCCGGCTCTGCCGCGAGGCCGATGTCCGTCTGGTGACGCCGGCATAGGCCGCGAGGCGCCGCCGAAGCGCCTCCTCCCGAGCGCCGGCAGCACCTCAGCCGAGCATGCGGGCCATGGCGGGGTCGTAGGGCGGCTCCGGATGCAGCGTGCAGGGCACCCGTACGGTCGCCACCTCCAGCTCGTAGCGGCCGGCGGCGACCCAGGCGTCGTCGAGCCCCTCTTCCTTCCGGCGGACATAGCCGAGGCCGATCGGCTTGCCGATCGTGTGGCCGAAGCCGCCGGAGGAGAGCCATCCCACCCGCTCGCCGTCGCGGTAGATGGTCTCCCGGCCCAGCAGCACGATGTCCGGGTCGTCCACCGTGAAGGTGCAGAGCATCTTCTTCAGCCGGGTGCCGCGCTGCGCCTCCAGCGCCTCGCGCCCCAGGAACGGCGCCCCGCCGCCCCGCACCGCCCAGCCAAGGCCGGCCTCCAGCGGGGTGTGGTCCGGGCCGATATCCGCGCCCCAGGCACGGAACGCCTTCTCGAGCCGCAGGCTTTCGATGGCGCGGTAGCCAGCATTGACGATGCCGAACGCCGCCCCGGCCGCCATCAGCGCTTCATACACGGTGACGGCGAATTCGGTCGGCAGGTGCAGCTCCCAGCCCAGCTCGCCGACATAGGACAGCCGGAGCGCGAGGGTCGGCGCGCCGGCCACGCCGATGCGCCGCGCCCGGCCGAAGGGGAAGGCCGCGTCGGAAATATCGTCCCGGGTCAGCGTCGCCAGCACGTCGCGCGCCCTGGGGCCGGCGAGGGTGAGAACCGCATAGGCCGAGGTCACATCGACGAGATGGGCGTCCAGCCCCGCCGGGATGTGGCGGCGGATCCAGCTGCGGTCATGGGTGGCCAGCGCGGTGCCGGAGACGATGTAGAATTCCGCCTCCGACACCCTGGCCGCCGTGAGCTCGCACTGGATGCCGCCGCGCGGATTCAACATGGGGGCATAGACGAGGCTGCCGACCGGGCCGGAAACATCCGCCGCGGTGAGGAAGCCCAGCGCCGCCTCGGCATCCCGCCCGATGAGCTGGAACTTGCCGAAGGAGCTCTGGTCGATGACGACGACGCCCTCACGCGCCGCCCTGTGCTCGCGGGCAACGGCGGAGAACCAGTTCGGCCGCCCGAAGGTGTGACTGTCGGCGGCGGTCTCACCCGGGGCGGCGAACCAGTTCGGCCGCTCCCAGCCCAGCTTCTCCCCGAACACCGCGCCCTGCGCCATGAGCCGGTCATAGAGCGGGGAACGCCGCAGCGGGCGGCCGCTGCTGTGCTCCTCGTGCGGCCAGGCAATGGTGTAATGCTTGCCATAGGCCTCCAAGGTGCGCTGGCGCACCCAGGAGACGTCTTCGTGGTTGCGGCCGAAGCGGCGGATGTCCACCGGCCAGAGGTCGTAAGGCGGCTCGCCACCGGCGATCCATTCCGCCAGGACCTTGCCCGCGCCGCCGCCCGAGGCGATGCCGAACGCATTGAAGCCGGCGCCGACGAAGAAATTCGCCACCTCCGGCGCCTCGCCGAGGATGAAGTTGCCGTCCGGCGTGAAGCTCTCCGGCCCGTTGATGAGCTGGCGCACCCCGGCCGTCTGCAGCGCCGGCACACGGCCGAGGGCAAGCTCCATGATCGGCTCGAAATGATCGAAATTGGACGGCAGAAGCTGGAAATCGAACGCCTTGGGGAAGCCATCCACCGCCCAGGGAATGGGATTCGGCTCATAGCCGCCCATGACGAGGCCGCCGACCTCCTCCTTGTAATAGGTCAGCCGGTCGGGATCGCGCAGCGTGGGCAGGTTCGGGGTGACGCCGGGGATCGGCTCGGTGACCATGTACTGATGCTCGACCGAAACCAGCGGGACGTTGACCCCGGCGAGCCGGCCGACCTCACGCGCCCACTGCCCCGCGCAGTTCACCACCACCTCGCAGGCGATGCGCCCCTCGCTGGTCGCCACCGCCACGACGCGCCCTGCCACCACCTCGATCCCGGTGACCGCCACATTCTCGATGAGACGGGCGCCATGGGTGCGGGCGCCCTTGGCGAGCGACTGGGTGATGTCGGTCGGGTTGGCCTGCCCGTCGGTCGGCAGGAAGGCGGCGCCGACGACGTCGGAAATGTCCATCAGCGGCCAGAGCTCCTGCGCCTCCTTCGGCGTCAGCAGGTGCATTTCGAGCCCGAAGGAGCGGGCGGTGGTGGCCTGCCGCTTCACCTCGGTCCAGCGCTCGGCGTTGCAGGCGAGGCGCAGGCCGCCATTCATCTTCCAGCCGGTGGCGAGGCCGGTCTCGGCCTCCAGCGTGCGGTACAGCTTCACCGACTCGCCGAGAAGCTGGGTGATGTTGGCGGAAGAGCGGAGCTGGCCGACAAGGCCCGCGGCATGCCAGGTGCTGCCGGAGGTGAGCTTGTTGCGCTCCAGCAGAACGACGTCCTTCACCCCCAGCTTGGCGAGGTGATAGGCCGTCGAGGTGCCGATGATGCCGCCGCCGATGACGACGACCCGTGCCTGCGTCGGAAAAGCGGCCATGCCCTCGCCCTCTCGTTCCGGCACCGCCGCCTGCTGCGACGCGCCTTTGCCACGGGGCCGGAGTGTCTGACGGTGGGGTACGCGAAGTCAACACAATCCCACATTTTCCCGCAAGAAACGTCGCCGACGCCGGTGGAGGGAACACGCGCTGCCCAGCCACGGCGGATCACAATGCAGGAAAGGGCGCCGCCACGCCGTTCGGCGCAGCCCCCTCGCCAGGGTTCTGGGTTTGGGTGCGGCTTCAGCCTGCCCGGCGGAGTCCGGCCAGGGCCGCGTCGAAGCGGGCGAGGTAGTCCTCGGTATAGGCGATATAGTCAAAAGCGATGTCGGAGCGGGTTTCCGACACCGCGCTCCACAGCGCCTCGCGCAGCAGCGACGCGCATTTGAAGGCCTCGAAGCTGCGGCGCACTGTCAGCCCCGCCTCCCCGCCGAAATAGGCGGCCAGCATCGCGTCCTCGTCTTCGGGGCCGAAGCCATTGTTGGAGGCGAGGTTGGCGAGGTCGAAGAGCGGGCTGTTGAGCCCGGCATAGTCCCAGTCCAGCAGCCAGAGCCGTTCGCCATCGTCGAACAGATTGGCGGCGAGAAGGTCGTTGTGGCCGAACACGATGCTCACCGGCCCCACCCGCGCCTCCGTCTCCTCCGCCGCCGCGCGCAGCGCCGGAAGCCGGGTCGCGATCCGGCAACCTTCTGCCTCCAGCGTGGCGAGATAGGAGCGGATGACCTGAAACACCCAGAACGCCAGCACCGGCCCGCGGATATGGCGGGCGACCTCGCTGTGGCAACGGCGGACGAGATCGACGATGCGGGGCAGCATGTCGGGGCGCCGCACATCCTCGGGCGTCAGCGAGCGGCCGGGCAGGAAGCGCGTGACCATCACCCCGGGCGCGGAGAACACCACCTCGGGCGAGAGCCCGGCGGCATGGGCGGCCTGCGCCGCCGCCAATTCGTTGAACCGCATGACGCCGTGGACCGGGATATCCTCGCCGAAACGCACGACATAACCGGTGCCCCCGTCGAGGACCCGGTAGTTCTTGTTGGTGATGCCGCCCGTGAGCGGGGCGACATCGACCTCACCCCGGAAGATCGGCAGCGAGCGAATGCCCTCCACGGGATCGAACGCGGTCGTCGTCACCTGCTCCTCCGGTCCCTCGTCGCGCTGCGGCGAGAGTGGCGGCAAAGCCGGTCCGGTGCAACGGCGCCGTGCGCAGCCGGAGCACAATCCCACACGGAAAGTGGCTTATTGTGGGAATGAAAATGAAAGGGCGCCGGTCGCACGACGCCCTTCCGGCCTTCCGGCGCGATCAGACGGTGGTGACCAGCGCCTCGCGCGGGCGGCGCACCTTCTTCAGCCCGTCCAGCCAGTCCTCCCCGCTCTTGCGGTAGCCGAGCGGCAGCAGGGTGACGGAGCGCAGCCCCCGTTCGCGCAGGCCGAGAATGGCGTCGACTCCATCGGGGTCGAAGCCTTCCATCGGCGTGGCGTCGACCTCTTCGAAGGCGGCGGCGGCGATGGCGAGGCCGAAGGCGATATAGGCCTGCCGGGCGGCGTGCTGGTAGTTCGCCTCCGGGTCGCGGCCGGGATAGCCGTCGAGCAGGCGCTGGCGATAGGCCTTCAGCCCCTCGGTCTCGCCGCCGCGCTCGGCAGCGATGCGGTCATAGACCTCGTTGATCCGCTCCGCGGTGTAGTTGTCCCACGCCGCGAAGACGAGGAGGTGCGAGGCGTCGACGATCTGGCTCTGGCCGTAGCCGACCTCCAGGATCTTCGCACGCACCGCGGGGTCCTTCACCACGATGATCTCGAAGGGCTGCAGCCCGCTCGAGGTGGGCGCGAGGCGGGCCGCTTCCAGGATGCGGTCCACCTTCTCTTCCGGCACCCGCCGGGCGGGGTCCATCTTCTTGGTCGCGTAGCGCCATTTCAGGCGGTCGAGCAACATGCCGTATCTCCTGCTGTCCGTCGGGACGCCCCCCGACCTTGCGATCCCGCGGTAGCTGGATATACGGCCTCCGCCCCGCAAGCCGTGACGCAGGGTCAGAAGCCCGGCTTATTTCGCCGCCGCCGCCTCGACCGGCTTCTTCACCAGCCGCAGCGCCAGCGCCGTCACGACGCTGCCCACCGCGAGGGCGACGACATAGCCGCCCAGATGCGAGACCGCGTTGGGGATCGGCAGAACGAAGACTCCGCCATGAGGCACACGCAGCTCCGCCCCGATCGCCATGGAGATGCCGCCCGCCACCGCCGAGCCGAGGATCAGGCAAGGCAGCACCCGGAAGGGATCGCGCGCCGCAAAGGGAATGGCGCCCTCGGTGACGAAGGCGAGCCCCAGCACGGCGGCGGCGCTGCGCGCCTCCCGCTCGTCGGCGGTGAAGCGCTCGGGGAAGAACTGCGCCGCGAGGGCGAGGCCGAGCGGCGGCGTCATGCCCGCCACCATGGCCGCCGCCATCGGGGTGTAGACCTGGCTGGCGATGAGGCCGGTGGAAAAGGCGTAGGCCGCCTTGTTGATCGGCCCGCCCATGTCGAAGGCCATCATGCCGCCGATCAGGATGCCGAGCAGGATGGCGCTGGAGCCCTGCATGCCCTTCAGCCATTCGGTCAGCGAGGCCAGAAGCTGTGCGGTCGGCCCGCCCACCACATAGATCATGGCGAGGCCGGTGAGCAGCGAGCCGAGGATCGGCAGGATCAGCACCGGCTTCAGGCCGGCGAGGTTGCGCGGCAGCTTGATGGAGCGGTTGATGAGGTCGGTGCCATAGCCGGCGATGAAGCCGGCGATGATGCCGCCGAGGAAGCCGGCCGACAGGTTCGCCGCCACCATGCCGCCGATCATGCCGGGGGCAAGGCCCGGGCGGTCGGCGATGGAGAAGGCTATGTAGCCCGCCAGCACCGGCACCATGAGGGCAAAGGCGCCCTTGGCGCCGATCTGGAAGAGATCGTAGGCCAGCGTGCCCTTGTGGGCGTCGTCATAGGCATAGATGCCGCCGAGCGCGAAGGCGATGGCGATCAGCAGGCCGCCGGCCACCACGAAGGGCAGCATGAAGGACACGCCGTTCATCAGGTGCTTGTAGGGCCCGGCCTTCACCGCGCGCTCGGCCTTGGCGGCCGCCGCGGCGTCGGCGAGGCTCGCGCCCGCGCCGGCCATCACCGTCGCTTCGGCGAAGGCCTTGCGGATGAGGCCCTGCCCGTCGGTGATCGCCGGCTTGGTCGGCGACTGGAACAGCTTCTTGCCGCCGAAACGGCCGAGATCGACCGGGCGGTCGGCGGCGATGATGACGAGGTCGGCAGCAGCGATCTCCTCCGCCGTCAGCGCGTCCTGCGCGCCCACCGAGCCCTGCGTCTCCACCCGAATGCCATGGCCGAGCGCCTTGGCAGCATTGGCCAGCCCCTCCGCCGCCATGAAGGTGTGGGCGATGCCGGTGGGGCAGGAGGTGATCGCGACGATCTTCCGGGTCGCGCTGGCGGCAGGCGCCGCGGCCGCCGTGGGGGTGGCGACATCGAGGCGGCTCAGCGCGCCGGCGGCGTCGGCGAAGACCGCCTCCAGAGAAACCGCCTGGCGCGGCAGCGTGCCGAAGCGGGCGGCGTCGAGCTCGCCCGTGCCGACCAGCAGCGCGGCGCTGGCCCCGCCGATATCGGCCGGGGACAGAGCGCCCACGACGCCCTCGGGCGTGCGCACCTCGACCGTGAGCGCCTGGCCGAGGGCGCGCGCGGCCTTGCGCAGTGCTTCGGCGGCGAGCATGGCGTGGACACTGGTGTCGGAGGACCCGACCACGGCGACGAATTGAGACATCGGCTCCTCCCCGGCGGGTCTTCGCCCGCCTCGGCTTCAGATGGGTGCGGCGGTTGATGCGGCGGCGGCCCAGCCCTCGGCCGGGGTGACGGCAACCGCGGCGGCGAGGGACTCCACCGTGGCGCGGTCGGGCAGATGCGGCCCCGGACGCCCGAGCTTGGCGACGGCGAAGGCGGTGGCGCGGCGGGCCAGGGCGTCGAGGGGCAGCCCCTCGTGAAGACCGGCGACAAGGCCCGCGACCATGGCGTCACCGGCACCGACCGAGCTGCCGCCGGTGACTTCCCGCGCACCGGCATGGAGCGCCTCGCCGGCGGTGACGAACAGCGCGCCCGCGGCGCCGAGCGAGACCGCGACCAGCCCGACGCCCGCGGCATTCAGCCGGCGGGCGACACCGAGCAGGTCGGCGCGGTCCTCCAGCCGGCGGCCGGCCCACACCTCCAGCTCGTGCCGGTTCGGCTTGACGCAGAACGGCAGGTCACCGGCCAGCGCCCGCGCCAGCGGAACGCCGCTGGTATCGAGCACCACCCGGGCGCCGCGACCGGCGAGGACGGGAATGAAGTGGGCATAGGCGCCGGGGTCGAGCCCATCCGGCAGGCTGCCGGCCAGCACCACCAGCGTGCCGTTGGCGACGAGGCCGTTCAGCCCCTCCTCCACGGTCGCCAGCGCCGCCGGCCCCGGGCGCAGGCCGGGCAGGTTGATGTCCGTGGTCTCGCCGGCCCGGCGGTCGACCAGCTTGATGTTGGTGCGGGTCTCGCCCGCCACCCGCACGAAATGATCGGCAATGCCTTTTGCCGCGAAAAGCGCCGTGAAGGGCGCGGCATTATCGGCGCCGAGCAGGCCCGTCGCCGCAACCCGCACGCCCCAGTCGGCAAGGCAGGAGGCAACGTTCACGCCCTTGCCGCCGGCATCGTGGCGCACCGCGGCGGCACGGTGAACGGCGCCGGGGGTGAGGCTGTCCAGCGTCACCGTCTGGTCGATCGCCGGGTTCAGGGTCAGGGTGACGACGGGCGCGCTCATGCCGCCATCTCTTCGGCAGCGGCGGCGTCGAGCCCGCGCACCTCCTCGGCGGTCTCGCAGGCGAGCGCGGCGACGGCAAGGTCGCGCAGCGCCGTCATCTCGCTGGCGCGCAGCCGCGCCTTCACCGCCGGCACCTCGCGCGGCGTCATCGACAGTTCGTGTACGCCGAGGCCGGCCAGCAGCGCCGCGCCGAACGGCTCGCCGGCAATGCCGCCGCAGACCCCGACCCAGCGGCCATGCTTATTGGCACCGGCGACGGTCGCCTCGATCAGGCGGAGCACCGCCGGGTGCAGGCTGTCCACCTCCGGGGCGAGCTGCGGGTTCTGCCGGTCGATCGCCAGCGTGTACTGGGTGAGGTCGTTGGTGCCGACCGAGAAGAAATCGGCATGGCGCGCCAGCGATTCCGCCTGCAATGCGGCGGCGGGCACCTCGATCATGATGCCGACCGGCACGGCCGGCGCATCGAGCCCGGCCCGGATCCGCTCGCACACCGCCCGCAGCGCGATGAGCTCGCCGACCGAGGTGATCATCGGGAACATGATCAGGATTTCGGCGCCGGCCTTGGCGGCGCGGTAGAGCGCCCGGAGCTGCGGCTCCAGGAGGTCCGACCGGCGCAGCAGCAGGCGGGCGCCGCGCACACCGAGGAACGGGTTCTCCTCATGGGGCAGGTTGAGATGGGCCACCTGCTTGTCGCCGCCGATGTCCA
>CAZIXP010000014.1:0-16810 GCA_964543245.1 uncultured Starkeya sp.
TATCCGGTGAAGGTGGGTTCACCGGATACACTCCAGAGCCATTCCCTCGAGGGTACGGACCGGTTCTGCATAGGCATTGCGGAACGTCGACGTCCTGGAGCGGCCCGCGCGGAGTCATCGGCCGTCGCAGCGGGGCGATTTTCCCGGCCGGCCCCACTCTCGCCACCGGCGCGGGCTTGATATAAGCCGACCAGAGCCCGTGCGGCACGCCGCACGGCGCTGTCGCGACCGGATGCCGGCGCGCCGCGGGGGATGCGGCCGCCGGGGCTGTCGCGCCGGACCTGCCGATCCGGAGCTGCCGCGCCGGAACTGCCGGTCCGGTCGGTCTTCATGGCGAGAGCCGGAGATGCCGGCGCTTTTGGGGAGTGTGCGTATGAAGCTTGGGGAAGTGGGAACCGGCGCCCTCCGTAGGTCCGGTGCGCGCGCGGCGGCGTTCGGCCTCCTCGCCCTGGCGCTGGCCGGCTGCGGCGGCGGCACCGGCGGCGGCACCGATGTCGGGCCGATGGGCGCCGGCGGCAAGGACGGGCAGGGCCTGTTCGGCTCGCAGATGCAGACCACCACCGTCGCAACCTCCGCCGCCGCCGGAACCCCCGGGCAGGAGGAATTCGACCCCCGCCTCTATAGCTGCCCGAAGGTCGAGGTGCGCGGCGGCGCCGCCGCCTGGCAGGTGACGGACAAGGCCGACGGCGGCCTGCGCTATCAGGCGACGCTCGGCCAGTCCGCGCGCGAATGCATCTTCGCCCGCCCCAACATGACCATGCGGGTCGGCATCCAGGGCCGGGTGCTGGTCGGCTCCAAGGGCGGCCCCGGCTCGCTCACCGTGCCGCTGCGCGTCGCCGTGGTGCAGGAAGGCCCCAGCCCCAAGCCGGTCTGGACCAAGCTCTACACCGTGCCGGTGGAGATCGGCGCGTCGGAGATGCAGGTCGATTTCAGCCTGGTGGCCAACGATATCAGCTTCCCGCTGCCGCAGCCGGGCGATCTCGAGGACTACGTCGTGTATCTCGGCTTCGATTCGCAGGCCGGCTCCGCCGAGGCCAAGGCCCGGCCGGCCAAGCCGCGCCCGGCCAGGCCGGTGGCGCAGAAGCCGAAGCCCGCCGCCCAGCAGCCCGCCGCCGAACCGGCTTCCGAACCCGCCGCCGAGCCGGCGCCCGCAGCGAGCGCACCGTCGGCGGCCCCGGCGCAGCCTGCCGCCGCCGCCCAGCCCGCCGCCGCCCAGCCCGCCGCCACGACCAGCCCGACCACCACCACGACCCAGCCCGCGGCGGCCCAGCAGCAGTGGATCGGCGCTCCCGCGCCGGCGACCGGCGGCTTCTCGCAATAGGCCTGCCGCGACATCGGCGCCGTCGCCCATGGGCGGCGCCGGGATGTCCGGCAGGGACCGAACGGGACCAGCCGGACCGGGTCGACGTCCGGGACCGGGGCGACTTCACGCTAAAGCTTTTCCGGCGAACCTCCGTTCACCGGAGAAGCTCCAAAGCTCTGATGAGTCGCCGTTCCCGCAAAACCGCTCCGCACGTTTGCGGGAAGGGCTCTAATGCTCGCCGCCGCGGTCGCGCAGATGGCCGCGGCGCACCCGCTCGACGAAGCTCCAGATCGCCAGCGCCACCACCGGCACCGCCGCCGCCGTCGCCAGCCCGACATCGACATGCAGCCCCATCGCCTCGAACCGGGGGTGCAGCCCTTCCATGACGTAGTGGAAGATGCTGATGACGTAATAGGTGATGGCGGCGACCGAGAGCCCTTCCACGGTCTGCTGCAGCCGCAGCTGCATGCGGGTGCGCTCGTTCATGCTGCGCAGCAGGTCGCGGTTCTGCTGTTCCAGCTCGACATCGACCCGGGTGCGCAACAGGTTGGCGGCGCTCGACAGCTTCATCGAGAGATTGGCCTGCCGCTGCTCGATGCCCTGGCAGGTGCGCATCGCCGGCTGCATCCGCCGGGCGAGGAACTGCTGCAGGGTGGGAAAGCCGGTCACCGGGCGCTCGCCAATGTGCTTCAGCCGCTCCTCCACGATCTCCTCATAGGCGCGGCTGGCGCCGAAGCGGAACAGCGAGGCCGCCGCGTCCGCTTCCAGCTCGGCGGCAAGGCCGGTCAGCTCGTCGAGCAGGCGGCGGTTCTCGGCAAGGCCCTCGGTGTTCTTCATGGTGGAGGTCAGGGCGCCGAGCCGCCCCTCCATCTGCGCCACCCGCGGCGCGAGCCTCTGGGCCTCGGGCAGGCCGAGCAAAGCGAGGGTGCGGTAGGTCTCGATCTCCAGCACGCGCTGGATCAGCGCGCCGGCGGCGTCCGGCGTCATGCCGCGGTCGCGCAGCAGGATGCGGATGAAGCCGGCGGCGTCGGGCTGGAAATCGGTCGCGATCTCGGCGAGGCCGTCCTCGACATCGGCGCGGGCCAGGCTGGCGCGGTCGAACAGCCGCTCCAGCGGCAGCGCGTCGGAGGTGTCGGTCACCAGCTGGAGGTCGATCGCCACCAGCAGCGGGCCGGGCTGCGGCACCTCGCAGAAGGTCGGTCCGAAGCTGGCGGAGGAGGGCTGGAACGGAAGCCCGCCGGCGGTCAGGTCCTCGCTCGGCAGCTCCCAGGTGTAGGTGGTGAATTCGGCGTGGCGCTCCCAGCGCACGGTGGCGCCGCCGAAGGCGACCCGGTGCTGCTTGGCATCGCGCGCCGGGCCGGGCTGGCCGCGCGCCGCGCACAGCGCCGCGAAAGCGGCGCGGTCGGCCAGCGCCTGCGGCCGGTCGACGATGAAGGCCATGTGGAAGATGCGCACCGGGGTGTGCGCCGGCACGAAGGGACGGGCGTGCAGCTCGCCCAGCACCGCGGCGCGCAGCGGGTGGGGCGTCAGCGCGTCGCGGCGGCCGGCGGGCAGCGCCACCGCGCCCCGCGCCGCCGGCTGGCCGGGCGTGGCGGCCGGCGCCGCGCCGGTCGGGCTGGGCGCGGCGGTCGGGATGGGCGCGGTCACGGTGCCCGCGGGCGGTGCGGGATTTCCCTTTTCGGCCTCGGTCGACACGACGCTCCTCCCGCTCCTGCGGGTTGCCCTGACGGTGCCAAAGGACGGCACCGAGGGAACCCAGCCTGCACCTTCTCGGTTGCACGGCGACACGGCCGTGGCAAGCCGGGTCAGGCGCGGCGCATTGCTGCCGCGGCGGCACGGCGCCCCCCGCGGGCGGCGGTGCGCGGGTGATGTTGCGGCGAAGCCGCAGCCCGGGCGCTTAACCGCGGGGCGGTGCGAAACCGGTTGCGCGGCGGGGGTCGGCAGGGGAAAGAAGAGGGTTATGATGCAAGAGGTTCGGCCCAGAGGTTCGGCGATGATGCGCTCCACCCGCGCCTGTTTCGTGCTGATGCTCGCGGCGGCGCTGCTGGCGCTCATCCTGCCCGGCGCGCCCGCCGAGGCGGCGACCCGGCCGGCGCCGGCCGGCACCTCGGCGCCGCGGGTCTACCTCATGCGCGGCCTCGCCAACATCTTCTCGCTGGGCATGGACGACCTCGCCGCCAAGCTGCAGGCGCGCGGCGTGGCCGCGAGCGTGCATTCCTATGCCGACTGGCCGAGCGTCGCGGCGGCGGCGGAAAAGGCGGCCAAGGCCGGCCGGCGCGCGACCCCGGTGGTGGTCATCGGCCACTCGCTGGGCGCCGATGCCGCGGTGAACATGGGCAACACCCTGGTGGCCGACGGCGTGCCGGTGCCGCTGGTGGTCACCTTCGACCCCATCACCCCGCCGGTGGCCTCGGCCAAGATCGGCAAGGTCCTGAACTATTACCAAGGCACCGGGGCGGGCAAGCGCATCGCCGGCAGCCGGGTGAGCAATATCGACCTCACCTCCACCGGGGTCGACCATTTCAGCATCGACAAGGTGGCGGCGCTGCACGACCAGATCATCGCGATGATCGTCGCCAAGCCGCGCCCGGTGGCGCGCCAGCGTCCCCGCCCGACGGCGGCGCCGGCGGAAAACACCCCGGCCGCGCCGGTTTCGCAGGCTCCCGTCTCACAGGCGCCCGTTTCGCAGGGTCTGGCCTCGCCGACGTCCGCCGCGGTGCCCGGGCCGACCTCCAGCCTGCCGGACAGCGCCAGCGCGGCGCCGGCCGCCATCCCCGCCGGCGCCGGCATCAAGACCGCCGCGCCGATGTGAGGCAGGCGCCGGCCGGCCGTCAGGCCGCCGCCGCCACCTCCGCCAGCACCGCCGGCGTCGGCCCGCCGGCCGCCCAGTCGATCAGTTCCACCGTGTGCAGGATCGGCAGCGCGGTGCCGCCGCCGATCTGGGTCATGCAGCCGATATTGCCGGTGGCGATGAGCTGGGGCTCCGTCCGCTCGATGTTCGCGACCTTGCGCGCCCGCAGCCGGCCGGCGATCTCCGGCTGGAGGATGTTGTAGGTGCCGGCGGAACCGCAGCACAGATGGCCCTCGGCCGGCTCCAGCACGGTGAAGCCCATGCGGCTGAGCAGCGCCTTGGGCGCGGTGCGGATCTTCTGGCCGTGCTGCAGCGAGCAGGCGGCGTGATAGGCCACCCGCAGGCCGGCCGGGATCACCGGCGCCGGCAGCTGCTGATCCACCAGGAACTCGCTGATGTCCTTCGCCAGCGCCGAGACCCGCGCCGCCTTCTCGGCATAGGCCGGCTCCAGCCGCAGCATGTGGCCATAGTCCTTGATGGTGGTGCCGCAGCCGGAGGTGTTGACCAGAATGGCGTCGAGCCCCTCGCCCTCGATCTCGCGGGTCCAGGCGTCGACATTGGCGCGGGCGCTGGCCAGCGCCATCTCCTCGCGGCCCATATGGTGGGTCAGCGAGCCGCAGCAGCCGCCGCCGGGGGGGCGCACCACCTCGATGCCCAGCCGGTTCAGCAGGCGGATGGTCGCCTCGTCGATCTCCGGCCGCAGCACCGGCTGGGCGCAGCCGTCGAGCAGGGCGACCCGGGCGCGGCGCGGGCCGGCGGCGGGGAAGCGGCCCACCCCCTCGGTGGCGGAACGCCCGGCCGGCCGGCCGGGGGCGAGCTTCAGCATCGCCGCCAGCGGCCGCAGCGCCGCGACCCCCTCCAGCGCGCCGGCGAAGGGCTTCGCCAGCATCGCCCCGGCCAGCGCCAGCCGCATGCGGCCGCGGTTCGGCAGCACCTGCGCCAGCAGGGCGCGCATCAGCCGGTCCGCCAGCGGGCGGCGATAGGTGGTCTCGACATGGGCGCGGGCGGTGTCGACGAGGTGCATGTAATGCACGCCGGAGGGGCAGGTGGTCATGCAGGACAGGCAGGAGAGGCAGCGGTCGATGTGCTTCACCACCTCCGGCGTCGCCGGCCGCTCGTTCTCCAGCATGTCCTTGATGAGGTAGATCCGCCCGCGCGGCGAATCGAGCTCGTCGCCGAGCAGCACATAGGTCGGGCAGGTGGCGGTGCAGAAGCCGCAATGCACGCAGGCCCGCAGCACCTGCTCGGCATCGGCGATGTGCGGGTCGGCGAGCTGGGCGAGGGAGAAATGGGTCTGCATCGCGCTCACACTCCCGCATACATGCGGCCGGGGTTCAGCACCCGGCCGGGATCGAAACCATGCTTCATCCGCCGCACCAGCGCGCCGGTCACGGCGTCCAGCGGCTCGAACACCTCGGTGGCGGCGCGGGCGGCCCGGCCGGCCCGCAGCAGCGTGGCGTGGCCGCCGGCGGGGGCCAGCGCGGCGCGCAGCCGCGCCGCCTCCGGCTCGCCATCGGGCATCGCGACCCACACCAGCCCGCCGGCCCAGTCGTAGAACACCCGCGCGCCCAGCGCCCGGGCGGCGGCGCCGACCGCGGGGCCGTGCATCGGCGCGGTCGACACCTTCCACACCGCGGGGGCCGCATCGGGGTCGGCGCCGGGCGGCAGGGCGAAAGGCTGCGCGTCGCGCACCGCCGCCCACAGCGCCAGCGAGCCGGCCTCGTCCAGCGCGCCGAGCGCGCCGAACCCGCGCAGCAGGCCCTCCAGCTTCTCCCGCCGGTGCAGGATGGAGGGTTTCACCCCCTCCAGCCGCAGCGCCGTGACCGCCCGCCCCGGCGCCCCGAGCGCGGGAATCAGCGCGGCGATGTCGGCCGGCAGGTGGGCGGCGCCGGAGATGTCGTAATAGGAGCCCACCGCCGCGCTCATCGCCTTCGCCGCCGCGGCGTCGTCGAGGCCGAACAGCAGCAGCGTCTCCACCGTCTCCGGGCGCGGCAGCACCTTGATGGTGATCTCGCTGAAGGCGGCGAGCGTGCCGTAGGAGCCGGCGAGGCCGCGCGGCAGGTCGTAGCCGGTGACGTTCTTCACCACCCGGCCGCCGGCCTTGAAGGCCTCGCCGCGGCCGGAGACGGCGCGCAGGCCGAGCGCGTGGTCGCGCGCCGCGCCGGCGCTGGGGCGGCGCGGGCCGGCGAGGTTGCAGGCCATCAGCCCGCCCAGCGTGCCCTCCCCGGCGGGGCGGCCGAGCAGCGGGCCATGGTCCATCGGCTCGAACGCCATCATCTGGTGCGCCTCCGCCAGCAGCGCCTCGATCTGCGCCACCGGGGTGCCGGCGCCGGCGCTGAGCACCAGCTCGGCCGGCTCATAGAGCCGGATGCCGCTCAGGGCGGCGAGGTCCAGCGTCACGTCGCCCTGGGTGGCGCGGCCGAGCGCGCGCTTGGAGCCGGTGCCGACGAGGTCGAGCGGGCGGCTCTCCGAGACGGCCCAGCGCACGGCCTCGGCCAGGTCGGCCTCGTCGCGCGGGCACAGGCGATCGGTCATGATCGGTTCACTCCCTGGCGTTTCTCAGTGCGCCAGCGCGGCAAGACGCGCCGCGTGGCGGTTGTGCTCGGCGATCACCGCCGGCAGGTCGAGGGTGGCGAGGCGGCCCTCGGCGACGATCACCTCGCCGCCCACCACGGTGAGGTCGGCCCGGTGCGGTCCGCAGAACACGGTGGCGGCGACGGGGTCGGACAGGCCACCGGCAAAGGCGAGGTCGTCCAGCCGCAGCGCGAAGAAATCGGCGCAGCGGCCGGGCTCCAGCGCCCCGATGTCGGCCCGCCCCAGCACCGCCGCCCCGCCCAGCGTCGCCAGCTCCAGCGCCTCGCGCGCGCTCATCCACTCGCCGTCGCGGGAGGGATCGGAGGTTGAGAGCGGGGTGTCCGGCCCTTCCGGCGGGCGCAGCGCGATCCTGAGCCGGGCCAGCAGCATGGCCTGCCGGGCCTCGGCGAGCAGATGGTTGCCGTCATTGGAGGCGGAGCCGTCGACCCCGAGCCCGACCTTCACCCCGGCGGCGCGATAGGCCCGCACCGGGGCGATGCCCGAGGCCAGCCGCATGTTGGAGCAGGGGCAGTGGCACACCCCCGCCCCGGAATCGGCGAAGCCGCCGATCTCCTCCGCGTTCACATGAACGGCATGGGCGAACCACACATCCGGGCCGAGCCAGCCGAGCTCCTCCATATAGGCCACCGGCCGCTTGCCGAAGCGCTCCAGCGTGTAGCGCTCCTCGTCGATGGTCTCGGCGAGGTGGGTGTGCAGCCGAACGCCGTGCCGGCGCGCCATCGCCGCGCTCTCGCGCATCAGCTCCGGCGAGACCGAGAAGGGCGAGCAGGGCGCCAGCGCGATCTGCAGCCGTGCCCCGGGGCGGGGATCGTGATAGGCGGCGATCACCCGCTCGCAATCGGCGAGGATGGCATCTTCCGCCTCCACGCAGTCGTCCGGCGGCAGGCCGCCGCGGGATTCGCCCAGCGACATCGACCCGCGCGAGACCATGAAGCGCAGCCCGATCTCCCGGGCCGCGGCGATCTGGTCGTCCACCCGGCAGCCATTGCGGAAGACATAGGCATGGTCGAACGCGGTGGTGCAGCCCGACAGCGCCAGCTCGGCGAGGCCGACCAGCGTCGCGGTGCGCGAGGCCTCCGGCGTGCGCGCCGCCCAGAGCCGGTAATGCGCCCGCAGCCAGCGGAACAGGTTGCGCTCCTGCGCGGCGGGCAGGTTGCGGGTCAGGGTCTGGTCGAGATGGTGGTGGGCGTTCACCAGCCCCGGCAGCACCACCCGGCCGGAAAGGTCGATCACCCGGTCGGCGGTGGCGGGCAGCGTCTGCGACGGACCCACCGCCTCGATCATGCCGTCGCGCGCGAACAGGCCGCCGCCGGCGATCTCCCGCCGCTGGCCATCCATGGTGACGAGCACGTGCGCGTTGCGCGCCAGAAGGGTCGCCATGCCAGCGGTCCCTCAGAACCGCGGGATGTCGGGAAAGGGCAGCTGCCCGCGGCTGACATGCATGCGGCCGAGCTCGGCGCAGCGGTGCAGCACCGGGAACACCTTGCCGGGATTGAGCAGCGAGTCGGGGTCGAAGGCGCATTTCAGCCGCTGCTGGTGGGCGAGGTCGACCTCGTCGAACATCGAGGGCATCAGGTCACGCTTCTCCACCCCCACCCCGTGCTCGCCGGTGAGCACGCCGCCCACCTCCACGCAGAGCAGCAGGATGTCGGCGCCGAACGCCTCCGCCTTTTCCAGCTCGCCGGGGCGGGAGGCGTCATAGAGGATGAGCGGGTGCAGGTTGCCGTCGCCGGCATGGAACACATTGGCGCATTCCAGCCCATAGCTGCGGCTCATCTCGGTCATGCGCGAGAGCACCTGCGGCAGCGCCTTGCGGGGAATGGTGCCGTCCATGCAGAGATAGTCCGCCGAGATGCGCCCCACCGCCGGGAAGGCCGCCTTGCGCCCGGCCCAGAAGGCGACGCGCTCCTCCTCGCTGGTGGAGGCGCGCAGCGTGGCGCAGCCGAGGCCGCGGGCGATCTCCGCCACACGCTCGATGAGGTGGTTGACCTCCGCCTCCGGCCCGTCCAGCTCGACAATGAGCAGCGCCTCGACGTCGAGCGGATAGCCCACCTTCACGAAGGCCTCGGCGGCGTGGATGGCGAGGCGGTCCATCATCTCCATGCCGCCGGGAATGATGCCGGCGCCGATGATGCGCGCCACGCACTCGCCCGCCGCCTCGGAGGAGGGAAAGCCGACCAGCACCGCCCGCGCGGTCTCCGGCTTCTTGAGGATGCGCACCGTGACCTCGGTGACGACGCCGAGCAGGCCTTCCGACCCGACGATGAGGCCGAGGAGGTCGAGCCCGCCGGAATCGAGGTGCTTGCCGCCGACCCGCACCACCTCCCCGGTGATGAGCACCAGCTCGACGCCCATGACGTTGTTGGTGGTGAGGCCGTATTTCAGGCAGTGAACCCCGCCGGAATTTTCCGCCACATTGCCCCCGATGGTGCAGGCGATCTGCGACGAGGGGTCCGGCGCGTAATAGAAGCCGGCATGGGCGACGGCGGTGGTGATGCCGAGATTGGTGACGCCCGGCTGCGCGGTGACGGTGCGGTTGTCGAAATCGATGTCGAGGATGGCGTTGAACTTGCCCATGCCGAGCAGGATCGCGTCGGCCAGCGGCAGCGCCCCGCCGGAGAGCCCGGTGCCCGCCCCGCGCGGCACCACCCGCACCCCATTGGCATGGCAATAGGCCAGAATACGCGAGACCTGCTCGGTGGTGGACGGCAGCACCACGGCGAGGGGAAGCTGCTTGTAGGCGGTGAGCCCGTCGGTCTCGAACGGGCGCATCTCGTTCACACCGTCGATCACGCCCTCGCCCGGCACGATGGCGCGCAGCGCGGCGACGATCTCGTCGCGGCGCGCCAGCACCCCGGCATCCGGCTCCGGCATGGCGAGCCCCGACATGGCGATCTCCCTTTGCTGCTTTTGACCCATTCTAGAGGCAAACCGCCGGGCTGTTCCATGGTAAAGTTTTCAGACCAAGGACGTAGCCCGCGCACCGGCGGAGAGCCGCGCCCCGGCCGCGCCGGGCAGCTGCCGGGGGGCGCGGCGGGCGGGGGCGGATGAACCCGGCGCGGGCGCTGCGCGAAAAGTGAAGCCGCCACGGCGCTTTTGCCGGCAAGGCCGGGCGCGGTGCAGCACTTTTTCAAGGTTCCCGTGCTTGCATCTGCGGCACCGCCCTGTTTTGCCCTGTTCGCCCCTCGCCACCCGGGACCTCTCCATGCCGCTGCCGCGCCTGCTCGTCCTTTCCCTTGGCGGGACCATCACCATGACCGCGGGCGGCGCGGGCGGCATCGCCCCGACGCTGGGCGCCGACGACCTGATCGACGCGGTGCCGGCCATCGCCGCGGTCGCCGAGATCGACGCCCATTCGCTGTTCCGGTTGCCGAGCCCCTCGCTGGGGCTGGACCACGTCAACGAGGTGGCCCGCGAAATCCGCCTCGCCTTCGCCAGCGGCTATGACGGGGCGGTGGTCATCCAGGGCACCGACACGATCGAGGAAACCGCCTTCGCGCTGGACCTGCTGATCGACGACGAATGCCCGGTGGTCGTCACCGGGGCGATGCGGGGGGCGGAGGCGCCGGGGGCGGACGGGCCGGCCAATCTGCTCGCCTCGGTCATCGTCGCCGCCTCGGCCGCCGCGCGCGGGCTCGGCACGCTGGTGGTGCTGAACGACGAGATTCACGCCGCCCGCTTCGTCCGCAAGACCCACACCGCGCTGGCCTCCACCTTCGCCTCGCCCGATCTCGGCCCGCTGGGCATGGTGATCGAGCGGCGCGCCCGCTTCCTCGCCCGGGTGCCGGGCGGACCGAAATTCGAGGTGGAAGGCCCCGCCCCCGCCGTGGCGCTGCTCAAGATGACGATGGGCGACGATGGCCGCATGATCCGCGCGCTGCGCCAGCTCGGCTATTGGGGCCTGGTGCTGGAGGGCATGGGCGCGGGCCACGTACCCGGCGAGATCGCCGGCCTGATCGGCGAGGTCGCCAGCCACATGCCGGTGGTGCTGGCGAGCCGCACGCTGGGCGGCCCGGTCTTCACCCGCACCTATGGCTATGCCGGCTCGGAGATCGACCTCATCGGCCGCGGCCTCATCCCCGCCGGCTTCCTGCAGGCGACCAAGGCACGGCTGCTGCTGGCCTTCTGCCTGGAGGCCGGCTATGGCCGCGAGGCGATCGACCGCACCTTCGCCGCCTATCGCTAGGGCATTTTCGAGCGACGTGGATCCCGGTTCGCGTGAAGAAAATACGGCAAAAACAACCTGGCGCGTATCCGGTGAACGTGGATTCACCGGATACGCTCTAGCGGGTTCCGGTGAACGCCGGCCCCCTCCGCGCCGGAGGGCCTGCCGGCGTTCGGCCTTCCCCGCAAGTCCCGCGCAAGCGAGACGGTCTTTCCTTGCAATGCCATTCGCAGGGACCGACCTATGCACGCCATCCGCCTCGGACTGGGAGCCAAGCTCGGCTTCGTCTCCGCCCTTCTCATCCTGCTGTCGGCGGGCGTCATCCTCAGTCGCGGCACCGCGATGCGGGAGATCGACACGGCCCGCCAGTTCACCCGGGGCCAGTCCGACATCCTGAAGAAGGCCAAGACCGTCGGCGTGCAGCTGCTGAAGGCGCGGCAGCTCGTCACCCAGATGCAGCTGTCCTACGCCGATCCGATCAATGAACAGACGCTGGCGCAGATCAGGGACACCATCGCCAAGGGCGATTCCGCGCTGGACGCGCTCCTGGTGCAGGAGACCCACGAGGACGACCGCGAGGACTTCCGCCGCCTGAAGCGCGACCTTGCCGAGATCGGCGCCGCCGCGGCCGACATCTACAGCGTCCAGAGGCAGCAGTTCAAAGCCTCCGTCGACGCCGCCGAACTCGCCATGCGCAGCCGCACCGGCTTTTCCACGCTCGAAGGCGTCCTGGTGGAATATGAGCAGCCCACCCTTGCCGCCAATGTGCAGCCGCTCGAGGGGGTGATCGACGGCATCAGCCTGGCCGCGCAGAGCTTCCTCGTCACCCGCGACCCCTCCACGCTCCGGCGCATCGCCGCCATGGAGAAGCGGGTCCGGGAAATCCTCGCGAGCGTCACCGAGGGGCTCGCCGACAACCCGATGGTCAGCGACGCCGCCGCCACCGCCGGCACGAACTTCGACGGTTTCGTGCGCGCGGTGCGGACGGGGCTGGACCAGCAGAAGGCCCGCGCCGACATCGTCGCCACCCGCCTGACGCCGGTGGTGGAGGCCGCCGACGCCAGCCTCACCGAGGTGATCAATGCCAGCGCCGACCAGGCCGACGAGGCCGAGGCCGCCGCCGACGCCGCGCTTCAGGACGGCATGGGCCGCATCCTGATCTTCTCGGTCATCGCCATCCTCGCCGCCATCGTCACCGCGGTCTATTCGGTGCTCGGCATCGCCCGCCCGGTGCGCCAGGTCAGCGCGGCGATGGAGCGGATCTCGGGCGGCGCGCTCGACACCGCCATTCCCCATGCCGGGCGCCGCGACGAGATCGGCGACCAGGCCCGGGCGCTCAGCGTGTTCCGCGACCGGCTCGGCGAGGCCGAACGCCAGCGCGCCGAGCGCACCGCCGCCGAGGCCGCCGCCGGCGCCCGCCGCCGCGAGGAGATGCGCCAGCTCGCCGACCGCTTCGAGGAGGCGGTGGGCGTGGTGGTGGACATGGTGGCGACTGCCGCGACCGAGCTGCAGACCGCCTCGGAAAGCCTGAACGCCACCGCCGACCGCACCCGCAGCCAGGCCGCCGCGGTCTCCGCCGCCGCCCAGCTCGCCACCTCCCACGTCCAGTCGGTGGCGGCGGCGATGGAGGAACTCTCCGCCGCCGCCCACGAGATCGGCGAGAAACTGCAGCATTCCTCGGCCATGACCGAGCGGGCCGCGCGCGAGATGAACGGCACCAGCGGCCAGATGACCGAGCTGCGCCACTCCGCCGAGCAGATCGGCACCATCATCGGGCTGATCGACACGCTGGCCGGCCAGACCAACCTGCTCGCGCTCAACGCCACCATCGAATCCGCCCGCGCGGGCGAGGCTGGCCGCGGCTTCGCCGTGGTGGCGCAGGAGGTGAAGCAGCTCGCCGGGCAGACCGCCAAGGCCACCGGCGGCATTTCCGAGCGCATCTTCGGCATCCAGGAATCCACCGGCGGCGTGCTCTCCGCCATGACCGGCTTCACCGCCACCATGGACGCGCTGCAGCAGGCCGCCAGCGCCATCGCCGCCGCCATGACCCAGCAGCAGGCCACCGCCTCCGACGTCGCCCGCAGCGTGCAGCAGGCCGCCAGCGGCACCCGCGACGTCACCTCCAGCATCGCCACCGTGGAGCAGGCGGCGCAGGCCTCCTCCACCGCCGCCCACCAGGTGCTGGGCTATGCCCGCGACCTCTCGCGCCAGGCGGTGGCGCTGCGGCAGGAAGTTCACGCCTTCGTGCAGACCGTGCGCGCGGCCTGACTCCCCGCGCGCCGGGCCTCGACATCGTCGAGCAACGAAAAAAGGGCCGACATCGTCGAGCAACGAAAAAGGGCGGCCCGCGGACCGCCCTTTCCGTTTCGTCTGGACCGTGCGGCGGGCGGAGCCCGCCACCCCGTCACTCGGCCGCGCCGGCCTCATCCTTCTTCGCCTCGAGGTCTTCGCCGGTGGTCTGGTCGACGACCTTCATGGAGAGGCGGGTCTTGCCGCGCTCGTCGAAGCCGAGCAGCTTCACCTTCACCCGGTCGCCTTCCTTGACGACGTCGGAGGGCTTCGCCACCCGCTCCTTGGCGAGCTGGGAGACGTGGACGAGGCCGTCCTTGGCGCCGAAGAAGTTCACGAAGGCGCCGAAATCCACCACCTTCACGACGGTGCCGTCATAGATCTGGCCGATCTCCGGCTCGGAGGCGATCGACTTGATCCAGTTCAGCGCCGCCTTGATCGACTCGCCCGAGGCGGAAGCCACCTTCACGGTGCCGTCGTCCTCGATGTTGATCTTGGCGCCGGTCTTCTCGACGATCTCGCGGATCACCTTGCCGCCGGAGCCGATGACTTCGCGGATCTTGTCGACCGGGATCTGGATCACCTCGATGCGCGGGGCGTGCTCGCCCAGCTCGGCGCGGGCGCCGGTGAGGGCCTTGCCCATCTCGCCGAGGATGTGGAGGCGGCCGTCCTTGGCCTGCGTCAGCGCGACCTTCATGATCTCCTCGGTGATGCCGGAGATCTTGATGTCCATCTGCAGGGCGGTGACGCCCTTGTCGGTGCCGGCGACCTTGAAGTCCATGTCGCCGAGGTGGTCCTCGTCACCGAGGATGTCGGAGAGCACGGCGAAGCGGGAGCCTTCCAGGATCAGGCCCATGGCGATGCCCGCGACCGGGCGGCGCAGCGGCACGCCGGCGTCCATCAGGGCGAGCGAGGTGCCGCAGACGGTGGCCATGGAGGAGGAGCCGTTCGACTCCAGGATCTCGGACACCGCGCGCAGCGTATAGGGGAACTCGTGCGCGGGCGGCAGGATCGGGCGGATGGCGCGCCAGGCCAGCTTGCCGTGGCCGATCTCGCGGCGGCCGGGCGAGCCCATGCGGCCGGTTTCGCCGACGGAGAAGGGAGGGAAGTTGTAGTGCAGCAGGAAGCGCTCCTTGTAGGTGCCTTCCAGGCTGTCGACGAACTGCTCGTCCTCGCCGGTGCCCAGCGTGGCGACCACCAGGGCCTGGGTCTCGCCGCGGGTGAACAGCGCCGAGCCGTGGGCGCGCGGCAGCAGGCCGGCCTCGGCGACGATCGGGCGGACCGTCTTGGTGTCGCGGCCGTCGATACGCACCCCCTCGTCGAGGATGGTCCAGCGCACGATCTTGGCTTCGAGCTCCTTCAGCACCTCGGAGAGCTTCTGGCTCTCGGGCACCGCGGCGCCGTCGGCGGCAAGCTGCTCGTAATGCGCCTTGACCTTGGCCTTGGCGGCGCCGACCGCGGCGTAGCGGTCCTGCTTGCGGGCGATCTTGTAGGCGTCGCGCAGGTCGGCCTCGATCAGGCCGCGCAGCTCGGCTTCGAGCGCCGCATTGTCCGGCGGGGTGAAGTCGCGCGGCTCCTTGGCGGCCTTCTCGGCCAGGCGGATGATGGCGTCGATCACCGGCTGGAAGTGGCGGTGGCCGAACATCACGGCGCCGAGCATGACTTCCTCGGGCAGTTCCTTGGCTTCCGATTCCACCATCAGCACGGCGTCGGCGGTGCCGGCGACCACGAGGTCAAGCGCGGTGTCCTTCACCTCGTCGACGGTCGGGTTCAGCACATATTCATTGTCGATGAAGCCGACCCGGGCGGCGCCGACCGGGCCCATGAAGGGCACGCCGGACAGCGTCAGCGCCGCGGAGGCGGCGACCAGCGACACGATGTCGGGATCGTTCTCGAGGTCGTGCGAGAGGACGGTGACGATCACCTGGGTCTCGTTGCGGAACCCATCCGGGAACAGCGGGCGGATCGGGCGGTCGATGAGGCGGGAGACCAGCGTCTCCTTCTCGCTCGGACGGCCCTCGCGCTTGAAATAGCCGCCGGGGATGCGGCCGGCCGCGTAGGCCTTTTCCTGGTAGTTGACCGTGAGGGGGAAGAAATCGACCCCGGGCTTGGCCGCCTTGGCGGCGACGACGGTGGCGAGCACGGTGGTGTCGCCGTAGGACGCGAGCACGGAACCATCCGCCTGGCGGGCCATCTTGCCGGTCTCGAGGGTGAGCGTGCGCCCGCCCCAGTCGAGTTCCTCGCGGTGAATGTCGAACATATGTGTCTCTGGCTTTCCGAACCGGAGCCATGGGCAAGACGGCGAGAGGCTGCCCATCCGGGCCGGCCAGCCTCCGGCGATCCTGCCATGGCCGCCGTTTCAATCGAACGCGGCGAGCCCCATGCCCGCCGCTCCTTGGGACGTGGCGCGCCGGTCGCTTCCGGCGCCGCCCTTAGCAAGAACGGGCGCACCGTGGGGCGCGCCCGCGTGGCCTCTCAGCGACGGATGCCGAGGCGCTCGATCAGCGACTTGTAGCGGGCTTCCTCGGTCTTCTTGAGATAGTCGAGGAGGCCGCGGCGCTGGGACACGAGCTTCAGGAGGCCGCGACGGGAGTGGTTGTCCTTCGCGTGGCTCTTGAAGTGGCCGGTCAGGTTCGAGATGCGCTCGGTGAGGATCGCAACCTGCACTTCCGCCGAACCGGTATCGCCCGGCTTGGTGGCGTATTCGGTGATGAGCGCCTGCTTGCGCTCGGCCGTGATCGACATCGGGATATCCTTTCCATCAAGGGGTAGAGATCGGGTGGGGGCGCCCCTCGGGGCGCCGCCCGCCACTGCCTTCGGCCGGGCCGGGATGTCGTCCAGCACGGTCGAAACGGCAAAGGGTCGCGCGGACCGCATGCCCGCAACGCGCCGGCACCATACACGAAAACACCAGCGGCGCCAGACGGGAATCCCAGCGCCGGACGGCCGGCGCCGGACGTGACGGCTCGCGCTCCGGTCAGGCGGCGCCGACGGCGTGGAAGATGCGGCGCGGCCAGATCTCGCCGGCCTCGGCCTCGCCGAGCGCGACGAGCCGCCCGCCGGCGGTGATCGCCACCGGCCCTTCGAGGATCGGCGCGTCGCGGCCGCGCAGCAGGATGCTCTGGCCGTGGCAGAGCCGCGCCGCGTCGGCCGGGCTCACCCGCAGCGAGGGCAGCGTGTCGAGCCCGATATCGACCGGGCGCAGCTTCTCCATCGGCGGGGTGGGATCGCCGCCTTCGGGCATGTCCTTCTCGGCGATGGCGCGCAGCGCGGCGAGCGGCACCAGGCTCTCCTCCGCGAAGGTGCCGACCCGGCTGCGCCGCAGCGCCGAGATGTGGCCGCGCGTGCCGAGCGCCCGCGCGAGGTCGCGGGCGATGGCGCGGACATAGGTGCCCTTGCCGCACAGCGTCTCGAACACCGCGTGGTCGGCGTCGGGGCGCTCCACCAGCTCCAGCCGGTGGACCACCACGGTGCGCGCGGCCAGCTCCACCGCCACGCCGTCGCGGGCGAGGTCATAGGCCCGCTCGCCATTGATCTTCAGCGCGGAATAGGCCGGCGGCACCTGCTGGATTTCGCCACGGAACTGGGCGAGCGCGGCGCGGATGGC
>CAZIXP010000014.1:16820-20426 GCA_964543245.1 uncultured Starkeya sp.
TCCTCCGGCCGCACCCCGGAGGTGGCGACCGGCTGGCCCTCGCTGTCGTCGGTGTCGGTCTCGATGCCCCAGCGCACGGTGAAGCGGTAGACCTTCTCGCTGTCCATCACGAAGGGCACCGTCTTGGTGGCCTCGCCGAGCGCGATGGGCAGGCAGCCGGAGGCGAGCGGGTCGAGCGTGCCGGCATGGCCCGCCTTCTTCGCGCCGAACATCCACTTCACCGCCCCCACCGCCTGGGTGGAGGTCATGCCGACCGGCTTGTCGAGCAGCACCCAGCCGTCGATGTCGCGCTTGGGGCGGCGCTTGCGGGCGGGCCCGCCCTGGCGGCCCTTGCCGCGCGGAGCCTCGTTCCGCGCCTCGCGCGGCTCGGCGCCGGCCGCGGCAGCCGCGTCCTCCGGCAGCACGTCTTCCGGCAGCCGCTCTTCCGGCAGCGGCTCGGGCGAAAGCCGTTCGGCGTGGGCGCTCATGCGTCGTCTCCCTCGGTCGTGCCGTGGTCGAGGTCGCGGGCGACGTCGGGCGAGCGCAGCAGCGCGTCGATCCGGGCCCCCTCCTCGAAGGAATTGTCGAGCCGGAAGCGCAGTTCCGGGGTGAATTTCAGGTCGAGCCGGCGGCCGAGCTCGCCGCGCAGCGGCCGGGCATTGGCCTCCAGCGCCGCCAGCACGGCGGGGATGTCCTTGCCGCCGAGCGGCATGACGTAGCAGGTCGCGAGCTTGAGGTCGGGGCTCATCCGCACCTCCGGCACGGTGACGAGCACCCGCGCCAGCGCGGGGTCCGGCAGGTCGCCGCGGGAGAGGATGTCGGAGACGGCGTGGCGCACCAGCTCGCCGACGCGGAGCTGGCGTTGCGAGGGTCCGGCGGCAGAACCTGCCGTGGAAGCGCGTTTCATGCGGAATCGTCCTTGCGTCGCGGCCGCCCCGGCCCATGGCGGGGTGGCGGCCAACCGAGCGATGATGCGGCACACCGGCCGCCGGCCCTGCGGCCGGCACCGGTACGAAGCGGGGTCTGGGATCGTGAACCCGTCGCCGCCGCGCTGCAGGGGCTCGGACCCTGCGGCGTGTCGCGCTGTCAGCAGGCGGCGCCGGTGGGCGCCGCCCGTTCCCGTCGCGTCAGAGGGTGCGCTGCACCACCTCGACGCGGTAGCACTCGATGACGTCGCCGGCGCGCATGTCCTGGTAGTTCTCGAAGGACATGCCGCAGTCCTGGCCCGCATGCACCGTGTTCACCGCATCCTTGTAGCGGTTGAGCGTGGCGAGCTTGCCCTCGTGGATCACGACGTTGTCGCGGATCAGGCGGACATGCTGGCCGCGCTCGACGATGCCGTCGGTCACGGTGCAGCCGGCCACCTTGCCCACCTTGGAGACCAGGAAGATCTCCTTGATCGTGGCGTTGCCCAGCATGGTCTCGCGCTTCACCGGCGCGAGCAGGCCGCCCATCGCCAGCTTAACGTCATCCACGAGGTCGTAGATGATGTTGTAGTAGCGGATCTCGATGCCGGCCCGGTCGGCCGCCTCGCGGGCTTCCTTGTTGGCGCGCACGTTGAACGCGATGATCGCCGCGCCGGCGGTCTCCGCCAGCGTCACGTCGCTCTCGTTCACGCCGCCGGCGCCGGAGTGGATGACACGGGCCTGGACCTCGTCGGTGCCGAGCTTCTCCAGCGAGGAGATGATCGCCTCGACCGAGCCGGACACGTCGCCCTTGATGATCAGCGGGAATTCCTTGCGGCCCGCCGTCTTCGCCTGGCTCATCATCTGTTCCAGCGAACCGCGGACGGTGGCGGAACGGGCCGCCGCCTTCTCGCGCTTCTGGCGCTGGCGGTAGTCGGTGATCTCGCGGGCGCGGGCCTCGCTGTCGACCACGGCGAGGCGGTCGCCCGCCTCCGGGGTGCTGTTGAAGCCCAGCACCTCGACCGGGAAGGACGGGCCGGCCGAGGCGACATTGGCGCCCTTGTCGTCGATCAGGGCGCGCACGCGGCCCCATTCGGCGCCGGCCACCACGATGTCGCTGACCCGCAGCGTGCCGCGCTGCACCAGCACGGTCGCCACCGGGCCGCGGCCGCGGTCGAGCTTGGCCTCGATCACCGTGCCCTCGGCGGCGCGGTCGGGGTTCGCCTTCAGGTCCAGCACCTCGGCCTGGAGGGTGATCGCCTCCAGCAGCTTGTCGAGATTGGTGTGGGCCTTGGCCGAAACCTCGACCTCCAGCGTGTCGCCGCCCATGCTTTCGACCTGCACCTCGTACTGGAGCAGTTCGGAGCGGACCCGCTCGGGCTTGGCGTCCGGCTTGTCGATCTTATTGATCGCGACGATCAGCGGGACCTTGGCCGCGCGGGCGTGGTTGATGGCCTCGATGGTCTGCGGCATGACGCCGTCATCGGCCGCCACCACCAGCACCACAATGTCCGTCACCTTGGCGCCGCGGGCGCGCATGGCGGTGAAGGCGGCGTGGCCGGGGGTGTCGATGAAGGTGATCTTGCCGCCGAGCGGCGAGGTCACCTGATAGGCGCCGATGTGCTGGGTGATGCCGCCGGCTTCGCCGGACACCACGTTCGCCTTGCGGATCGCGTCGAGCAGCGAGGTCTTGCCGTGGTCGACATGGCCCATGATGGTGACCACCGGCGGCCGCGAGACCATCTCGTCCGCGGTGTCGGCGATGTCGAACAGGCCTTCCTCGACGTCGGATTCGGCGACGCGGCGCACGGTGTGGCCGAGTTCCTCGGCGATGAGCTGGGCGGTGTCGGCGTCGATCACGTCGGTGATCTTCACCATCTGGCCCTGCTTCATCAGCAGGCGGATGACGTCGACCGCGCGCTCCGCCATGCGGTTCGCCAGCTCCTGGATGGAGATGGTTTCCGGAATGACGACCTCGCGGGCGATCTTCTCCTTGGCCTCGACATGGCGGTTGCCGCTCATGCGCTGGGTGCGGCGGCGGAACGAGGCGACGGAGCGCTGGCGCTCCTCCTCGCCCGACTGGGCGGTGACCAGCGTCAGGCGGCCGCGGCTCTTGTCGCCGCCGGCCGGGCGCGCCGGCTTGGCCGGGGCGGCGGGACGCGCCGGGGCGCCGCCGGGGCCGCGGCGGGCGGGACGACGGTCGTCATCCTCGCTGTCCATGGCGCTCGGGCTGCGCGGGCCGGCGACGCGGGGCGCCACCGAAGCCGGGGCCTGCGGCGCGGGCGCCGACGGCGCCGGCCGGGACGCGGCGGCGCGGCCGCCGGCCGGAGCGGCGGCGGACTGCCCCTCGTCGCCGAAGCGCTTGCGGGCTTCCTGCTCGGACTTGCGCTTGGCCTCCTCCTCGAAGGCGCGGCGGGCCTCTTCCTCGCGCTTGCGGGCCTCGGCGGCCTCGCGCTCGGCGAGTTCGCGGGCTTCGCGCTCGGCGCGGCGGCGTGCCTCCTCCTCCGCCCGGCGACGCTCCTCGACCTCGCGGATGCGCGCATCCTGCAGGGCGGCGGTGCGGGCGCGCGCCTCTTCCTCGGTCAGCGAGCGCAGCACGACACCGGGGCGGGCGCCCGACGGCGAGGGACGCGGCCCGGAATAATTTGCGTTGGGCGACTGATGGGTGCGGTTCGGCCCGCCGGACTGCGGACGCCCGGGCTGGCCGCCCTGGGGACGACCG
>CAZIXP010000014.1:20436-46888 GCA_964543245.1 uncultured Starkeya sp.
GGGCGCCGGGACGCTGACCCTGGGGCGCGCCGGGGCGCTGGCCCTGCGGCGCCGCCGGACGCGGGGCCGGCTGGGGCGCAGCGGAAGCGGCCGGCTGCGAGGCGGCCGGCTGGGAATTGGCGGTCTGAGGGGCCGGGGCCGGGGCAGCCGGAGCCGCCGCGCCGGGACGCGGCGCAGGGGCCGGGGTCGCGGCGGCGGGGGTCGGAGCGGGCGCGGCGGCCGGCGCGGCAGCCGCCGGGGCCGGAGCGGCAGGAGCCGGCGCAACCGGAGGCGTGGGGACGGACGCAGCGGCGGGCTGGGCAGCAGCCGGTGCCGGCGGGGCAGCAGGCTTCGCCGCGGCCGGCGCCGCGGGGGCAGGCGACGCAGCGGCGGGAGCCGGCGGCGCGCTCGGCGCGGCGGCAGGAGCCGGCGCGGCCGGGGCCGCGGCCTGCGGGGCGGGAGCCTCGGGCTTGCCCTCGCCCGGACCGATGACCCGGCGCTTCACCTTCTCGACCACGACGGCCTTCGACCGGCCATGGCTGAAGCTCTGGCGGACGACGCCCTGCTCGACAGGCCTCTTGAGCGTCAGGGTCTTGCCACCCTGGCCAATGCCCTGGCCCACGCCCATCGTCTTCTCGCCGGGATTCTTCGTATCGGTCATTCGGTATCCGTTCCTCGGCATCCCCGCCTCATGCCGGGATGCGTCATTCCTGTGCGCCAGAAGCCTGTTCAGGCGCGCCAGCGCTCGAGCCGTCTTGTCCGCGCGAGAAAACCCACGCTCGTCGAATGCGCGAGCAGCGCAGCATGTACCACATTTGCCCGCCCCAGCGCCAAGTCCAATTGCATTCCGGCAAGGCAGGTAATCCGGGCGATCTCGCGACCCGTGTCCTCCCCGACACGGCGCGCCAGCGCGTCCAGCTTCCCCACCCCGTCCGGGGCGGCGTCGGCGGCGTGGACCAGCACCGCGACCTCGCCGCCGCGCAGAGCCTCCGCCACCTTGGTCGCCCCCGTCACCACCTGCCCCGCCTTGTTGGCGAGGGCGAGCGCGGCGAGCGCGTCCCGTTCCATCAGCGCCTCGACCAGCGTGGCCAGCGCCGGGCCCTGCGGCCCCGTCTCGATCCGGCCCTTGCCCTTGAAGGCCCGGCCGAACGCCTTCCGGCGGATCGCCTCGGCCAGCGCCGGCCGGGTGGCGGTGAGCCAGGCCCCCCGCCCGGGCAGCCGGGCCGCGAGGTCCGGCACCACGCTGCCGTCCGGCGCCACCACGAAGCGCAGCAGCTCGTCGAGCGGCTTCACCGTGCGGCTGGCGATGCAGAACCGCGCCGGGACGCGGCGGGCGACGGCGGGTCCGGCGTCGGTCTCGTCGGCAATGGCGCCATCGGCGCCATCGTCCACCTCACCGGCCTGATCCTCCACCCGATCGGCATCCTTCACCCGATCGGCCTGCCGGCCGGTCGGTGCCGCCGCGCGGCCCGGCTCCGTCATCGCCCGCTCCGCCTCAGCCCTGCGCCTCGTCGAGGCCGGCCTCCTCGCCCTCCACGGCGGCGGCGAGGTCACCCTCCTCGATCCAGCCCGCCTTGACACGGGCCTGCATGATGAGCGCTTCCGCCGCCTCGCGGGACAGCTCGAAGCCGTCCAGCGCGCCGGCGATCCGGACGGTCTCGCCGTCCTTGCGCTCGGTCCAGCCGGTCAGGTCGTCGGTGGCGCAGCCGGCGAGGTCCTCGACCGTCTTGATGTCGTGCTCGCCGAGCGCGACCAGCATCGCCGAGGTGATGCCGGGAACCTCGCGCAGCGCGTCCTCGACCCCGAGTTCGCGGCGGCGGGCGTCCAGCTCTTCCTCGATCTGGGCGAGATGGCCCAGCGCCCGGCTCTGCAGCTCCTGGGCGGTGTCCTCGTCGAAGCCCTCGATGCTCGTCAGCTCCGACAGCGGGACATAGGCAAGTTCCTCGACCGAGGCGAAACCTTCGGAGGCGAGCAGCTGGCCCATCATCTCGTCGAGATCGAGCGCCTCGGCGAACATCTTGGTGCGCTGGGCGAATTCCTTCTGCCGGCGCTCGCTTTCCTCCGCCTCGGTCATGATGTCGATGTCCCAGCCGGTGAGCTGGGACGCGAGGCGCACATTCTGACCGCGGCGGCCGATCGCGAGAGACAATTGGGCATCGGGGACCACAACTTCAATACGCTCGCGGTCCTCGTCGAGCACGACCTTGACCACCTCGGCGGGGGCGAGGGCGTTGACGATGAAGGTCGCCACATCCGTCGACCACGGGATGATGTCGATCTTCTCGCCCTGCAGCTCGTTCACCACCGCCTGCACGCGCGAGCCGCGCATGCCGACGCAGGCGCCGACCGGGTCCACCGAGGAATCCCGCGAGGTCACCGCGATCTTGGCGCGCGAGCCGGGGTCGCGGGCCACCGCCTTGATCTCGACGATGCCGTCATAGATCTCCGGCACTTCCTGGGCGAACAGCTTCGCCATGAACTGGGGATGGGTGCGGGAGAGGAAGATCTGCGGCCCGCGCGGCTCGCGGCGCACGTCGTAGACATAGGCGCGGATGCGGTCGCCGGTCTTGAAGACCTCGCGCGGCAGCAGCTCGTCGCGGCGCAGCGAGCCTTCGCCGCGGCCGAGATCGACGACCACATTGCCGTATTCGACGCGCTTCACGGCGCCGTTCACGATTTCGCCGATGCGGTCCTTGTATTCCTCGTACTGGCGGTCGCGCTCGGCCTCGCGCACCTTCTGCACGATGACCTGCTTGGCCGACTGGGCGGCGATGCGGCCGAAATCGAAGGGCGGCAGGGTGTCGGCGATGGAATCGCCGATCTGCGCCGCCGGGTTCAGCCGGCGGGCCTGGTCCAGCCCGATCTCGACGGCGTTGTTCTCCACCTGCTCCACCACGTGGAGATGCCGGGCGAGGCGCAATTCGCCGGTGCGCGGGCTGATCTCGGCATGGATGTCGGTCTCCGCGCCGTAGCGGGAGCGCGCCGCCTTGGCGATGGCGTCCTCCATGGCGGCGATGACGATGCCCCGGTCGATCGACTTCTCGCGGGCGACCGCGTCAGCGATCTGCAGAAGCTCGAGCCGGTTTGCGCTGACGACAGCCATCAGTGCGTCTCCTTCGCGGTGGATCTGGCTTTGGCATTGGACTTCTTGCCGGGCTTGGCACCCGGCGGCTTGGGCCAGGGCTTGGCCTTGGCCTTCAGCTTGCCGCGGATCGGCATCTTCTTGGCGGGAAGCACCCGCTCGGGCGCGTCCTCGCCCTCCCCGGCCTCCTCGGCGGCGTCCGCGATCTCCTCGTCGGTGATCTCGTCGCCGTCGACCTCGGAACCCTCGCGCAGCGCCTTGTCGCGGCGGAGCGCCTCGCGGATCAGCGCCTCGGTCAGCACCAGGCGCGCCTCGCCGATGTCGGCGATCGGCAGGCGCACCGTGTCCGGCGCGCCCTCGGGCACGTCGGGCAGACGCAGCATCGCTTCGCCGTTCTGCGCGCCCAGCAGGATGCCCCGGAAACGCTTGCGGCCGTCGAGCGGCACCGCCATCTCGATCTTCACGTCGTGGCCGGCCCAGCGCACGAAATCGCCGAACCGCACCAGCGGCCGATCGATGCCGGGCGAGGACATTTCCAGATTATAGGCGCCCGAGATCGGGTCCTCGACATCAAGCACCGGCGAGATCGCGCGGCTGGACGCCTCGCACTCGTCGATGCCGAAGGTTCCGTCCGGCCGCTCGGCCATGACCTGAACGGTGACGCCGTTGGTGCCGGAGATCTTCACCCGGACCAGCCGGAAGCCGAGGCCCTCCAGCACCGGGCCGACGATCGCCGCCACCCGGGCGGCGGCACCGGTCTCGATGATGAGGCGCGGCTCGTCCGCCGGAAAATCCGGGGCGCCGTTCGGGGTGTCGGTATCGGCTTCGCTCATGTTCCCTGCCCGGCCGTCCGGGCCCGCAATGCAAAAAGAGCGGGTCCCGCCGGCGGAACCCACTCTCAATCGACCGTATCCGATCGCTATGAGATGTGAAGGATGACGGTTCTTATACAGTCAATCCCGACACTTGCCAACCGCCGTCTTCACCGCCTGCCCCACCCGCTTTCCCAGCGGCAGGACACGGGGCAGCACGCACGGCAGGACGGGGGGCCGGGGGCGCGCCTTCCCGCCCCAGCGCCAGAACCCTTTGCCGATGCGGCGAACTTTCCCCGCGACGCGGCGACCTTCTGCCGATGCCCGCCCGATCCCGGCCCGACCGCCCCCTTGCCCCGCCCCGCGCTCCCGCGCATAAGCCGGGCATGAGCCCGCACCCTGCCGCCCCCGATCCCGCCCTGCTGCGCGAGCGCGCGCCGGCCAAGGTGAACCTCACCCTGAGGGTGCTGGGACGGCGGGCGGACGGTTATCACGAACTTGTCAGCCTGGTCGGTTTCGCCGGCACCAGCGACCGGCTGGCGCTGTACCCCGGCCCGGCGCTGGCGCTGGAAGTGCGCGGCCCGGGCGCGGCGGCCGCCGGGCCGAACGCCGACAATCTCGTCATCCGGGCGGCCGAGGCGCTGGCGGCGCGGGTGGCCGGACTGCGGCTCGGCCGGTTCGTCCTCGACAAGCGGCTGCCGGTCGCCGCCGGGCTCGGCGGCGGCTCCGCGGATGCGGCGGCGGCGCTGCGGCTGCTGGCCCGCGCCAACGGCCTCGATCCCGTCGATCCCCGCCTGTTCGCCGCGGCGGAGGCCACCGGCTCGGACGTTCCGGTCTGCCTGCTCGGGCGGGCGAGCCTGATGCGCGGACGCGGCGAGCGGCTGGAGCCGGTGCTGCTGCCGCGCTTCGGGCTGCTGCTGGTCAATGCGCGCCTTCCGGTGCCGACCGGCCCGGTCTTCGCCGCGCTCGGCCTCGCCGCCGGGGAAGCCCTTGCCGGGCCGCAACATCCCGGTGCCGGCGCGCTGGAACCGGAGCGGGACGGGCTGGCGCGCCGGCTCGCCAGCCTGCCGAACGATCTCGAGCCGCCGGCGCGTCGGCTCGTGCCCGGGCTGGACGCGGTGGCGGCGGCGCTGGCAGCTACGCCCGGCGCGCGGCTGGTGCGCATGTCCGGCTCCGGCGGCACCTTCTTCGGGCTCTACGACGATTGCCGCGCTGCCGCGGCGGCCGGCAAGATCATCGCCGCGCAACAGCCGGGCTGGTGGGTGAAGCCGACCGTGATCGGCTGAAGGGAGAGGCCGCCGCGATGACCCTGCCGCAGATGCCGACGCTGCTCGCCTTCGCGCTCGCCGCTCTCGCGGAGATCGCGGGATGCTTCGCCTTCTGGGCGGTGGTGCGCATGGGGGCGCCGGTGCTGTGGCTGCTGCCGGGCACCGCCAGCCTGCTCGCTTTCGCCGCGCTGCTGACCCAGGTCGAGGCCGGCGCGGCCGGGCGGGCCTTCGCCGCCTATGGCGGCGTCTACATCGCCGCCTCGTTGCTCTGGCTGTGGCTGGCGGAAGGGGTGCGGCCCGACCGCTGGGACCTGCTCGGCGGCGGCATCTGCCTCGCCGGTGCCGCCGTCATCCTGTTCGGACCACGCGGCTAGAGACGGATGTCGACAACGCGCCGCCCGGCTCAGCGGGCGCGGGCGACGCAGAAATCGACCACTTCGAGCAGCGCCCGCTTGGCCGGACCGTCGGCGAAGAGGCCGAGCGCGTCCTTGGCGATGGCGCCATAGTGGCGGGCGCGGTCCACGGTGTCGGCCAGCGCGCGGTGACGGCTGAGCAGTTCCATGGCGTGTTCGAGGTCGCCGTCGCGGATCTCGCCATCTTCCAGGCAGCGCCGCCAGAAGCCGCGCTCCTCGTCATTGCCGCGGCGGAAGGCCAGCACGATCGGCAGCGTGATCTTGCCCTCGCGGAAATCGTCGCCGACATTCTTGCCGAGCTTGGCGCGGGAGCCGCCATAGTCCAGCGCGTCGTCGACCAGCTGGAAGGCGATGCCGAGATTCATGCCGTAGCTGCGGCAGGCGGACTGCTCGGCCTTGGCGCGCTGGCCGATCACCGGGCCGACCTCGCAGGCGGCGGCGAACAGCTCGGCGGTCTTGCCGCGAATCACGGCGAGATACTCGTCCTCGGTGGTCGCGGTGTTCTTGGCGGCGGCGAGCTGGGCGACCTCGCCTTCGGCGATCACCACCGCGGCGGTGGAGAGGATGTCGAGGGCGCGCATGTTGCCGACCTCCACCATCATGCGGAAAGCCTGCCCCAGCAGGAAGTCGCCGACCAGCACGCTGGCCTCGTTGCCCCACAGCATGCGGGCGGCCAGCTTGCCGCGCCGCATCTCGCTGTCGTCGACCACGTCGTCATGCAGCAGCGTGGCGGTGTGCATGAACTCGACCGAGGCGGCGAGCTTCACGTCGCCCTCGCCCTCATAGCCGGCGAGCCGGGCGGTGGCGAGGGTCAGCATCGGCCGCAGCCGCTTGCCCCCGGATGAAATGAGGTGCGTTGCTACCTCCGGTATCATCGTCACGTCCGATCCCGTCCGCGACAGGATGAGCGCGTTCACATCCTCCATACCGGAGCGGACGAGGCCGATGATACCCTCGATGGAAGGTTCGGCGACGGGGTCGAAGGGCACTACGACGGCCAAAGGCTTTTTCCCAACTGTTGTGGCTGCACTAAAAAGGCTGATCGCGACAACTTCAAGTGCCCTGCCTACGTCCACCGTCCGCAAGGGGATCATCGGGGCGCCCGCTCTCGCGCCGCGCCGGCCGGCGTGCCATGATCGCGCGATGCAGGAACTGTTGCGCACCAACGACATCGTGCTGATCTCCGCGGTGGGATCGCTCCTCGCCGCGGCGGATATTCCCCATCACGTCGCCGACGGCCACATGAGCGTGCTGGAGGGCTCGCTCGGGCTGCTGCCTCGCCGCCTGGTGGTGGCGGACGAGGACGCGCACCGGGCCCGGCGTCTGCTGAACGAGGCCGGCTTCGGCGATGACCTGGTGCGATGAGCGGATCGGCTGACCCGGCGCCGGCCGCCAAGGACGTGACCGACGACGCCGTGCTCGGCGGCCGGCTGCGGCTGTTCCAGCCGGCACGCGGGCACCGGGCGGGGCACGACGCCATCCTGCTCGCCGCCTGCGTCGGCCCGACCGCGCGCGACGTGGTGGATCTCGGCGCCGGGGTCGGTTCCGCCGGCCTCGCGGTCGCCGTCCGGCTGCCGGGCGCGCGGGTGACGCTGGTCGAGATCGACCCGGCCAGCGCCGCCCTCGCGGCGCGCAACGCCGCACGTCCGGAAAACCGGCTCGGCGACCGGGTGGCGGTGGTGGAAGCCGACGTCGCCCGGCTCGGCCTCGCCGCGGGGCCGCCGCTGCCGGCCGGGCGGGGCGCCGACACCGTCATCCTGAACCCGCCCTTCAACGATCCCGCCCGCCACCGCGTCTCGCCGCGCGAGGGCCGCGCCCGCGCCCACAGCGCCGGCGACGACGCGCTGGAGCTGTGGCTGCGCGCGGCGGACCGCCTGCTGGCGCCCGCCGGCGCGGTTCATCTCATCCACCGCCCGGAGGCGCTGCCGGCGGTGCTGGCAGCGCTGGACGGCCGGTTCGGCGCCCTGCGGCTGCGCACCGTGCATCCCCGCCCCGACGCTCCGGCGGTGCGGCTGCTGGCCAGCGCGATCAAGGGCCGGCGCACCCCCCTCGCCCTGCTGCCGCCGCTGGTGCTCGCCGGGCCGGACGGGCAGGCCCTGCCGGAGGCAGAACGCCTGCTGCGCGGGGGCGAAGGGTTCTGAGACGCCGGCCGCCCGCCGTGGCGACATCCACCCGCCGCGCCCGCATCGCCGCCGCTTGAGACGGCGGGGCGCAGGCCCTATCTCTGCACCATGTCCGATCAATCCTTCCTCGCGCGGCTGCGCCGCGGCCTCGAACCCCTCCTTCCCGCCCGCATGCGCTCCGGCGCCGTGGTCCCGGTGGTGCGCCTGCACGGCGCCATCGGCATGGCCGCGCCGCTGCGCCCCGGCCTCAGCTTCGCCGGCGTCACGAAGGCGCTGGACCGCGCCTTCGCGGTCAAGGGAGCGAAGGCGGTCGCCCTGCTCATCAATTCGCCCGGCGGCTCGCCGGTGCAGTCGCATCTCATCCACCGCCGAATCCGGGCGCTGGCGGAGGAGAAGAACATCCCGGTCTTCGCCTTCGTCGAGGATGTCGCGGCCTCGGGCGGCTATATGCTCGCCTGCGCGGCCGACGAAATCGTGGCCGACCGCTTCTCCATCGTCGGCTCGATCGGGGTGGTGAGCGCCGGCTTCGGCTTCGACCGGGCCATCGAGAAGCTCGGCATCGACCGGCGCGTCTACACCGCCGGCGAGCGCAAGGTGATCCTCGACCCGTTCCAGCCGGAGAAGCCGGAGGACATCCGCAAGCTGAAGGCGCTCCAGCGCGAGATTCACGAGCATTTCGTCGGTCTGGTGCAGGAGCGGCGCGGCAATGTGCTGGTCGGCCCGGAAAAGACCGTGTTTTCCGGCGAGTTCTGGGCCGCCGGCCAGGCGCTGGAATACGGTCTGATCGACGCGCTCGGCGACATGCGCGGCTATCTGCGCGCCCGTTATGGCGACAAGGTGTCGACCCCCCTCATCGAGGCGGGCGGCGGCCTGCTGTCGCGGCGGCGCCCGGGGGTCGGCGCCGCCATGGGCGCGGGACTTCCCGCCGGGGGCCTGGAGGCCATCGGCGGCGGCATCGCCGAACGGCTGCTCACCGCCGCGGAAGAGCGGGCGCTGTGGGGCCGGTTCGGCCTCTGACACGCCGGCCATCGACGCACAGGAGACGCACCGCCCATGCCGCCCTTCATCGTCCTCGCGCTCGGTACCCTCGGCGCCGCCGCCCTGGCGAAGCTTCTCGCGCGCGAATCCCGCCGCGTGAACGCCGAGCTGGACGCCGGCCGCGATGCCGACGCCACCGCAGCCCCGCGCGAAACCCTGCGGCGGGATGCCAATACCGGCGAGTATCGGCCGCACCGATCCTGAGCCGAAGCACGGATTAGACTTTCTCTAGTCTGGAAAGCGTCGGAATTCGGCGGCTTTCATTACCGCGAATTCATTTTATCGTGGAATGGAAGCCGTTTATTGCTGGAATGAGGCGCGGACGATGCGCCATGGGGCCAGCATGCTGCAACGAACCGAAGCCGGACGGGACACGATGATCGCAACGCGGCGCAGGCGCCGGCGCTGGCCGTGGGTGGCCGCGCTGCTCGTGGCGGTGGCGGCCGGCGGCGGCTGGTATGGCTGGCGCGCCGAAAGCGGCACCGCCGCGGCTCCCGCACGCGAGACCGCCACGGTCGCGCTCGGCGATATCGAGACCTCGGTGACCGCCATCGCCAACATCCAGCCCAAGACCTATGTCGACGTGGGAACCCAGGTCTCGGGCCAGCTCCGCTCCGTGCTTCCCGATGTCGGCGACATCGTTCGGAAAGGCGACCTGCTCGCCGAGATCGACCCCACCGTCTACCAGACCCGCGTCACCGGCGACCGTGCCAGCCTCGACAATCTGAAGGCCCAGCTCGCCCAGGCCGAGGCCCAGCTCGAGCTCGACACGCTGCGCAGCCAGCGCGCACAGGAGCTGCTGGCCCGCAATTCCGGCAGCAAGGACGCCGCCGACGCCGCCACCGCGACCATGCGGATCAGCGCCGCCAAGATCGACGCGCTCAAGGCCCAGATCCAGCAGACCAAGGCCACGCTCGACGGCGACCTCGCCAATCTCGGCTACACCAAGATCTACGCGCCGATGGACGGCACGGTGGTGAGCCTCTCCGCCAAGCCCGGCCAGACCCTGAACGCCAACCAGAGCGCGCCCATCGTGCTGCGCATCGCCGATCTCCAGACCATGACCGTGACCGCGCAGGTCACCGAAGGCGACATTCCCCGGGTCAAGGTCGGCATGCCGGCCTATTTCTCCACGCTCGGCCTGCCCGACCGGCGGTGGGAAGGCAATGTGCGGCAGGTCGAACCCACCCCCACCATCGTCAACGACGTGGTGCTCTACAACGTGCTCATCGACGTGCCGAACAGCGACCTGACGCTGATGACCAACATGACCGCGCAGGTGTTCTTCCGGCTCGGCGAGGCCAAGGGCGTGCCGCTGGTGCCGGTGCAGGCGGTGCGGCCCGGGCCGAACGGACGCAGCTTCGTGCAGGTGGTCACCGCCTCGGGCGCCGTCGAACGGCGGGCGGTGAAGTTCGGCCTGTCCAACCGCTCCATGGCGCAGGTGCTGGAAGGGCTGCAGCCCGGCGACACGGTGGTGGTGGGCGAAGGCGGCGGCTCGCGCGGCCCCGGCGGGCCGTCCCGCCCGCCCATGATGCCGCGGCTCGGGTGAGGCGGGCATGAGCCAGGTGGGCATGAGCCAGGTGGGCATGAGCGAGGTTTTCGGCGCCGCCGACGTCTCCCGGCCATCCCGGCCCGCCGGCGCGGCGGCCGGCGCGGTGCCGATCGTCGCCCTCGACGATGTCAGCCGGATCTATCCCAATGGCGAGACCGTGGTGCGGGCGCTCGACCGGGTGTCGCTCGCCATCCAGCCCGGCGAGTTCGTCGCCATCATGGGCCAGTCCGGCTCGGGCAAGTCGACGCTGATGAACATCGTCGGCTGTCTCGACCGGCCGTCCTCCGGCACCTACCGGGTGGCCGGGGTCGACGTGGCGGAGCTCGACGCCGACGCGCTGGCCGCGCTGCGCTGCTCGACCTTCGGCTTCGTGTTCCAGCGCTACAACCTGCTGCCGGCACTGACCGCGGCGGAAAATGTCGAGATTCCCGCGGTCTATGCCGGCACGCCCAAGGCCGAGCGGGCGGAGCGGGCCCGCGCGCTGCTGGCCCGGCTGGGGCTGGAGGCGAGGGTCGACCACACGCCCGGCCAGCTCTCCGGCGGCCAGCAGCAGCGGGTCTCGATCGCCCGCGCCCTGATGAACGCCGCCCCGGTCATCCTTGCCGACGAGCCCACCGGCGCGCTGGACAGCCGCAGCGGCGAGGACGTGCTCGCCCTGCTGAGCGAGCTCAACGCCGAGGGCCACACCGTCATCCTCATCACCCACGATCCCGACGTCGCGGCCCATGCCCACCGCATCGTCCGCTTCCAGGACGGCCGGATCGTCGACGACGAACGCCGCCGGCCCGACGCCGCGCGCCCGGCGCTGCCGGCCCATCGGCCCGCCGGCCCGGCGGGGATGATGCGCTTCCTGCCGGACCTCGCGGAGGCGGTGCGGATGGCCTTCGCCTCCATGCACGCCAACATCTTCCGCACCGCGCTGACGCTGCTGGGCATCGTCATCGGGGTCGCCTCGGTCATCACCATGCTGGCGGTGGGCGACGGGGGAAAGCGCAGCGTGCTGGAGCGCATCTCGCAGATCGGCACCAACCTGCTCGTGGTGCGCCCCGGCGCCCCCGGCATCCGCTCCAGCGGCGACAACGCCACCCTGCTGCCGGAGGATGCGGACGCGCTGCGCTCGCTTCCCGGCATCGCCGCGGTCGCGCCGGAGCGCTCCGGCCGCTACACCCTGCGTTTCGGCGCGAAGGATTATTTCACCCAGGTCACCGGCGCCTCCGCCGACTATCTGGAGGCGCGCGACTGGCCGCTTGCCGGCGGCGTGATGTTCAGCGCCGACGACGTGCGCAGCTATGCCCCCGTCATCGTGCTGGGCCAGACCGTGGCGCGCAACCTGTTCGGTGCCGAAGACCCGGTCGGGCGCTACGTCCTCGTCAAGAACGTGCCCTATGAGGTGCTCGGCGTGCTCGCCTCCAAGGGCGCCAACGCCTTCGGCCAGGATCAGGACGACGTGGCGCTGGTGCCGCTCTCCACCGGCTTCATGCGGCTCTACGGCCGGCGCTTCCTCAATTCGGTCACGGTGAAGGTCGCCGACAGCAACGACATTCCCGCGGTGGAGGCCGCGATGCGGCGCGTCATCGCCGACCGGCACCAGGCCGAGGACTTCCAGATCCGCAACACCGCGCAGTTCCTCGAAACCGCCATCGAGACCCAGAACACCCTCACCCTCGTGCTCGGCTGCGTGGCGGCGATCTCGCTGCTGGTGGCCGGCATCGGGGTGATGAACATCATGCTGGTGAGCGTCACCGAGCGCACCCGCGAGATCGGCATCCGCATGGCCACCGGCGCCCGCATGAGCAACATCATGCTGCAGTTCAACACCGAGGCGCTGGTGGTGTGCGGCGTCGGCGGCGCGGTGGGCGTGGTGCTGGGCCTCGGCGCGGCGCTGGGGCTGGAAGCGCTCGGGGTCAACATCGCGCTCTCGCTGGCGCCCGCCGTGCTGGCCTTCGCCTGCGCCTTCCTCACCGGCCTGGTCTTCGGCTATCTGCCGGCGCGCAAGGCGGCGCGGCTCGATCCGGTCGTGGCGCTCTCCTACGAGTAGCCGGCGCGCTTTGCCCTTGCCGTGCGCGGTGCGAGCGGCTAGCGAAGCGGCAACCGGGAGAGAGAGCCGCGCATGAATGTCCTGTTGCTGGGTTCGGGTGGCCGCGAGCATGCGCTCGCGTGGAAACTGGCCTCGAGCGAGAAGCTCGGCCGGCTGATCGCCATTCCCGGCAACCCGGGCATCGCCCAGTTCGCCCGGTGCATCGAGACCATTCCGCTCACCGACCATGACGCCATCGTCACCGTCTGCGGCGCGGAGAAGATCGACCTGGTGGTGGTCGGCCCGGAAGCCCCGCTGGTCGAGGGCATCGCCGACCGGCTGGCGGCGGAGGGCATCGCGGTGTTCGGGCCCGGGCGGGCGGCGGCCCAGCTCGAGGGCTCCAAGCTCTTCACCAAGGAGCTGTGCAAGGCCCACGGCATTCCCACCGCCGCCTTCGGCCGCTTTTCCGAGCCCGGCGCCGCCCGCGCCTTCATCGAGGAACGCGGCGCGCCGATCGTGCTGAAGGCCGACGGGCTGATGGCCGGCAAGGGCGTGGTGGTGGCGATGTCGCAGGCCGAGGCGCTGGCCGCGGTGGACGAGGTGTTCGCCATGGGCGGCAGCGGCCCCGAGATCCTGATCGAGGAATTCCTCGACGGCGAGGAGGTCAGCTTCTTCTGCCTGGTGGATGGCGAGACCGTGCTGCCGCTCGGCTCGGCGCAGGACCACAAGCGCGCCTTCGACGGCGACACCGGGCCGAACACCGGCGGCATGGGCGCCTATTCCCCCGCCCCGGTCTTCACCGCCGACATCGAGCGGCGCACCCTCTCCGAGATCATCAAGCCCACCGCCCGCGCGCTGGCCGATGCCGGGGTGCCGTTCCGCGGCGTGCTGTTCGCGGGGCTGATGATCACCCGCGAGGGGCCCAAGCTGATCGAGTACAATGTCCGCTTCGGCGATCCCGAATGCCAGGTGCTGGTGAGCCGGCTGGAGGGCGACCTGCTGGCGCTGCTGGCCGCCGTCGCCCGCGGCGAGCTGGCGGGGCAGAAGGTGGCGCTGAGCCCGGATGCGGCGATCTGCGTGGTGATGGCCGCGCGGGGCTATCCCGGGGACTATGCCCGGGGCACGCCGATCGGCGGCCTCACCGCGGCCGAGCGGGTCGAGGGCGTGCGCATCTTCCACGCCGGCACCCGCAGCGAGGGCGCCCGACTGCTGGCCAATGGCGGGCGGGTGCTCGGCGTCACCGCCACCGGCGCCAATGTCGCGGAAGCCCGCGAGCGGGCCTATGACGCCGTCGCCCGCATCGACTGGCCCGAAGGCTTCTGCCGCAGCGACATCGCCTGGCGGGCGCTGGGCGCCTGAATCAACGCCTGCCCTGCGGCGACAGTTTCAAACTATCGCCGTGTTGGCGTGTTAAGGGCATGGCCGTTCCGTTCGACGGTTCGGCCCGCCGGATCGTATGTTCTGCCCTCACCCGATCGGGACGCGTCGGCCGCACCGGCCGGCGTCACCATCGGCCTCGCCTCGAATGGCTCGCCATGGACACGCTGCACCACACCTTTCAGGGCCCGCCAAGCGGCGGAAGCGCCGCCGCCGAGCCCCCGGCCGACCACCGGCCGGCCGGGCCGCGCATCGCGGTCGCGCTCGGCTCGGGCGGCGCCCGCGGCCTCGCCCATATCCTCGTGCTGGAAGCCCTCGACGAGATGGGCCTGCGCCCCGTCGCCATCGCCGGCACGTCGATCGGCGCGCTGGTCGGCGCGGTCTATGCCTCGGGCGTCCCCGCCCGCGAGGTGCGCCACCTCGCGACGACCTATCTGCGCAACCGCGGCGAGGTCATGGCCCAGCTGCTCGCCGCCCGTGTGGGCCGCATCGCCGACCTGTTCAGCGGGCGCGGCAATCCCGTGCTGATCGACGGCGAGACCTTCGTGGAGGCGATGCTGCCCCAGGCGGTGCCGGACACCTTCGAGCAGCTGCCGATCCCGCTGAAGGTGGTCGCCACCAATTACTGGGCGCGGGGCGAGGCGGTGTTCGAGCATGGCGCCATCCGCCCGGCGGTGGCCGCCTCCATCGCCATTCCCGGCCTCATCCGCCCGGTCGCCCATGCCGGCCGGGTGCTGGTCGACGGCGGCGCAGTGAACCCGCTGCCTTTCGATCTCCTGCGCAATTCGGCCGATCTGGTGCTCGCGGTCGACATCACCGGCGGTTTCAGCGGGGAGACCCGCGGCGTACCCGGCGCGTTCGAGGCGATGTTCGCGACGCTGCAGATCATGGCCAGCACTATCGTGGGCGAGAAGCTGAAGTCGGGCGCCCCGGACATCCTCATCCGGCCCAATGTCGACGCCTTCCGGGTGCTGGATTTCTTCCGCGCCACCGCGATCCTCAAGGCCGCCGAGCCGGTGAAGGACGAGGTGAAGCGTCGGCTGGAAGCCGCCCTCGCCTGACGCCGCGCCGGCGCCCCGGGCTCCGCGGCGCGACGCACACGGGAAATTCATCGCCGCCCGGAACAGTGGACGCTCGGGCAGCGTCATTCCGCGCCGTTTTCCGCGATTGACGCCGCGCCGTGCGCTCGGCCAGCGTAGCGCCCCCGCCGTGATGCCGGAGACGCTCGGTGCCCCCCAGACTGCTCGCGTCGGCGATTGCCGCCCGCCTTGCCGCCACCGTTGCCCTCCTCCTTGCCGCCGCCCTGTCCCTGCCGGCGCGGGCGAATGAGGACGTCCTGCGCCGCAGCGCCGACCCCGCCCAGCAGGTGCTGCAGACGCTGAACTACGCCAATACCCGCTACTCCCGGCTCGACCAGATCGACGCCGGCAATGTCGGCCGCCTGAAGGTGGCGTGGACCTTCTCCACCGGCGTGCTGCGCGGCCATGAGGGGGCGCCGCTGGTGGTGGACGGGGTGATGTATGTCCATACCCCGTTCCCCAATGTCGTCTACGCCCTCGACCTCGATGCCGACGGCCGTATCCTGTGGAAATACGAGCCGAAGCAGACCTCCGACGTCGCCGCCATCATGTGCTGCGATCTCGTCTATCGCGGCCTCGCCTATGCCGAAGGCACGGTCTTCCTGCACCAGAACGACACCACCCTCGTCGCGCTCGACGCGAAGACCGGCACGGTGCGCTGGCGCGTTGTCACCGGCGATCCCCGGCGCGGCGAATCCAACACCGCCACGGTGATGCCGGTGAAGGACAAGCTCATCGTCGGCATCGCCGGGGCGGAATTCGGCGCCCGCGGCTATATCAGCGCCTACAACATCAAGGACGGCACGCTGGCCTGGCGGGCCTGGAGCACCGGGCCGGATGCCGAGCTGCTGGTGGACCCGGAGAAGACCACCGAGCTCGGACGGCCGATCGGCAGGGATTCCTCGCTGAAGAGCTGGGAGGGCGACCAGTGGAAGATCGGCGGCGGCGCCACCTGGGGCTGGTTCGCCTATGACCCGAAGCTCAACCTCGTCTATTACGGCAGCGCCAACCCCGCGACCTGGAACCCCTCGCAGCGCCCGGGCGACAACAAATGGTCCATGACCATCTTCGCCCGCGACGCCGACACCGGCATGGCGCGCTGGGTCTACCAGATGACCCCCCACGACCAGTGGGACTATGACGGCGTCAACGAGATGATCCTGACCGATCAGGAGATCGACGGCCGCCCGACCCCGCTGCTCACCCATTTCGACCGCAACGGCTTCGCCTATACCCTCGACCGCGCCACCGGCGCGCTGCTGCGGGCCGCGCCCTTCGAGCCGAGCGTGAACTGGGCCCGCCGCGTCGACCTCGACCAAGCGAGCCCCAGCTATGGCCGCCCGCTGGTGGACCCCGCCCGGTCCACCGAGGCGGAGGGCGAGGATGTGACCTATACCGGCATCTGCCCGGCCGCGCTCGGCGCCAAGAACCAGCAGCCCGCGGCCTATTCCCCGCAGACCCGGCTGTTCTACGTGCCGACCACCCGCATGTGCATGGATTACGAGCCGTTCCACGTGGATTACGTCGCCGGGCAGCCCTATGTCGGGGCGACCCTCACCATGTATCCCGCGCCCGGCACCGAGGGCCGCACCGGGGCGCTGACCGCCTGGGACGCGGTGGCCGGGCGGGCGGCCTGGACGGCGCCGGAGCGCTTCTCGGTCTGGTCCGGCGCGCTGGCGACCGCGGGCGGCGTGGTGTTCTACGGCACGCTGGAAGGCTATCTCAAGGCCGTCGACGCCCGCACCGGGCGCGAGCTGTTCCGCTTCAGGACGCCCTCGGGCATCGTCGGCAATGTGATGACCTATGCCCACCGCGGCCGGCAATATGTCGCCGTGCTCTCGGGCATAGGCGGCTGGGCCGGCATCGGGCTCGCCGCCGGCCTCACCGACCCCAATGCCGGCTCCGGCGCCGGCCAGGCCTATGGCGCGCTGAGCAGCTACACCAATCTCGGCGGCCAGCTCACCGTCTTTGCCCTGCCGGACGCGCCCTGAGCCCTCAGCGCCGTTCGCGGAAGAAGCCGCGCAGCAGCGCCGCCGCCTCGGTTTCGCCGAGGCCGCCATAGATCTCCGGGCGGTGGTGGCAGGTCGGCTGCGAGAAGAACCGGACGCCGCTCTCCACCGCGCCGCCCTTGGGGTCGGCCGCGGCGTAATAGAGCCGGCGCAGCCGCGCCCAGGCGATCGCCCCCGCGCACATGGTGCAGGGCTCCAGCGAAACGTAGAGATCGCAGGCGGAGAGCCGGTCCGTGCCGAGCCGCGCGGCTCCCGCGCGCAGCACCAGCATCTCGGCATGGGCGGTGGGGTCGGCCTGCTCGCGGGTGCGGTTGCCGTCCGCCGCCAGCACCGCCCCCTCGCAGACCAGCACCGCGCCGATCGGCACCTCGCCGCGCGCCGCCGCGGCGCGGGCCTGATCCAGCGCCGCCTGCATGAAACCCGGACCCGGCGGCCCGGGCCGCGCACCCTTTTGCGTCAAAGGCTCGCCTCGCTTCGCCGAACGTGATAGCACCGCCGACCCGATACCGGATCGCACCCCATGCCGAAAAAGCCGCCGCCCCGCAAGGACCAGAACCGCGTGCCCCGCGCGCCCCGCGCCCTGACGCCGGTCGAGCCGCGCGAGGCGGAGCGGATCGCGAAGGTCATCGCCCGCGCCGGCCTCGGCTCGCGGCGCGAGATCGAGGAATGGATCACCGCGGGGCGGGTGGCGGTCAATGGCGAGGTGCTGGCGAGCCCGGCCCGCACCGTGACGGCGGCGGACGTCATCGAGGTGGATGGCAAGCCGCTGCCGGCCCGGGAGCGCACCCGGCTGTTCATCTACCACAAGCCCCGCGGCGTGGTGACCACCAATTACGACCCCGAGGGGCGCCCCACCCTGTTCGAGATCCTGCCCGCCGGGCTGCCGCGGCTGGTCTCGATCGGCCGGCTCGACCTCAACACCGAAGGGCTGATCCTCCTCACCAATGATGGCGGGCTCGCCCGCGTGCTGGAGCTGCCGGAAACCGGCTGGCTGCGGCGCTACCGGGTGCGGGCCAAGGGCTCGGTCACGCAGGACAAGCTCGACGCGCTGATCCAGGGCATCACCGTGGACGGGGTCCATTACGGGCCGATCGAGGCGACGATCGACCGGGTGCAGGGCGCCAATTCCTGGCTCACCCTGGCGCTGCGCGAGGGCAAGAACCGCGAGGTGCGCAATGTGCTGGGCGCGCTCGGGCTGGAGGTCAACCGGCTGATCCGGCTCTCCTATGGCCCGTTCCAGCTCGCCGAGCTGCCGCAGGGCGAGGCCGAGGAGGTCCGCACCCGCGTGCTCGCCGACCAGCTCGGCCCCGAGCTCGCCGCCGCCGCGGGCGCCGACTTCACCGGCCCGCTCTTCGACCACGCCGCCGGCGAAGCGGCCGACGAGGACACCGCCGACCGGCCGGAGAAAGCCGCCCCGCGGGGCCGGTCCGCCCGCGCGGCCAAGGCCGAGCCGAAGCCGGCCGGCGAGGCCCCGCGCCGCAAGCCGATCTCGACCGAGCCTTCCGCCGAGAAGACCGTCAGCGCCGGCATCCTCGCCGACCGCCGCGGCCGCAAGGTGCTGGTGCAGCGCGTGCGCTCCAACGAGCCCGCCGCGGCGGAGCCGGAGGAGCCGCGCCGCGGCCCCCGCCGTGAGACCGGCGACCCGCGCCCGGCGCGCGCCCCACGCGCCGACCGCCGCGAAGGCGGCGAGCGCACCTTCCGCCCCCGCCCCGCCCGGCCCGAAGCCGCCGAGGGCGAGGCGACCGACCGACCCTTCCGCGAGCGGGCCCCCCGCCCCGAGCAGGGCGAGCGGCCGTTCCGCGAGCGTTCCCCCCGCCCCGAGCAGGGCGAACGGCCGTTCCGTCCCCGCGCCCCGCGTCCGGAAGGCGGCGAAGGCGAGCGCCCGTTCCGCGCCCGCGGCCCGCGCCGCGAGGGCGAGGCCACCGACCGACCGTTCCGCGAGCGTGCCCCCCGCCCCGAGCAGGGCGAACGGCCGTTCCGTCCCCGCACGCCGCGTCCGGAAGGCACCGAGGGCGAGCGCCCGTTCCGCGCCCGCGGCCCGCGCCGCGAGGGCGAGGCCACCGAGCGGCCGTTCCGCGAGCGGGCCCCCCGTACCGAGCAGGGCGACCGCCCGTTCCGTCCCCGCACCCCGCGTCCCGAAGGCACCGAGGGCGAGCGCCCGTTCCGCGCCCGCGGCCCTCGCCGCGAGGGCGAGGCCACCGACCGCCCGTTCCGCGAGCGGGCCCCCCGTCCCGAGCAGGGCGACCGCCCGTTCCGTCCCCGCACCCCGCGTCCCGAAGGCGGCGAAGGCGAGCGGCCCGCGCGGTCGCGCCCGGCGGGCGCCGGCAGCGGCCGGCCTTACAGTGGCCGGGTGAAATCCGAGCAGTCGCGCTTCGGCGGCAAGGGCGCCGGTGGCAAGGGCGTTGGCGGCAAAGCGGCGGGCGGCAAGGCAGCCGGTGGCAAACCGTCGGGCGGCAAACCGTCAGGCGGGCGGCCGGCCGGCAAGGGCCCGCGTCCCGGCGGTTCCGGCCAGGGCCCCGGCCGGCCCGGCGGATCGGGCCCGCGCGGCCCGCGCCCGCCGCGCGCCTGATCAGGACGCGGCGCCATGCGCATCGTCGGCGGCCGCTTCCGGGGCCGCACGCTCCGGACGCCCTCCTCCCAGGCCACCCGCCCCACCACCGACCGGCTGCGGGAGGCGATCTTCAACGTGCTGGCGCATGCCTATGACGACGCCGCGGCCGACGCCAAGGTGCTGGACCTGTTCGCCGGCACCGGCGCGCTGGGGCTGGAGGCGATCTCGCGCGGCGCCGCCTTCGCCATCTTCGTCGAGGAGGCCGCCGAGCCGCGCGGGCTGATCCGCGCCAATGTCGAGGCGCTGGGGCTGGGCGGCATCACCCGCATCTTCCGCCGCGACGCCACCCGGCTGGGCGCGGCCATGGCGGGGGATGCGTTCGACCTCGTGTTCTGCGACCCGCCCTATGGCAAGGGCCTGGCCGAGGCGGCGCTGGCGGGGGCGCTGGCGGGCCGCTGGCTCGCCCCGGCGGCGCTGGTGGTGGTGGAAGAGGCGGCGGAGCCCGGCTTCGTCACCCCGGACGGGTTCGAGGAACTGGAGCGCCGCCGCTACGACGCCACCGAGGTGACCTTCCTGCGCGCGCCGGGCTGAGGCCGCGCCGCCGCGACCTCAGGCCACCTCCTCAACCGCGGCGAGGATGCGCTCGATGTCCTCCGGCCGCGACAGCCGGTGGTCGCCATCCTTCACCAGCGTCAGCACCACGTCGTCCTCGGCGAGGCAGCTCACCAGCCGCAGCGCGTGCTGCCACGGCACGTCGGGATCGGCCACGCCCTGGAGGATCCGCACCGGACAGCCCACCGCGAACGGCGCGCCGAGCACCAGGTTGCGGCGCCCGTCCTCGATCAGCCCGCGGGTGATGGCCATGCCCGGCCCGTATTCCGAGGGCCGTAGCCAGCGCCCCTCGGTCATCAGCGTCGCGCGCACCTCCTCGGGCATCGCCTTCCACATCAGCTCCTCGGTGAAGTCCGGCGCCGGGGCGATGAGCACCAGCGCGCCCAGCCGCGCCTGTGCCTGCGGCCCTCGCGCGGCCAGCGCCCGCGCCAGCAGCAGCGCGATCCAGCCGCCCATGGAGGAACCCACCACCACCTGCGGCCCGGTGCAGACGGTATCGAACACCGCCAGCGCCTCCTCGGCCCAGCGCGAGAGGGTGCCCTGCTCGAAGTCGCCGCCGGATTCGCCGTGGCCGGAATAATCGAAGCGCACGACGCGGCGGCCATGCGCGGCGCCCCAGCCGTCGAGCGCCACCGCCTTGGTGCCGCGCATGTCGGAGAGGAACCCGCCGCACCACAGCAGCCCCGGCCGGCCGGAGCCGCCCTCGCGGACCCGCACGGCGATGCGGCGGGCATCGTCGCCCACGGTGATGAACTGGGGAAGATCGGCATCCATGGCGGCTGTCCAGGCTGGCGTGGGACGGGAGGCGGCGGGGCGGTGCGCGACTCGACGGCTCCGGCTGAAGCCGCGCGGGCCGTCCTTGCTAGAGCACGCGCGGGCCGTTCGGCAATGCGCACGGGGCTCCCGATGCCCGCCGGGGCGCGCACGCGGGTTCCGCGCTGTTCCCGGCCGAAGGAGATCGGCCCGCCGGCTCGACGCCGCACCGGGGTTCCGCCCACCCGAGGCCGGTTTCGCTCGCCGTGCCCTTGAACAAGGCAGCCGGCATGCCCAGTTGCTGCGACGCAGCGCATCCGCACCGCTTAGCAGCACGTCATCCCGTTGACTTCTGCGCGGTTTGTCACGATGTTCTGCAACCGTTTCACGGTCCGGAAGGTCGGCCAGCCCGCGGGCGCCGCCCGGAGGTGGAACGGATCGTCGAAACTTCAGAGGAGTTGACCACCATTCGTCGCCCCATGAGACCCGTTGCGCCGGAAAAGGATGGCCCGCGCGTCAACGAAGACATCCGCATTCGTGAAGTCCAGCTCATTGACCAGGATGGGCAGAACCGCGGCGTCGTGCTGACCCGCGATGCCATCGCCATGGCCCAGGACGCTGGCCTCGACCTCGTCGAGATCGCACCCAACTCGGCGCCGCCCGTCTGCAAGATCCTCGACTATGGCCGGTTCAAGTACCAGAACCAGAAGAAGGCCAATGAGGCGCGCAAGAAGCAGCACATCGTCGAGATCAAGGAAATCAAGCTGCGCCCCGGCATCGACACGCACGACTACGACGTGAAGATGAAGGCGATCCATCGCTTCTTCGAAGAAGGCGACAAGGTGAAGGTCACGCTTCGCTTCCGCGGTCGCGAGATGGCGCACCAGGAGCTGGGCTACAAGCTGCTGAACAAGGTCCGCGACGAGCTGACCACCATCGCCAAGGTGGAATCCGAGCCGCAGCTCGAAGGCCGCCAGATGATCATGGTGCTCGCCCCGCGCTGAGCCGGGCGAGACCTGCCTCCCTCCCCGCAATGTCTCGCCGTGCGGCCTCCCGGCCGCGCGGGCGAAGCCGTTTGCGCGTCGGCCATCGGTGTCGCCGCGCAGCCACGAGACACGCAGCCACGGCCCGCGGGGGGCCTCAGTCGGGATAATTGCCGTTGGCGCCGAGCACCGCGCCGGCGAGATAGAGCGAGCCGCAGATCAGCACCCGGGGAACCGGCGGGGCGGGAAAGCTGGCGAGGCCCTCCAGCGCCGCAGCGACGCTGGGGGCGACCGAGGCGGCGATGCCCTGGGCGCGGGCCGCGGCGGCCACCGCCTCCGGCGGCTGGCCCTTGTGCTCGCCCGGCACCGGCACCGCCACCAGCTCGCGCGCCAGCCCGGCGAAGGGCGCGAGGAAGCCGCCCGCGTCCTTGGTGCCGAGCATGCCCACCACCATCACCAGCGGGCGCGGCGCGCGGTCCTCGATGTCGGCCAGCGCGGCAGCCAGCGCCCGCCCGCCCGCGGCGTTGTGGCCGCCATCCAGCCAGACCTCGATGCCCTCCGGTGCCCGCGCCACCAGCGGGCCGGGCCCGAGGCGCTGCAGCCGCGCCGGCCACTCCGCCGCCCGCATGCCCGCCTCATAGGCCGCGGCCGGCAGCTTGAGCCCGGCGGCGCGCAGCGCGGCGACCGCCAGTCCGGCATTCTCGATCTGGTGCCCGCCCACGAGCCGCGGCAGCGGCAGGTCGACCAGCCCCATCTCGTCGGCGACCACCAGCCGGCCGCCTTCCTCGAAGGCCTGGAACTGCTCTCCCGCGATGTGCAGCGAGACCCCGAGCCGCGCGGCCCGGCGCTCGATCGCGCGCAGCGCCTCGCGGGGCTGGCGCGCGATCACGGCGGGGGCCCCGGCCTTGAGGATGCCGGCCTTCTCCCCCGCGATCGCCTCGACCGTTTCGCCGAGGAACTCGACATGGTCGATCGAGACCGGGGTGATGACGGTGGCCAGCGGCCGCTCCACCACATTGGTCGCGTCGAGCCGGCCGCCGAGGCCGACCTCCAGCAGCAGGATGTCGGCGGGCTCCTCGGCGAAGAGCTGGAAGGCGGCGGCGGTGGTGATCTCGAAGAAGGTGATGGGCGCCCCGTCATTGGCCCGCTCGGCCCGCGCCAGCGCCTCGGCGAGGCGGGGCTCCTCCACCAGCCGGCCGGCGAGGCGGATGCGCTCGTTGAAGCGCACGAGATGGGGCGAGGTGTAGACGTGGACCTTCAGCCCCGCCGCCTCCAGCACGGCGCGCATGAAGGCGACGGTCGAGCCCTTGCCATTGGTGCCGGCGACGTGGATGACCGGCGGCAGCCGCCGCTCGGGGTGGCCGAGCCGCTCCAGCAGCCGCCACATCCGCTCCAGCGAAAGGTCGATCAGCTTGGGGTGCAGCGCCAGCAGGCGCTCCAGGATGAGGTCGGAGGTGATGCCGCCGGGACCGGGGGCAGGGTCGGGCTGCCCGGCACCGCGACCCGACGGGCCGTGTTCGGCCGCATGCGCGCCCATCACCGGCTCCTGAGGCTCAGACCGGGGCGGGCGCGGCCGGGGCCGGGGCCGGCTCGGCCGGGGCGGGAGCCGGCGCCGGGGCGGCGACAGCCTCGCTCTCGCGCCGCGGCGCCCGCATCATCAGCCGGCACAGCCTGGCGAGGGTGTCGCGCATGTCGTGGCGGTGCACCACAAGGTCCACCATGCCGTGGTCGCGCAGATATTCCGCGCGCTGGAAGCCTTCCGGCAGCTTCTCGCGGATGGTCTGTTCGATCACGCGGGGGCCGGCGAAGCCGATCAGCGCGCCCGGCTCGGCGATCTGCACGTCGCCCAGCATGGCGTAGGAGGCGGTGACGCCGCCGGTCGTCGGGTTGGTCAGCACCACGATATAGGGCAGCCGCGCCTCGCGCAGTTCCTGGATGGCGCAGGTGGTGCGCGGCATCTGCATCAGCGAGAGGATGCCCTCCTGCATCCGGGCGCCGCCCGAGGAGCAGAACATGATGAAGGGGGTGCCGCGCGAGGCGGCGGTCTCCAGCCCGGTCACGATGGCCTCGCCGGCCGCCATGCCGAGCGAGCCGCCCATGAAGCCGAAATCCTGCACGCCGATGGTGACGGCGAGCCCGTCGAGCTTGCCGAAGCCGACCTTCACCGCGTCCTGCGCGCCGGTCTTGGCGCGGGCGTCCTTGAGACGGTCGACATAGCGCTTCTCGTCGCGAAACTTCAGCGGGTCGGCCGCCACCGCCGGCAGGGCGACATCGATCCATTTGCCGCCGTCGAACACCGAGCGCAGCCGCGACATCGGGTCCATCCGCATGTGGACGCCGGAACCCGGCACCACGAAGAGATTGGCCTCGAGGTCCTTGTGGAACACCATCTGCCCGGTCTCGGGGCACTTCACCCAGAGATTCTCCGGCACTTCGCGCCGGCTCAGGAAGCTGTTGATCTTCGGGCGGACGACGTTCGAGATCCAGTTCAACGGGGCGGCTCCAGGCTGATCCGGCTTCCATGTAATGCCGTTGTGCGGCGAACGAAAGGCCGAAGGCGCCGCCGCCGCGGGGGCGGCGGGGCATAGGCCGGTGCGGCATGAGCCGGCGGGGGATGGCGCGGCGGGGTGTCGTTCCGCGGGCGGCGCAGGCGCGAGGCCCGCGCCGGCCGGCTCCCGCCTATTCCGCCGCCTGCCGGTCGACCCCGCGCACCGCCGCCGCCAGCGAGGCGACGAGGCCGGTGACGGCGCCCACCGTCTCCGCCGTGGCATGGCCCTCGGCATCGAGGCTGCGGCGCACCGCATCGACGAGTGCCGAGCCGACGACCACGCCGTCAGCGCCGGCCGCGATGGCGGCCGCCTGCTCGGGCGTGCGCACGCCGAAGCCGACCGCGACCGGCAGGCCGGTATGCGCCTTGATCCGCGCCACCGCCCCGGCCACCGCATCCGGGTCCGGCGCGGCCGAGCCGGTGATGCCGTTGATCGAGACGTAGTAGACGAAGCCCGCGGTGTTGGTGAGCACCGCCGGCAGGCGCTTGTCGTCGGTGGTGGGGGTGGCGAGGCGGATGAAGTCCAGCCCGGCGGCGAGCGCGGGCAGGCACAGCTCGCCATCCTCCTCCGGCGGCAGGTCGACGACGATCAGCCCGTCCACCCCGGCAGCCTTGGCGTCTTCCAGGAAGCGCGGCACGCCGTAGATGTAGATCGGGTTGTAATAGCCCATCAGCACGATCGGCGTGGCCGCGTCGGCCTCGCGGAAGGCGCGGACCATGGCGATGGTCTTGGCCAGGGTCTGGCCACCCTTCAGCGCGCGCAGCCCGCCGGCCTGGATGGCCGGGCCGTCGGCCATCGGGTCGGTGAAAGGCACGCCCAGCTCGATGATGTCGGCCCCCGCCCCCGGCAGGGCGGCGAGGATCGCCTGCGAGGTGGCGAGGTCGGGATCGCCGGCAGTGACGAAGGTGACGAGGGCGGCGCGGCCCTCCTGCGCACAGGCGCGGAAGCGGGCGTCGAGGCGGGTCGGGAGGCGCGATGTCATGGTCGGGCTCACAGGCGGCTGCCGAGGATCTCGGCGACCTGGGGAATGTCCTTGTCGCCGCGGCCGGACAGGTTGACCACCATCAGGTGGTCGGCGGGCAGGGTGGGGGCGATCTCGATCACCTTGGCGATGGCGTGGGCCGGCTCCAGCGCGGGAATAATGCCCTCCAGCTTCGAGAGCAGCTGGAAGGCGGCCAGCGCCTCCTCGTCGGTCGCCGAGATGTAGGTCACCCGGCCGATATCGTGCAGCCAGGAATGCTCCGGCCCGATGCCGGGATAGTCGAGGCCGGCGGAGATGGAGTGCGCCTCGGCGATCTGGCCGTCATCGTCCATCAGCAGATAGGTGCGGTTGCCGTGCAGCACGCCGGGGCGGCCGCCGGTCAGCGAGGCGGCGTGCAGGCCGGAGGCGATGCCGTGGCCGGCCGCCTCGACGCCGTAGATCGCCACCGAGGGATCGTCGAGGAAGGGGTGGAACAGGCCCATGGCGTTGGAGCCGCCGCCGATGCAGGCGATGAGGCTGTCCGGCAGGCGGCCTTCGGCCTCCAGCATCTGGGCGCGGGTCTCGGTGCCGATCACCGACTGGAAGTCGCGCACCATGCCGGGATAGGGGTGCGGGCCGGCAACCGTGCCGATGCAGTAGAAGGTGTCGCGCACATTGGTGACCCAGTCGCGCAACGCCTCGTTCATCGCGTCCTTGAGCGTCTTGGAGCCGGACTGCACCGGCACCACCTCGGCGCCCAGCATCTTCATGCGGAACACGTTCGGCGCCTGCCGGGCGACGTCCACCGCGCCCATATAGACCACGCATTGCAGGCCATAGCGGGCGCAGAGCGTGGCGGTGGCGACGCCGTGCTGGCCCGCGCCGGTCTCGGCGATGATCCGCTTCTTGCCCATGCGGCGGGCGAGCAGGATCTGGCCGAGGACGTTGTTCACCTTGTGGGAGCCGGTGTGGTTCAGCTCCTCGCGCTTGAGATAGATCTTCGCGCCGCCGAGATGCTCGGTAAGGCGTTCGGCGAAATAGAGCGGGCTCGGCCGGCCGACATAGTGCTTCAGCCCCTCGTCCATCTCCGCCTTGTAGGCGGGGTCGGCGCAGGCCGCCCGATAGGCGGCCTCCAGTTCGAGAATGTTGGGCATGAGCGTTTCGGCGACGAAACGTCCGCCGAAGATGCCGAAATGCCCGCTCTCGTCGGGACCGGTGCGGAAGGAGTTGGGTGCGTTCACGGCGCTTCACTCGTCTCGTTGGCGGCGACGTCGGCGGCGACGCGCTCTCGGAA